>NZ_MQVK01000020.1:0-278134 GCF_002002385.1 Vibrio sp. SALL6
TCCGACGGTTGAGCGTTTTAACTTATTTGTTGTATTTATTTTTTTTAGGTCATCTGACTGATAACTTCTATTATTTTATAAAAAAAGCGGCGCTAATGCGCCGCTTTATGTAGGTCATTGAGAAAAGTCTCAATTATAGAATGTCTAGTAGCTCAACTTCGAATACTAGTGCTGCGAATGGAGGGATTGCAGCGCCTGCGCCACGTTCTCCGTACGCAAGGTCTTGTGGGATGTATAGTTTCCACTTAGAACCTACAGGCATTAGTTGTAGAGCTTCAACCCAACCTTTAATTACGCCAGTTACTGGGAACTCAGCTGGTTGGCCGCGAGATACAGAGCTGTCGAATACTGTGCCGTCTGTTAGTTCACCGTGGTAGTGAACACGTACAGATTTATCAGCTGTTGGGATTTCGCCAGTACCTTCATTGATGATTTCGTACTGTAGGCCAGATTCAAGAACATTAACTTCTGGACGTAGAGCGTTGTCTTTTAGGAATGCTTCACCATCAGCTGCTGCTGCTTTAGCTGCTTCTTGACGAGCTGCTTCTGCGCGAGTGTGTAGCTCTTGCAGTGCATTGTTGATTTCGTCAATTTCGATTGATGGCATTTCGCCAGTCAATGCTGTTGCGATACCCGCAGCGATAGCGTCAACGCTAAGGCCTTCCAGACCAGAGCCTGCTAGTTGCTGACCCATTTGCAGACCAATGCCGTAGCTTGCTTTTTGTTCTGCAGTTTCAAATTTAATTTCAGACATGAATGTCGCTCTTATTAGGAGTGATAAAGGCAACAGGATATCAGTTTCGAGCTTAGGTTTAAATAATTGCTGGTGATTGCGTTATCTGACCAGTCAGCGTGTGACTTATCTCTTACTCCAAGTGAAATTTCTGCTAATTTAAACCAAATTCCATTTTACTTTAGTCAAAACCATATACTCTCCGCGCTGGTATTTTTATACTGGTAGTAGAAGTATTAAGGGACACATCAACATGAATCGTCGCAGAAAGAAAAAGCAGCAAGTCGACTACGTCGAGTTGGTCAAACAAAAGTTCGCTGCTATCAACTGGAAGCAGCCGTTCAACAAAAGTAAGTGGTTGGAACGTGTAGAACCAATCAAGGCATTTTGGCAGCGCTTACCTAAATTCCATCAACGAGCTTTGATGGTGTTAATGCCATTATTACTTCTACTTCTGATTGTACCGTTACCGAAAAAAACGGAACCGTTAGTCGAACCGCAGGGTGAAGGGGATAGCCAGCGTGTTGCGATCCAGTTAAATGCGCAAAGCCTAAGTCAGCAACGTACGTCGCAAAACTCGGGGCCTAAGTCAGAAGACTGGAAAGAGTACCATGTGAAGAATGGTGATACGTTAGCTCAAGTTTTTCGCAACAATCAGCTTTCTATGGCTGACCTTAGCGCCTTAGTAAAAATAGAAGGAAGCGATAAGCCACTGAGCCATATCAAGCAGGGGCAACTCATCCGTTTTAAACTCTCAGAAAACGGCCAGTTAGATATGTTGCAACTGGAAAAGAGCGATCATTCGGTTATGTTCTTCCGTCTATCGGATGGCAGCTTCGGCAGAAACAAATAGTTTCCGTTGTAGATTTAAAAAAGACGCGATCATCTCGCGTCTTTTTTATTGCAGTTTTGTAGAGGTTTATTGAGTCGAATGCTTCCTGCGCATGTCTACGTGTGGAATTCCATCTTCTAAGTAACTGTCAGACATAACTTCAAATCCATGGTGAGCATAAAAATCGATAAGATGTTCTTGTGCACCAATGTCTATGGTTTTTTCGGGCCATAACGTAGAACATGCTTGGATGGCTTGTGTGATTAGCCGATGGCCTAAGCCACCACCTCGGGCTGTTTGTTTGGTTACGACTCGGCCAATACTGACGTTATCGTAAGTGGTTCCAGCTGGCAGAAGCCGAGCGCAGGCAACTAATTCATCATTGTGGTAGCCGAGTAGGTGATGAACGCCGTCAATAATATCCTTACCATCTAGCTCCGGGTACGGGCAAGTTTGCTCGACGACGAACACGTCGACGCGTAAGCGCAGCATCTCATACAGTTGTAAGGTAGTTAGTTGAGCAAAAGGCAAAGTGATCCAAGTGGTCATGTCCGTCGTCCATAATGATAGTAGAGTGCCTGAATGTACTCGCTTTTGTTTCAATACTCATTAACAATGGTTAATTTTCACTGGTCTTCCCAGAAAATCTGGCGATAATGTGCCCTCTTTTTCATCCCACCTGAGGATATTTCCCTGTGAGCAAACAAACTTTTGACCAAGTAGGCCTGAACCCAGCGCTACTAGAA
This sequence comes from Vibrio sp. SALL6, assembly GCF_002002385.1. Taxonomy (NCBI): domain Bacteria; kingdom Pseudomonadati; phylum Pseudomonadota; class Gammaproteobacteria; order Vibrionales; family Vibrionaceae; genus Vibrio; species Vibrio sp. SALL6. The sequence goes on from NZ_MQVK01000020.1 coordinate 2,312, forward strand.
ACGCTGGATTCATTGAACTACACCCATATGACGCCAATTCAAGCGTTAAGCTTACCGGCGATTTTGAATCAGCGTGACGTAATTGGTCAGGGTAAAACGGGCTCGGGTAAAACAGCGGCGTTTGGTCTTGGCGTGCTATCAAATCTAAACGTAAAACGATTTCGCGTGCAGGCTTTGGTGCTGTGTCCGACTCGCGAACTGGCGGATCAAGTTGCTAAAGAAATTCGAACGCTAGGGCGTGGTATCCATAACATTAAAGTACTTACGTTGTGCGGCGGTATGCCGATGGGACCGCAAATTGGTTCGTTAGAGCATGGTGCACATATCCTTGTTGGTACTCCGGGGCGTATTCTGGATCACCTTGAGAAAGGCCGTATTAACTTGGAAGAGTTGAATACATTGGTGCTGGATGAAGCCGATCGTATGCTAGAAATGGGCTTCCAAGATGCTTTAGATGCAATTATTAATGCGGCGCCTAAACAGCGTCAGACATTGCTTTTTAGCGCCACATTCCCAGAGAAGATCGAGAAAATCGCTCAGCGTATTATGAAATCGCCAGAGATGATCAAGGTTGAATCGACTCACGATACTTCCAGCATTGCTCAATACTTCTACAAAGTAGAAGGAACTGAAGCGCGTGATGAGGCGCTAGCCAATCTTCTTCTGACTTACCAACCAGAGTCGGCGGTGGTGTTCTGTAATACGAAGAAAGAAGTGCAAAATGTCGCGGATGAATTACACCATCGCGGCTTTAGCGTGATCGATATTCACGGTGATCTTGAACAGCGTGAACGTGATCAAGCACTGGTGCAATTTGCGAACAAGAGCGTTTCTATTCTTGTGGCAACGGACGTGGCGGCACGAGGTTTGGATGTGGACAATCTTGATGCTGTGTTCAACTTTGAGCTGTCTCGTGACCCAGAGGTACACGTGCACCGTATTGGCCGTACTGGCCGAGCAGGCAGTAAAGGTTTGGCGCTCAGCTTTTTTGGCGAAAAAGACGGTCTACGTGTTGCTCGTATCGAAGAGTACTTAGAGATGGATGTGGTACCCGCGACCTTGCCAGCGAAATCAAATCAGCAGCCATACCAAGCGAAGATGGTGACCATCAACATTGATGGCGGCAAGAAGCAAAAAGTTCGTCCTGGCGATATTCTTGGTTGTTTGACTGGCAAAAATGGCATCCCAGGTGCGCAAGTGGGCAAGATTCATTTGTTCCCTGTGCGTTCTTACGTTGCTGTAGAAAAGTCTGCCGCGAAGAAAGCGCTGCAAATTATCAGTACGGGGAAGATGAAAGGGCGTCAGTTCCGAGCGCGTCTTCTTAAATAAGTCATTAGATTGAACAAAGGCTCTTCGTTGGAAGAGCTTTTTTGTTTGGTGCGTCTCTTATTTGTTGTCTTTTGCTAAACGCGCTTTAATACGGCTTAAGCTGATAGCTGTAATGCCGAGGTAAGCCGCAATTTGGCTATCGGTAATGCGTTGTTCTAAATCTGGGTAGTGGTGGCAAAATAGCTGGTAACGTTCCTCAGGCGAATACAACAGCATAACACGTTCTTTATTCTCTTTGTTCATCAACTGCGTTTCGAGCAATTTTAGGTAAATTGAGTGCTTTTCGGCGCGCCATTGATGCAATGCCTCGATAGGCAAACAGAATAAATGACATGCGGTCAGCGTTTCCAATAAGTACGGTGAAGGTTGACTTTTTATCACGCTTTCAAAGCCGATCACCCAGTCCTTTTCCCAATAAAACTCTTTGCTGAATTCCTTGCCTTTCTCTGTGAGATAGCTTGCGTGGCATAACCCTTCCAGAATGAAGTAGATGTGAGAACTAAATTCACCTTGATGGCTAAGAATGTGCCTAGTGGGTAATTCTAACTCTTGTCCATAGACCATGAGTTGTGAGGCTTCGTCTTCTGAAAAGCCATGTTGAGTGAGATCGAAAAATACGTCGTTTTGCATGAAGGTTATCTGCAGTGAAAGGGTTAGCGCATTTGAACTATCTTAACTGCTTTGCGCAGTAACAAAAAGCGGCTCACTGAGGAGCCGCTAGTTTGAACATGGAGTCGCTTATTTGTTTAAATCGATCTGATAAATCGCAAAGCCCACTTCGTCAGTTGCAACGCGTTTCATCGGGTATTGGCCTTTATCTTGGATAAACTGCGAAGCTTTTTCGCTCGGTGAGGTTTCAAAGCGAATATCCAGTTTTTTGTCTGACTTAATTGGTGCGAACGACCAGTTATTGTCAGCGCTTGGCGTGACTTCGCCTTTTTCCTCACTCACGCGAGAAATGTACGCAGCAACCACAGAACGGTTTTCGTCTGGAGAGTCAAATGCAATGAAGTTCGGACCCGTGCCAGGGAAGGTATTGCTGTACGCGCGGTAATTGTTAGTCGCGATGATGAAATCTTGTTTCGGATCAACTGGTTTGCCATTGAAAGTCAGATTCACGATACGCTGGGAGTCCGGATTAATGACTTTACAACTCGCGTCGTACTTCGGTGGTTGAGTGATGTCGATTTGGTATTCCACACCATCAATCACGTCAAAGTTGTACGTACGGAAGTTATCCCAATCAATTAACGATTGTGGCTGAGTCGTATTGACATCAATATGCTTGAATTGGCCCGCGCTGCACTCTAGCCATTCATGTACTTCTTTGCCTTTCACCTTCATTGCGACGAGCGTATTTGGGTATAGGTACAAGTCGGCGGCGTTGCGGAAAGTCAGTTGGCCAGATTCTACCTCAGTGAAGCCGTTCGGATCATCTTTACGTCCGCCCACTTTAAACGGCGCTGCCGCGCTCAAAACTGGAATGTCAGCAAGGTCTGGATCGCCTTGAATGAAACGTTCAACGTAGTCTTTTTGTGCAAGGTTAACGATTTGGATTGTTGGGTCGTCTTGCACCAAAGCCAAGAAGCTGTACATCACGTCATTCGCTTTACCAATTGGTTGGTTAACGAATTCTCGGGTGCCTTTGTGATCGTCTTCGAGTGCTTTAATGATGCCTTGGTCTGCTTCTGCAAGCGATTTCTTAGTTGCTTTGTCGAAAATTGGTCGAGCTTCAGATTGTCCTTCCACTACTTGCCATTGGCCGTCTTTTTGCTCGATGACCAGATCCATGACTCCCACGTGGCTACCCCAACGGCCAGGCATGACGGCAGTGACACCGTTGATGGTGCCTTTGTTGTTGTCTACGCCTTGTAGATTCTCAAATCCTTTGCCTGGGAAGACCGCGTGAGAGTGACCAAACGCAATGGCATCAATGCCTTTTACTTGCGTTAAATAGTACACCGAGTTCTCCGCACCTAGTTTATATGGATCGGTTGAAACCCCTGAATGCGGAATCGCGACAATAATGTCCGCACCTTCCTTCTTCATCTGCGGAATCAGCTTCTCTGCAGTTTCTTTGATGTCTTTGGCAACCACGTTACTTTCAAGATTTTTCTTATCCCAAACCATGATTTGCGGTGGAACAAACCCGATGTAACCCACTTTTACTTGATGAACTTCGCCATCGGTATCTTTAAAACTGTGTGTTTTGATCAGGTAGGGTTGGAAGTAATGCTCGCCAGTTTTCTTATCAAACACATTGGCGTTGATGTAGGGGAAGTTTGCGCCGGCCAGCGTCTTTTGTAGGAAATCCAAACCATAGTTGAATTCATGGTTACCAATATTCCCCACATCATAGTGCAATTGGTTCATGGCTTTGTACACAGGATGAACTTCTCCAGCCTGTATGCCTTTTGCTGCCATGTAGTCACCCATCGGGCTACCTTGAATTAAGTCGCCGTTGTCGACCAACACGCTGTTTTCCACTTCGGATTTTGCCTGCTTAACTAATGTGGCTGCGCGGCTCAAACCAATTTGTTGTGATGGTTGGTCTTTGTAGTAATCGTAATCCATCACGTTGGTGTGGATGTCAGTGGTTTCAATAATGCGAAGCTTGATCGTGTCTGCCATTGCTGGCCCTGCAAGCGTCAACATGCTACTCAAAACTGCGACGGAAATAGGATTAACTGCCATTTTCATGAGGTGCTCCAATTTAATGGGATAGGAAGTCGAGTGTAACGAATTTTAATGCAACTTAATGATTAAGGTGCAGAAAACTGTGAATCAACGACATTTTACTGAACCCTTTTCATATTAAACGCCGACTTTTTCACGATTTTGAATGAGACCAAACAAAAACTTCTTAGCAGATTTTTGAATAAAAAATGAAATTTTAGAATTTCAGGTAATAAAAACACCCCGCCATAATGCCTGCATCACAATATCAATGGACGATGAGCAAGCACATGGCAACGAACGATTCAGTCACTACTTTACCTGTACAAAAGCCGAGGTTGGTTTCTGACAACCAAGTGTCTGGCGTCACTCGTTTTGTAAAGCAGTCACTCAAACCAGGCGAAGTTGCATTGGTTGGTGCTGGCCCTGGCGACCCTGAACTTCTCACCATTAAAGCACTGAACTGTTTACAACAGGCGGATGTGGTCTTGTACGACTATTTGGTGTCTGAAGAGATCATGGCGCTGATCCCAAGCGATACGATTTTAGTTTGTGTTGGCAAGCGTGCAGGGCACCACAGTGTACCGCAAGAAAAGACAAATCAACTTTTGGTTGATTTTGCTAAGCAAGGATACCGAGTAGTACGAGTAAAAGGCGGTGATCCTTTCGTATTTGGTCGCGGTGGAGAAGAGCTAGAAGTGTTGGCTGATGCTGGCATTCGTTTTCAAGTGGTGCCTGGTATTACTGCCGCAGCAGGAGCAACAGCATATGCTGGCATTCCGTTGACGCACCGTGATTATGCTCAATCGGCCATTTTTGTTACTGGTCACTTGAAAGAAGAAAGTGATGAGATGGATTGGTCAACACTGGCTCGTGGTAATCAGACTTTAGTGATCTACATGGGACTCATGAAATCACACTATATTCAGAATCAGCTCATTCAGCACGGAAGAGCGGCTTCAACTCCGATTGCTATTATCGAGCGCGGTACGCAAATTCAGCAAAAAGTTTTTACGGGAGAGCTTTCCCAACTATCTGATTTATCGAAGGAAGCTCAGGCGCCATCTTTGATTGTCGTAGGAGAGGTAGTGCGATTGTCTCAAAAGTTAGATTGGTTTTTGTCTAGTACTGATTTCAACAAAAGTGCTATTGCCAACTCCATATAATTTCAGTCCAAAGATTAGAGACGTAACGCGCCTTCAAGCTTAAAAAGGAAATACAAAACATGGACCAACAACGTTTAACTCACCTTAAACAACTCGAAGCGGAGAGTATTCATATCATCCGCGAAGTTGCTGCTGAGTTTGATAACCCAGTCATGATGTATTCGATTGGTAAAGATTCATCAGTGATGCTGCATTTGGCGCGTAAGGCGTTTTACCCAGGTAAGATCCCATTTCCGCTGCTGCATGTGGATACCGATTGGAAATTTCGCGAAATGATCGAATTCCGCGATCGTACTGCGGAAAAATACGGTTTTGAGCTTTTGGTTCATAAGAACCCAGAAGGCATCGCAATGGGATGCAGCCCGTTTGTTCATGGCTCGTCAAAGCATACGGACATCATGAAAACGCAAGGTCTTAAGCAAGCGCTAAACAAATATGGCTTCGATGCTGCTTTTGGTGGTGCTCGTCGTGATGAAGAAAAATCACGCGCAAAAGAGCGAGTGTATTCGTTCCGTGACAAGAACCATACCTGGGATCCGAAAAACCAACGTCCAGAACTTTGGAAAACCTACAACGGTCAAGTGAATAAAGGCGAGAGCATTCGAGTGTTCCCACTTTCTAACTGGACCGAGCTTGATATCTGGCAATACATCTACCTAGAGAACATCGAAATTGTCCCGCTTTATCTTGCCGATAAGCGTCCGGTTGTCGAACGCGATGGCATGCTGATCATGGTGGATGATGACCGTATGGAGCTTCAACCGGGTGAAGTAATTGAAGAGAAAAGCGTGCGTTTCCGTACGTTGGGCTGTTATCCACTGACAGGTGCGATTGAATCTGAAGCGAATACGCTGACGGGCATCATTGAAGAGATGCTGGTGGCGACCTCAAGTGAGCGTCAAGGCCGCGCGATCGACCACGATCAGTCAGGATCGATGGAACTCAAGAAACGTCAAGGTTACTTCTAAAAGATCTAAGGAAAGAGAATGAACAGTGCAGTTGAAGCTCAATTAGCCGAGCTTGGTATCGAAGGCTATTTAAAACAACATCAGTACAAGTCTCTGCTTAGATTTCTGACTTGTGGTTCTGTGGATGATGGGAAAAGCACCCTGATTGGTCGCTTACTCCATGATTCAAAACAAATTTATGAAGACCAACTAGCAGCGGTTCACTCAGATAGCCAACGCGTTGGTACGACGGGTGAAAAGCCAGATTTGGCGTTGCTTGTCGATGGTCTGCAGGCTGAGCGTGAACAAGGCATCACAATCGATGTTGCTTACCGTTACTTCTCGACGCAGAAGCGGAAGTTCATCATTGCTGATACCCCAGGACATGAGCAGTACACGCGTAATATGGCGACAGGCGCATCGACGTGTGATTTAGCGGTGATCTTAGTGGATGCCCGTAAAGGCATTTTGGATCAAACGCGTCGTCACTCTTTCATTTCAAACCTATTGGGCTTGAAACATTTTGTTGTCGCAATCAACAAGATGGATTTGGTGGATTACTCACAAGCGCGCTTCGAAGAAATTCGTGATGAATACCTGAAGTTTTCTGAAAATCTAACTGGCGATATTGATATTCAAATTATCCCGATTTCAGCGCTGGAAGGCGACAACGTAGTGGATAAAGGACAGAACCTGAACTGGTTTGAAGGTCCATCGTTGCTTGAGTTGCTAGAAACGGTGGATGTGGACTACGAAAAAGGTGCGGGTGAATTCCGTTTCCCTGTTCAGTACGTGAATCGTCCTAACCTTGATTTCCGTGGCTTTGCGGGCACGGTGTCGTCTGGCTCTGTGAAAGTCGGTGATGCTATTAAAGCATTGCCGTCCGGTAAAACGTCGACTGTCGCTCGCATTGTGACCTTTGATGGCGACATTGAAGAAGCGCAAGCTGGTCTAGCCGTTACGCTGACTCTGAATGATGAAATTGACATCAGCCGTGGTGATTTGATCGTGCTTGAGAACGCGCAAGTGCAAACCACCAACCATTTGCTTGCCGATGTGGTGTGGATGACTGAGCAGCCGTTGCAACCTAGTCGTGATTACGACATCAAGATTGCAGGTAAGAAGACCGTTGGTCACGTAGAGTCGATTCGTCACCAATACGACATCAATAACTTGTCGACACATGGTGCTGCGGAACTGCCTCTAAATGGCATTGGTTTGTGTGAGTGGTCGCTCAATGAATCAGTAGCTTTGGACAATTACCAAGACTGCGCAGATACCGGTGGTTTCATCATCATCGATCGCCTAACTAATGTGACCGTTGGTGCTGGTATGGTGAAAGAAAGCTTAACAGAGCTTGAACGCGGTTTAGCTGATGTATCTGCCTTTGAACTTGAGTTGAACGCCCTTGTTCGCAAACACTTCCCACATTGGGAAGCTAAAGACCTAAGCCAGTTACTCAAGAAGTAATGGCAGTAAACCTAGGGACGTTATTAGTGTCTAGGTTCACAGCCTAACCGAGTGCGAAATGCGGTTAGGCTGCCTCTAACACCGGAATGTTCAGTGAAGCCCAAGAAAACTGAGCATTCTGGCACTCTTTTTCGCTTTGCTTTGCTCTGGTTACTTGTTTTATCGCTCTACACACTGTCGTTGTGTTGCGGTTTGTTTCGCTCGTTTCGAGCTGTTTGGTAAGGAAAGGCTATGTGGGAACAAGGATTTGTATTAGCGATTTTGCTTGGCATTATCACTTGTTTGCTTGTGACTAAGATTAAGCCGAGCTACGTTTTTGCTGGTGCAGCCTTTATTGCTTTCATGGCGGGAATGATGGATTCCACGACCATTGCTGCGAACTTTACCAACTCATCATTGTTAACTTTGGTCCTGCTGATTCTCGCTTCTTGTGCATTAGAAAAAACGTTACTGATCAGTTGGGTGAGCCGTAGTATTTCAGAAGGTCATTTAGGCAGTGTGATCGCCAAGCTTGGGTTATCGACCGCCTTACTGTCTTCCTTTACCAACAATACGGCCGTTGTTGTGTCTTTGATTGGTGCGATTAAACGCAATCAACAGCACGCGCCTTCTAAGCTACTGATTCCACTTTCTTACGCGGCGATATTTGGCGGCACATTAACGCTTATTGGTACTTCGACCAACCTTATTATTAATAGCTTTGTGGAAGATGCAGGGCTACCGAGTCTAAGCTTTTTTACTCCGACGATGATTGGCTTGGCTGTCTTAGCTGGTGGTCTTTTAATTCTTATTCCGCTGAGCTATTTGCTGCCAAGTTACGATGACCAAAACCAAGAAGACTTACCGTATTTCCTTGAATCTCGTGTTGAACCAGGTTCCCCTTTGGTTGGCCGTACCATCAGTGAAAACAATCTGCGTGCGCTGCGTAAGTTGTTTCTTGCAGAGGTGGTTCGTGATGGCGTGACGGTATCGTCAGTAGGCCCCGACTTCGTGCTGAAAGCGAAAGATCGCCTGCTGTTTTGTGGTGATGTCGAAAGTGTGGCGACCTTGCAAGAAATTCCGGGGCTGACGCTATTTGGGCAACAGCATTTGAATGGTCAAAACTTTATTGAAGTGGTGGTCAGCTCATCTGCAACCTTCTGCCATAAGACCTTGAAAGAAAGCCGCTTCCGCGATCGTTTTGATGCGGTTGTTGTCGCCATTCGTCGTGGGCATGAGCGCTTGGAAGGTGGATTGGGCAGTATTACCTTAGCTCCGGGCGATACTTTAGTGCTGGTGCCGGGCAAGCGTTTCGAATCTGAGCGTCGAGCGCACCGTAAAGAATTTGTGTTAGTGCACGACTTAGATTCCAGCGCACGTTTGGACTCCAATAAATCGACGATTGTGTTGATTGGTTTTGCTGCGGTTATCGCCTGTGCACTACTTGAACTTGTGCCGATCATTAAAGGGCTCGCGGTATACATCATTGCACTCATTGCGTTTGGCATAGTGCAAATCTCTGAGCTTCGCCGCCGTTTTCCCATTGATATTGTGGTGATTGTGGGCTCTGCGCTCTCTATTGCGCAGCTGATGATTTCATCGGGCTTGTCTGTCAGGATGGGCGAAATGTTTATCGAAGCGTTTAACGGCTGGGGCGTATTTGGTGCGCTGGTGGCCACATACATCATGACCTTGGTGCTGACTGAATTGGTGACCAACAATGCCGCTGCCGCGTTAGCATTTCCGATTGGCTATAGCATGGCTGTCGGGTACGGAGTGGATCCGATGCCATTTATTATGGCGGTATTGTTTGGCGCAAGCGCGAGCTTTATTTCTCCCTACGGGTATCAAACCAACTTGTTGGTTTACAGTGTAGGTAATTACAAATTGACCGACTATGTGCGAATTGGTGTGCCGATTTCGATTGTGTATTCCGTATTGGTACTGACATTGATACCGGTCTTCTTTCCGTTTTAATTCCGATAAATACAAGGATTCGTTATGACCGCTGAAACACCGGTAAAAGATGAAAACATTGTCTGGCATCAGCACACGGTTGATAAACAGTTTCGTGCTGAGCTGAAAAAACAGAAACCAGCAGTGCTTTGGTTTACTGGTTTATCTGGTGCAGGTAAGTCAACCGTCGCGGGCGCGCTGGAGAATCGTTTAGCTGAGTTGGGCTACCACACTTATTTGTTGGACGGTGACAATGTTCGTCATGGCCTGTGTAGCGATCTAGGCTTTTCTGAACAAGATCGCCGTGAAAATATTCGTCGTATTGGCGAGTTGGCGAAACTGATGGCAGATGCGGGTTTGATTGTGTTGTCCGCGTTCATTTCTCCTCACCGTGCTGAGCGTCAACTCGTTCGCGATTTACTGCCCGAAGGTGAGTTCATTGAAGTGTTTGTGAATGCATCTCTCGAAGTGTGCGAAGGCCGAGATCCAAAAGGTTTATACAAAAAAGCGCGAGCAGGTGAGATCCCAAATTTCACGGGTATTGATTCAGAATATCAAGCGCCAATCAATCCAGAAATTGATTTGCCAGCAGGCGAGAAGAGCGTCGAAGAGTTGGTTGAGTTGTGTTTGAATGAGCTTAAACAGCGTCGTGTGATCAGCTAACTCAGCTTTTGGATCATGGGTGGAAAAAAGCCTCGTGTAATGCTTGAGGAGCTTTTAGATCATAGGTGACCTAAAGCTCCTAGAGCGAAACTAAACGGTATAGTTCACGCTGCTGCTTGCTTCGGTGCTTACGCTAAACTTTTGATTTAACAAGGCGAGCATTTGATCGTAGTACTGGGAATTTGGCTTGTTGCCAAGCAGTTTGCACAGTTCGTTACCCGTCGGCGTGAAACGGTAGTACAGCAGACGGATGCCCTTCGTATTCACTTGCAGAGACAAATTCTTGCCTTGATATGCCAGTATCAATGGCGTTTCAATGCCGATCTCTCCTGATTCCAGTTCTGTGCTATGCAGTAACCCCAATTCAATCAATACTAATAGACTTGAGTACGGCAATTGAAAGCTGCCCATATTCAGATTGCTGGTGGTATCTCGTTTACCAAAGTTGAATATTCCGCCATGTGCCTTATAGCCTATCAATAACTTTTTACTGTTATCGCCGCCAAAACTGCACGCCAAAGAGGCTGCTCTTTGTAGTGTTTGCGCTTCTTTTGGGGACATATCCTTAAGGACTTTCAGCGCTTTCATCGACGTGGAACCTGGGTTGGTCACTTCACGCTTCATTACTTGCGCCCACAACTTCTGCATTGAACTGTTGTGGATGTCTTGGGCCATATCAAAAAATCGATACAACCAATCTTGATCGGGCTCACCTGCGGTTTCATCGCGGCAAGCGCTGTGCGCGAGTTTTAGGATTTGCTCAAGGTTTTTTTGTCTTTGCTCTTGGCGTCGTTGGTCTCGCAGTTGTGCTCTTTCTAATGCGGATTTGGCAGGAGGGTCAGTTTGCAACAGAGCGTCGAGGCCATGAGATTGAGCGATGTTTTTAATTCTGCTCGCACTGTCTTTGATGTAACCCGTTTTCTTGTCGTGGTGACCGTTTTTCTGCGTATTAGGCTGGTGTTCAATCACTACAGGTTGTTTCGTTGGTTCTGCCATGTATTTTCCTACCAAGAGCTTGCGTTTGACGCTTGCCTCAATTTACACCTTAATCCGCGAGGCGACCAGAGAGAGCGTCTCAGATTTTGAAGGAATAGGCCTATCCAAAATGATAATGAGTTGTTAAAATTGTTATCGTTATTTTGGAGGAGCGATGAAGTTCTCGGAAGCAAGTAAACTGAAAAAGCACCTGTCGATAGCGTTTCTTTTGATTCTTTATGTGGGCGTGTTAGCGTACTTATCGCGCTACATTGTTTAACATTTAAAGATGACAAAGGCGCCGATGCGACGCCTTTGGTGTACCTCGAAATCGACGACTACATATCGTCGTAGGCTTCGATTTTTGAACCTTCAATCACATACGCTGTTTCTGCCAGTTCATGGTTAATGGTTTCGGTTTTTAACGTTCCCACCACGTAAATGACATCCCAAAGTTCCTGTACTGGTGCGCCTTTCGGAAATTTCACGTAAATGATTTGGTTTGGTGGTGGTGGTGGTACGTGGATACACGCCCCAAAATACGGCACCAACAAAAATTCCGTCACCGTGTTGGCATCTCCCTCAAGAGGAATCACGAAGCCAGGGATTTTGACCTGACTGCCATTGAGTTCTGGTCTGACGTTACCGATTTTTGATTGCTGCGCCGCGCCACCACTGTGATCAGATGCGGGCATCCCCACGCTGTCGAACAGCTTACGTTCCGCTTCAGGAACCAGATCGATCCAGTCGAGCGTTAATGGCTCATCACTCGCCATGACCGGCGTCGTAAATGCAATCGCGAGTAAGCAACTGGCTAAAACTTTTTTCCACATCGTTAGATCCTTATGGTCATTCCGTCACTGAGTGACTGTCTGTAGGCGCGGAAGGCTGGAATAAAACCAATCACAATACCGGCGCATTGTACAAAGCTAAGCAGCATCCATTCGTACGCAGAAAGCGTGCTTAACGTGAGATTTATACCGTAGTGTTGTTGAATTAGGGGCTGAAGTAGGGCGAGTATCGCATACAGCCCCAAAACGCCGGTGACGATACCTGCTGCTGTGAGTAAACTCGCTTCACTAATGAGCAGAGAAAAAACGTGGCGCGGGCGTGCTCCCATAGCGCGTAAAATGGCCATTTCTCGACGTCGTTCTTGTAAGCTGGTCAGTAGGCTGCTTAACATGCCGAGTAAACCCGCGATAACCACAAAACCAGAAACCGCCATCAAGGCCTGCTCTGCGACAGACATCATGCCCCACAATTCGTGTAGCGCGACACCGGGCATAATGGCACTGAGAGGTTCTTTCGGGTAGTTGTTGATCTGCCTTTGCAACGCAAAAGTTTGAATGCGCGATTTCAAGCCCACAAACATGGCAGTGATCTGTTTTGGTTGAAAGTCCCTTTCTTGTAATACCTTGGCATCCGGTGTTGGGCCCAAGCGTGCACCACTTTCCCAACCGACATGAATGGCTTCGATCGCCTCTAACGAGACGTGAACCGTCTTATCTACTGGTGTGCCAGTTGGAGCTAAAATACCAACAACTTTGAATGGCAGTTTATCGTGACGGCTGAAGCTAACATCGCTGATACCATGTGCAATGATGATTTCACTGCCTATCTGGTAACCCAATTGTTTGGCGACGTCCGATCCGAGTACGGTTTCAAATAATCCATTGAACTCTTTCCCTTTCGAGAAAGTAAGTGGTTGCTTACTTCCGTACTTATAATGCTCAAAGTAACTATGATTGGTTCCCATCACTCGAAAGCCTTTGTGAGAGTCTCCGAGCGAAATGGGAATTGCCCAATCAACCGCGCGATGCTGGCTGAATTCTTGATAGCTTTTCCAATCGATATTATTGGTTGCGTTACCAATACGAAAGACTGAATACAGCAGTAAGTTCACTTGGCCTGAGCGTCCGCCGACAATTAGGTCCGTTCCGGAAATGGTGTTCGCAAAGCTGTCTTTTGCTTGAGTGCGGATACGTTCTACGCCAAGCAGCAAGATTACCGATATTGCTACCGTCATGATCGTCAACACCGCTGTCGCTTTGCGGTTCATCAAGCTTTTCCAAGCGAGTTTGATTACAGCACTCACGCTAGCACCTCCATGTCACTGCTTTGGTTTATTTCTGGCAGATTAATGGTGCGATCGAACAAGCTTTCTAAAGTTGGATCATGGCTGACAAAGATTAATGTCGCGTTGGCTTGATTAGCCTGTTCCATCAGCAGTTCGATGAACGCCATGCGATTATCATGATCGAGTGCAGATGTCGGCTCGTCAGCAATGACTAACGCAGGATGCCCTATTAGCGCACGAGCTGCCGCCACTCGCTGTTGTTGTCCAATACTCAGCTCTGACACTGGGCGAGAGTGTAAATTTGTCGGTAAATGAAGCCGCTCCAACAAGGTTGTCGCTTGTGCTAAAAGCTCGGCTTTGGAGGCGTTTGGTGTCACGCGATCTCGTCTCACTTTACTGAATTGGCAAGGAAGTAATACGTTGTCGATGACATTCAAATACGGCAGCAAGTTGAATTGCTGGAAGATATAACCAATGTGGTCGGCGCGGAATCTATCTCTGCGGCTTGAACTCAGCGTCGCTAAGTTCGTATTGAGTACTGATAACGAGCCCGAACTTAACGTATTGATTCCGGTGAGCAAAGCTAAAAGTGTGGATTTTCCACAGCCACTTGGCCCTTTGATAAAGACATGCTCACCCGTCGCTATCTGCAAATCAGGAATATTGATCACCGCGGTCTCTGAACCGGGCCAGACAAACTGAGCCTGTTTGAGCTCAACCACGTTTGATGCTGAATCAGTCATAATAAATCACCAAAGCGAATTAAAAAAACACAGCGTGTAAGTGGGTACTTACACGCTATTTGGGTTATTTGATTGCGATTTGAGTGTTGCTTTTGGTTAAGCTAGTGGCTGATTGAGTCGTATCTGTGAATAGGTTTACATTTACCGATTCAGTACTTGGGAATTGGTTAAACCAATCAGTTTGAATATGGCTGAGTTCGCCGACTTGGGCACAATGAAAGCGATATTGCACGGTAAATTCACCGTGGTCGCTGTGCTCTGAATGGTCGTGACCTTCATGACCTTCATGACCGTCGTGATCGTGATGGGCGTGTTCATCATGATCATGGCCTTCATGATCATGGTGCTCATGTTCTTCATGTTGCCCCCCAAGCGAGTGTTCAACATGAACTTCTTCAATTTCGCATTGTGCTTGTGGGTTAATCGCAAACAGTGCGTTGCTATCTTCTAGCGTTGCGACTGCGTGTTGCAGTGTTTTCTCTTGCTCTGCATTTTCTGGTGCGTGTTCAAAGCCGACTACATCTGCACCAGGAGCTGTGATTTCGAGCAGCAAGTCACTGCCGTCTTGGGCAATATTAAATTCAACATGACCATGAACGTGCGCACTGTGTTGGCGGTATTCTTCTGCTGTTGCGACTGTCGATAGAGACAAACCGATAACGATCGCTAAAACCTGTTTAGATGGCATTTTACTTTCCTAATTTTGCTGATAAATCCGAGATCTGGTTGATTTCAGATTAGTACTCATTTGACGTTCTGTTATTGAAACGCGTCTATACACGTTGGAAATAACGTAATTGGGTTGTGTTTGAGTGTTTACGCAAAATAAGGCGGTGCACGCGCAGCGCTGAATACTTCTTCTACATGATGCGAGCGCTCTGAGACATCATCATAATGGGCCCGAGTGTATGACGGCACAGGGATTGCCGGTTGTGCTTTAGCGAGACCATGTTGCGCGCCAGCAAAGAGTTGGCAGTGATGATGGGTATGATGCTCTGGTGTGAGGTCGACTTGATGAAAGATCGAAGCAAAATTCCAGATGATCAGCAAAGCAACACTGAAAAGTACAACAGTGCGATGCCAAGATCTGAAAATGGTTTGCCAAGAAAAGTACATCTGAACGCCTGAAATCCTAACGGGTGTTATAATATAACACTCATTATTGGCAAAAGTTCACTCTTTTGTCTGGTGAGGAAAATTTAACACAGCATATTAGTGGGATACCGTGTGATTGAGGCTCCTGATTGATGCCGAGTCAGGAGCCGTCATCTCGAACTAAATGCTTTGCTTGATAAGGCCAATCACCTGTGTAATCTCGTCTTGCGTCAATGCGCCTTCTTTTACAAACAGTACTTTGCCTTGTTTGTCTTGTACGATGATCGCAGAGCTTTCTTCTTTTAGCCCCCAAGTGTTCGCCACCAAGCCATTTTCATCCAATACCATTGATGACCAAGGAAACTCTTTTTTACTGTCTTGTGCAGAAGATTTCACAAATGAGCCAGTGCCCCAAATCGCATCATCTTGGTTGATGATGGTGGTGGTCTGGTAGCTATCTTCTGGGAATTTAGCGGCGGTAATTGCAGTCATCAGCGGTGCGTTCATTTCTTTTGAACTGCTGCGACCAGCAATCGCTTGAATTACGCGGACTTTACCTAACATATGCTGTGTTGCCCAAGGCTGGTAAGCCACACCTTCACCTTGTAAAACAATTTCACCGTATGCGCCGACTTGTGCAGGTGGAACGGTTTCACCAACCGACAAGTTATGTGCGAAAGCCAAACTTGGAGAAAGAGCAAGCAGTAGAGGTAGGAGAGTCTTAGTTTTCATATTGTTATATTCCGTTTGGGTTTGGGAGTTAAGCCAGTATATATCCAGTCCCGGCAAATTTGTAGAATTGTTGATAACATTTATTTAACGTATGCAGTGGTGTAATGTTGCGTTGTAGTTAGAATTTGCTACACTGAAGTCCGTCGCAAAATGCGCATTAAGGTTGCAGAGAATAAGCAATCGGGGTTTTCTCAAAGGAATTGAGGTGAATTATGCTACGTGAGTTTGCTGTATATCGACCACTACAAGTGGCCCGTTTCGTAAAGACGTTGTTTAAAGGGCAATTCTTCATTGTTGGAGTGGGAAGTTTCTGCTTTGATAATGGCAAAGTGCTGCTTCCTGATGTGAAAGATCAAAAGCGACTGGCTGTCTTTAAAGAAGTAAACCAAGCAATTTCATCATTATCCGCCTAAATCATTTATGGCGTGTTAACCCAAAAAGCGAAAGATTAAAAAGAGCGACCTTGGTCGCTCTTTCTCGTTTCAGTGCAGTTTGATTAGCCTTGCAAGCTTGGTGGGAAGCAAACACCTGTGCCGCCTATGCCACAGTAGCCATCCGGATTCTTTGCAAGATACTGTTGATGGTAGGTTTCTGCAAAATAGTAAGGCCCTGCTGGGACGATCTCAGTAGTAATCGTTGAGCGAAGCTCAGCTTCTAATGCTTGTTGATACTGAAGCTTTGATTTTTCAGCAATTTCTTGCTGCTCTTGAGAGTACGTGTAAATCGCAGATCGATATTGTGTGCCGAGATCGTTACCTTGGCGCATGCCTTGAGTTGGGTCGTGTTTTTCCCAAAATACCGCAAGGAGTTGTGCTAGTGAGATAACACGCTCATCAAACACGACTCTCACAACCTCAGTATGACCGGTTTTACCCGTACACACTTCTTCGTAGGTTG
Source organism: Vibrio sp. SALL6 (assembly GCF_002002385.1). Lineage (NCBI taxonomy): Bacteria > Pseudomonadati > Pseudomonadota > Gammaproteobacteria > Vibrionales > Vibrionaceae > Vibrio > Vibrio sp. SALL6. Next base: position 19,017 of record NZ_MQVK01000020.1, read on the forward strand.
GATTTGGTGTAAACCCACCCGCATAACCCACAGATGTTGAAACCACGCCATCCAATTGCCAAAAGAGACGCTCAGCGCCCCAAAAGCACCCCATGCCTAACAAAATCTGTTGCTGATGATGGGCTAATGGTGCCGTTAGACTCGATTGATTTACAAAATGACAATCTTCAATCTGCATTGGTTGTTCTCTACCAGGCAGGGCATCTTCTATACTGATTAATGTCTGTTTGTTGAGCATGGTATTTGTCCTTTAATACGTGTCTTAAATTTGCGAACTTTTTCATTTCGTCTGTATCTGATGTTGTTATGACATAGACCGCGGTAAACCTATTAATATTACAGACTTAGCCTTTAATTGGCGTTATCATTATTTACGTTTATTTAACCTCATTCAGCTAAAAAAGCATGATAAAAAAAGCTCTCCCCATCATTGTTGGCTTGTTGGTTGTTTCTCAGAGCGCGTATGCCGATGTTTCTTTAAAGCTTAAAGGCATCGATGGCGCACTGGAAGATAACGTGAAAGCGTACCTGTCTTCGATTCCAGAGAAGGATTACTCCACTTCGCTGCGCTTTCAGGCGCGATTGGATCAAAGTATCACTGAAGCGCTGAATGCGCTTGGCTATTATCATGCAAAAATTTCATACTCTATTTCCGAAGGGAATGACGAGCTGATCGTTAACATCCACAAAGGCTTACCAGTTAAGATCAAAGTAATGGATGTCGTGATCAGCGGTGAAGCGAAAGAGGATGAAGAATTTGCGAATCTCATCGCCAAATCGCCTTTAAAAGTTGGGCGGATTTTAAATCAGGGTGAGTATGACAGCCTTAAATCAGGGATTCGCAACCTGGCTTTGCAACGTGGTTACTTCAATGGTGACTTTAAGCTTAACAAGCTGGAAGTGATCCCTGAATTGAATGAAGCCAATGTGCGTTTGCACTACGACAGCGGTATTCGCTATCACTTTGGTCCGGTAGAAATTACGGGAAGCCAGATCTGGGAAAACCGTGTTGAGTCGATGCGACCTTTTGAAATTGGCGAACCTTATCTTGTCTCTGATGTGGGTGAATACAACCAAAACCTATCTAACACCGATTGGTTCTCCTCCGTGTTTGTTGAGCCCGACTTAAGCAAGCTTGAAGATGGGCGCGAGTTGCCGATTAAAGTCTCGTTAGCGCCTGCTGCGAAAAACCAAATTGAAACCGGTATTGGTTACTCCACCGATACGGGTGTGCGCGGCACTTTAAAATGGAAAAAACCATGGGTAAGTGCACGCGGCCATAGCTTTAATACGGCGCTTTCTCTCTCCAAACCAGAACAAACCATCACCGCCGGCTACAAAATTCCATTAGACGACGTCTTACGTGAATACTATCAATTGCAATTTGGTCTGAAGCATTTGGACAACCGTGATACTGAGAGTTTGGAATCAAACCTTGCGGTAGAAAGACACTGGTTAACGGACGGTGGTTGGCACAAAACCGTGTACGTTCGTCACTTGTACGAAAACTTCTCGCAAGGTTTGCAAGATGATGGCGTGCAGTTTGTGCTTCCTGGCGCAACCTTTTCGCGTACTCGTGTCCGTGGTGGCAGTATGCCAATGTGGGGCGATAAGCAAAGCGTAACGGTTGAATACGGCGATCCGGCGCTACTATCTGAAACGCGAGTATTGCGTTTGCTTGGGCGATCTTCGTGGATTCGTGGCTTCGGCGAAAACCATCGTGGTTTGTTCCGTCTCGAAGGGGGGGCTAACATCACGGAGGAATTTGAAAAGCTTTCGCCATCGTTGCGTTTCTTTGCTGGTGGTGACAACAACATCCGTGGTTATGGCTATGAATCCATCTCACCTGTCGATGAAAGTGGCGCATTAACGGGTGCGAAATACATCTTAAGCAGCACCTTAGAGTATCAATATCGTGTTTACGGCAACTGGTGGGCCGCAACGTTCTACGATATTGGTGATGCGTTTAATGACACACCTGAATGGAAATCTGGTGCCGGGGTTGGTATTCGATGGGCTTCACCTGTGGGACCGGTAAGCTTCGACTTTGCGTGGGGGCTGGATGAAAAGCCAAACAACGAATTCCGCATCCACTTCTCTTTGGGGCCTGAGCTATGATCAAAAAGATGTTTAAGTGGACCAAGTGGTTATCACTAAGTTTGATTGGTCTGCTGTTGTTAATCACTATTTTTGTCGCAACGGTACTGTTTACCCATCCAGGGTTGAAGTTGGCGATTTGGGGCGCAGAGAAAGCCTTACCTCAGCTCAAAGTCGAGAGCATTCAAGGTTCGCTATTCCCTCGTTTTGCACTGAAAAATGTCAGCTTTGTTGATGAGTCTTTACATATTGATGCGAAAGTCGAGCACCTTGCGTTGGCGATTAACTTCCGCTGTTTCTTTGACCCAAAAGTGTGTGTTGATGAACTGGCGCTGCAAGGTGTTAACTTCCAAATGCCAGAATTGCCACCTGCCAGTGAAGAGCCTGAAGAAGAAACACCACCGCTGCGTTCTATCAGCACGCCAGTGCCAATTTTTGTCAATAAAGTCAGCTTTAATGACATCAACGTCAATGTGTTAGGCAATCAGATTGATTGGCAAACGTTCTCGACCGCTTTGTCGATGCAGGGCGATCGTTTGGTGATCGCACCAACCGCATTGAAAGACATCAATGTTGCGCTCGCACCAAGTGAAGCTGAACCTGAAGCGGCTGCCGAGGAGCCGAAAGAAACTGACGCTACGCCGCAAGATATTGTGTTACCTGAAGTATGGATTCCACTGACGGTGGAAGCGCGCCGTCTGGATATTCATAATTTTAAACTGGCGGGTGAAACGCCAGTGATCGTCAATCATCTTGGTTTGGTTGCAAGAGCGGGTGGTGAGCGTGTTGATGTCAAAACGTTAGAGCTCGACATGCCAGAAGTGGAAGGCAAGTTAAGCACACAAGTGACCCTTTCTGCTGATTACCCAATCAAAGCGCAATTGGACGCGTTAGTGAAGCAAGCGGATGCGAAGGGACAAAAACTGTCGCTTTCGGCCTCTGGTTCGGTTGGGGATTTATCGTTAAATGCTACGCTTTCCGAGCTTGTACAAGCGGAGATCAAAGGTGACATCCAACCGCTTAAAACGCAGTTGCCGTTTGATGTATCGATCAAAAATGTTCAAGCGCAATGGCCGCTATTTGGGCAAAGTGATTATCAGGTTTCTGTACCAAGTTTGGCGGCAAAAGGTTCACTTGATGGTTACGAAGTCGCATTAGAAACCAAAGCGTCAGGCAAAGACATTCCTGCCGTTGATGTTGCGCTGAACGGCAAAGGTACGCTGGAGCAAATCGATCTCGAAAGCCTTGTAGTGAAAACTTTGGGGGGCGAACTTTCCGGGAAAGTTATGGCGAATTGGGCGGCGCCAATCAACTGGCAAGCCGACCTGAACCTGAAGAATATTCAACCAGGATTGCAGTGGAAAGAAGCAGAAGGGGATATCAGCGGTAGCCTCTCGACTTCGGGATCGTTAACGGAACAAGGTGGTTGGCAAGTCAGTTTGCCTAAGTTAGACATCGACGGCATTTTGCGAGGTTATCCATTGAATGTCGAAGGGCAACTTGAAGCGTCTGATAAGAATGGCAAAGGTGAAGACATCCAACTAACCACTCAAGGTTTAGTGCTTTCTCATGGCCCGAACCAACTGAGTGCGAAGGGCAAGATCGACAAACAAATTTTGATGGATGTTGAGGTTAACTTCCCTGATTTTGCGAAAAGTGTTCCTGATCTTGCGGGTAAGATGCAAGGTAAAGTAGCGCTACGTGGTAGTTTGAAAGAGCCTGATATCAATCTTGATCTCGCTTTAAATCAGATCAACTGGCAGCAACAGGCGAATGTAGAAACGATCACCTTAAAGGGCGATGTGACGCCTCTGCCAGCACCAAAAGCGAACTTAAGCCTTATTGCGAATAATATTACCTACGACGACATTAAAGTTGATAGCGCGGATCTTGAAGTCTCTGGAGATGAAAAACTGCATCAACTGACGCTTGATGTGGTGTCTGATCTGGTTTCGACCAGTTTGGAAATCGAAGGGACGTTTAAGCAGAAGCCAGAAATGATTTGGGATGGGGCGCTGCGCCGCTTGACGCTGAGCTCGCAACAAGGTCCTTGGTCACTGCAAAAATCGACTGCGGTGAAGGTCAATATCGACAAACAGATCGCGAATGTTCAAGCCCATTGTTGGTTGCAAGCGAAGTCGAGTGTGTGTCTAACCGAAGATATTAGTGTCGGTAAGAGTGGCCAAGCGAAGTTAGCGATCAATGATTTTAATTTCGACCAAATCAAACAATTCCTGCCGCCAGAAACCAAGCTGCAAGGCTCAGTTAATGCACAGGCTTTTGCTAAATGGGCTCCAGAGAAAAAGCCTGAAGTTACCTTGAGTGTCAACATGCCAAAAGGCCAAGTTGAACAAGCACTAGAGCAGCCAATTAAAGTGGGCTGGGACAGCTTCAGCTTTAAAGCGGCATTAGCGAAAGACAAGCTTGATGCTGAGTGGTTATTTGATGTGAAAGATAACGGTGACTTGTCTGGTAAGGTGTCTTTACTGAATGTCTCATCTGAGAAGCCAACTATTGACGGTAAGGTTGCGCTTTCTACGTTCCACTTGGACTTCTTGGCTCCGTTGATCGGGGAATACAGCTTGTTCAAGGCGAATATGAATACTGATTTGGCCTTGTCTGGTGATGTAATGCATCCAAAAGTGAATGGTCAGTTCCTTATCGATCAAATGAAGCTGCAAGGCGAAGTGACGCCAATCGACATCAACTCCGGACAAGTCGTGATCAACTTCAAAGGTCACCAAGCGGATCTGGATGCTGGGATCATTACGCCTGACGGTAAGCTAGAAATCACCGGTGATGCTGACTGGCGTGACTTGCAAGACTGGCGAACTCGTGCCCGCGTGTTTGCAAAAGAGCTGAAAGTTGATATGCCGCCGATGGTCAAAATCAAAGTTGAGCCGGACATGACCATTGATGTCACACCGCAGTTGGCGAAGGTGGAAGGTAACATCAATCTGCCATGGGGGCGTATCGTCATTGAGGAACTGCCACCAAGTGCGGTTGGTGTTTCGAGTGATACCGTTATTTTGAACAAGGATTTACAGCCAGTTGATGAAGTGACGGCTATGCCATTCAACGTCGAAACGGACATCAACATCAAGATTGGTGACGACTTCCAACTTGCGGCGTTTGGCTTGAAGGGCGGCTTGAAAGGTAGCCTTAACGTGACACAAAAAGACAAAGGACCATTCATCGTTGGTGAGGTAAACATCGTTGACGGTTCTTACCGTTCATTTGGTCAAGATTTGGTGATCGAAGAAGGTAAGATCTTAATGAACGGTCCAGCGGATCAACCGTATGTATCGATCAAAGCGATTCGTAACCCTGACAATACTCAAGACGATGTGATCGCAGGTGTGCGTGTGACTGGCCCTGCTTCCGATCCGAGTGTGGAAATTTTCTCGGAGCCTGCGATGCCACAAGCCAACGCGTTGTCTTACCTGCTTCGTGGTCAAGATATTGATGGTGAGTCGGGTGGTAACGCGATGACGACCACATTAATTGGTCTGAGTTTGGCGAAAAGCGGTCGTGTTGTTGGAGAAATCGGTGAAGCCTTTGGCGTACAAGATTTACAGCTTGATACGGCTGGCTCGGGTGATGACTCTCAAGTGACGGTGAGTGGTTACATTTTGCCAGGTCTACAGGTTAAATATGGTGTTGGCATCTTCAACTCGCTGGGTGAGTTCACGGTGCGTTACCGATTGATGCAAGACCTGTATTTAGAGGCGGTATCTGGTGTAGATAGCGCAGTTGACCTACTCTATCAATTTGAATTTGATTAGGGCGCACGTCCTAACCACACAGAACTCATAGCTAAGGAGTGGTTATGCAGCATTTGATTTTTGTCTACGGGACGTTACGTAAGGGAGAGTACAACCATCATTATTTGAGCTCGGCTCAATTTCTTGGTTTACATGAAACGGACGCCCAATTTTCGCTCTACGATGTAGGCTCGTACCCAGCGCTGTCAGAAGGGCAGCGCTCAATCCAAGGCGAAGTTTATCTGATTGATGATGATACTTTGGTGGCGCTCGATAAGCTTGAAGACGTACCTGTCGAATATCGTAGAGAGAGCATTGCAACGCCATTTGGCCAAGCGTGGATTTACTTGTATCAAGACACGGAGCAGCTTACGGAAGAAATAGCGTCTGGCGATTGGTGTCAAAGGGTGTGAACTATACTTAAGTAACCATCGTAAGAACGTTGTCGAGATTTAAAAACGTTTCTAAACACGTTAGAAAACGACAAGTCAGAAAAGTAAGGAGTGATGATGAGAGTGTTAATAATTGGCGCGATGATGATGCTTCTGTCTGCTTGTGCGCAAACCACCTTACCAGCTTCAACCAGTGTGACAGATTGGCAGGCGTTCGGGAAACAGTCTGCCTTAGATGGATTACGAGAGTTGTCAAAAGAGCGGATAGCCAAGTTGGATGGCACTAACCATGCAACGCCAGAACTGATCATGGCCTACCAAAACGGTTATCAAGAAGGTAAGCAAGAGTATTGTGAGCAAAGTGCCTATATGCTGGGTGTGGTTGGACGACCGTATTTCGGAATCTGCGATGACGTTGACCCGTTCTTCCAACACGATTATGACGCTGGTCGTATGTCCTCCGCAGGAGCTCCTATTTAAGGCAAGCGTTTAGGTTAGAAAGCAAAAGAGCTGCACTTTGCAGCTCTTTTTGTATTCGGGGTTGACGTTTACGCTTATTTGTTTTGCGCACGTTCGTAAGATTGTAGAATCTCTGCTTTTGCCGCTTCTACATCTGCCCAGCCATCAACTTTCACCCACTTTCCTGATTCCAACTCTTTGTAGCGCTCAAAGAAATGCGTGATTTGCGCTTTTAGCAACTCAGGAATGTCGCCCACATCTTGAATGTGTTCATACTCTTTAGAGATTTTAGAGTGCGGTACGGCAACGACTTTGGCATCTTCGCCCGATTCATCCGTCATCTTCAAAACGCCAACAGGTCGGCAGCGAATAACAGAGCCAGGCATGAGTGGGTATGGCGTTGGGACAAGGACATCTACTGGGTCACCATCAAGCGAAAGTGTGTTGTTCACGTAACCGTAGTTACATGGGTAAAACATTGGCGCAGACATGAAACGGTCGACAAATACAGCACCAGAGTCTTTATCTACTTCGTATTTGATAGGGTCTGCATTGGCAGGGATTTCGATAACGACGTAAATATCTTCAGGTAGCGATTTACCTGCTGGTACATGGTTTAGGCTCATTTGAATATTCCTTTTCATTGAGGATGAGTAGCCAGAAGATCGCCCTCATCTATGATTAATTCGCATTTCACTTTAGCGACAAAAACGCGGCAGGTAAACACCTGCCGCGTTGGACAAAGGTCTGAGATTATTCTTCGTCGCGGTGCAGTTCAAGGAACTCTTCAACTTTGCGAACCATGTTCTTCGAACCCACAAAGAAAGGTACACGCTGGTGTAGCTCAGTCGGTTTGATGTCCATGATGCGATTCACGCCATCTGATGCAATGCCGCCCGCTTGTTCGATGAGAAATGCCATTGGGTTGCATTCGTAAAGCAGGCGAAGTTTGCCTTGTGGGTGACTTTGCGTACTTGGGTAAAGGTAGATGCCACCTTTAAGCAGGTTGCGATGGAAATCCGCCACCAAAGAACCAATGTAGCGAGAGGTGTATGGACGACCGTCTTCAGGCACATTCTCTTGGCAGTATTTGATGTACTTTTTCACACCTTGTGGGAAACGAATGTAGTTACCTTCGTTGATGGAGTAGATCTTACCATCTTCAGGAATCATCATGTTTTCATGAGATAGGCAGAAGCTGCCGATGGATGGGTCGTAAGTAAAGCCGTTTACGCCGTTACCTGTGGTGTACACCAACATAGTTGATGAACCGTAAATTACGTAACCTGCTGCAACTTGCTTATGACCTGGCTGAAGGAAATCTTCTTCTGTCGCGGGTGTGCCAATAGGCGAAACACGGCGATAAATAGAGAAGATGGTACCGACAGACACGTTTACGTCGATATTTGAAGAACCATCAAGTGGGTCCATCAATACAACATACTTTGCGTTTTGGTTGAGTTCTTTGTTGAACGCAACCGCTTCATCTTCTTCTTCACTGGCAACGCCACAAACTTGGTCACGAGCTTCAAGCGCCGCTTTAAATTTGTCGTTCGCGTACACGTCTAGCTTTTGCTGCGCTTCGCCTTGGACATTTTCCGTGCCGACAGCGCCAGTGATATCACCAAGACCTGCTGCGTTGATTTCACGGTTAACGATTTTTGCAGCTAAACGAATGGATGCTAAAAGAGATGAGAGATCACCGCTAGCGTGGGGGAAATCCGCTTGTTTTTCAACAATGAATTCGCCTAGGGTGCGCATTCCTGACATGGTTAATCCTTACATTTACATTTCATTGGGGGTGTTGCGCAACGGGCATCTCTTTATGGATGTTAAACGTTTGCGCTAGATGTAATTTTAAGTCGTGGATCTTTTTAATGGTAATGAAGTAACTGTCTGAGATCTCAATTTATTTGTCTGCTCAAATCAGGGATTCATTCGCAGGTCAGAGCGCTGTACAGTCTCTGTTCAACCTTGTCATATTTGTGAAAGGGACTGCAAGAAGAAGGCTAAAGTCACTCGCTTTTCTGGTCGTTATCGCGATAATGAAGGCATCAAAGAACGCATTACAAGGTTTAGTTTATGCACATTCATATCTTGGGTATCTGTGGCACGTTTATGGGCGGCGCAGCAATTTTAGCGCGTCAATTAGGGCATAAAGTGACGGGTTCTGATGCCAATGTTTACCCACCGATGAGCACATTGCTAGAGTCTCAAGGTATTGAAATTATTGAAGGCTTCGACCCGTCTCAACTCGATCCTCAACCTGACCTTGTGGTGATTGGTAACGCGATGAGCCGTGGCAATCCGTGTGTTGAGCATGTACTTAATAGCAACATGCGTTACACCTCAGGACCACAATGGCTGAACGAATTTTTACTGTATGACCGTTGGGTGCTGGCTGTCTCCGGCACACACGGCAAAACGACCACTTCGAGCATGCTGGCGTGGATACTCGAAGACTGTGGTTACCAACCTGGTTTCCTCGTTGGTGGCGTGTTGGGTAACTTCGGTGTGTCGGCTCGTTTGGGCGAAAGCATGTTTTTTGTCGTTGAAGCGGACGAATATGACAGTGCTTTTTTCGATAAGCGTTCTAAGTTTGTGCATTACCATCCTCGCACTTTAATCATGAACAACCTTGAGTTCGATCATGCTGACATCTTCGATGATCTAGAAGCGATCAAGCGTCAATTCCATCATTTAGTACGAACGGTACCGGGCAATGGTTTGATCTTAGCGCCGAAGCAGGATCAAGCTTTGACGGATGTATTAGAGCGTGGCTGCTGGACGGAAAAACAGTTCTCTGGTGAGGATGGTGACTGGCAAGCGCACAAATTAGTGCTTGATGGCTCAAAATTTGACGTTGCTTTGCAAGGCGAGAAGGTCGGTACCGTCGAATGGGATTTAGTGGGTGACCACAATGTGGATAATGCACTGATGGCGATCGCTGCCGCACGACACGTTGGCGTAACGCCAGAACTTGCTTGTCAGGCGTTGGGGCGTTTTATCAACACTAAGCGTCGTTTAGAGCTCAAAGGTGAAGAACAAGGCATCACGGTTTACGATGATTTCGCGCATCACCCTACGGCAATTGAACTGACACTGGGCGGTTTGCGTAACAAAGTGGGTGAAAAACGTATCCTTGCTGTATTGGAACCTCGCTCTGCCACCATGAAGCGTGGTGTTCATAAGAATACTCTCGCGGTTTCGCTACACAGCGCAGATGAAGTGTTCTTATTCCAGCCAGACAACATCGAATGGTCGGTGCAAGACATTGCTGAACAATGCAAGCAGCCAGCGTTTGTCGATGCCGATATAGATAACTTTGTGGCTAAAATTGTCGAACGTGCTCAGCATGGAGACCAAATTCTGGTAATGAGTAACGGTGGCTTTGGTGGTATTCACGGAAAACTTCTTGAGCAGTTAAAACTAAAAGCCTGATTGATATGCACAACAAAATACAACCCTCTCAGAAAAAAGCCATCACGTTGGCATTAACGGGTGCCTCAGGTGCTCCTTATGGCCTTCGTCTTTTAGAATGTTTGGTCGCGGCGGATTATCATGTCTACGTTCTGATTTCTTCGGCGGCTCGCGTTGTGATGGCAACCGAACACAACCTTAAGCTGCCAAGTGGGCCAGACGCCGCAAAGCAAGCGCTGGTGGAACATCTCAACTGTGATCCAAATAACATCACTGTTTGTGGTAAAGATGACTGGTTCTCACCGGTAGCGTCTGGCTCAGCGGCACCAAAGCAAATGGTGGTTTGCCCATGTTCAGCAGGAAGTGTTGCGGCGATCGCGCATGGTATGTCGGACAACTTGATCGAACGGGCGGCTGATGTGGTAATGAAAGAACGCGGGCAACTGTTGCTCGTGGTTCGTGAAACGCCATTTTCAACGCTACATCTGGAGAACATGCACAAGCTATCGCAAATGGGCGTCACCATCATGCCAGCGGCTCCGGGCTTCTACCATCAGCCAAAGAGCATTGAAGACTTAGTGGATTTTATGGTGGCGAGAATTCTCGACCACTTGGGTATTGAGCAAGGTTTAGTGCCTCGTTGGGGCTATGACCAGCGCTCGTGAGCTGATTGTGTAACCACTCAAATACCTTTACAATCCATCCAACTCATCGGGGAGCAAACCCATTTTGCATTGAGTCAATCAATGCATTTGGGCGCTGAGACCTAAGTGTTTTACTAGGGACCCGTATTACCTGAACCAGATAATGCTGGCGTAGGAATTGAGTCTGGATATTGGAAATCCTTAATAGCCGCCTCAAACCCTGTGCCGCTCAACTTATTTCTCTGAAATACTCATGGAGAGCGAGCAGTGAAAACCACTCTAAATCTGATTGCCTTAGCTGCAATCACCTCTACTTCAGCGTTTGCCGCTGAAAACACATTAACCATCTATACCTACGACTCTTTTGCCGCAGATTGGGGGCCGGGTCCTAAAATCGAGCAAGCTTTTGAAGCAAAATGTGGCTGTGACGTTAACTTCGTAGCGTTGGACGATGGTGTGTCGATCCTGAATCGTCTTCGTCTTGAAGGCGGTAATAGCAAAGCCGACATCGTGTTAGGTTTGGATAACAACCTGATGGCAGAAGCGAAGAAAACCGGTCTGCTTACCGAGCACAATGTGGATACGGCCAACACAGTGTTACCAAACGGTTGGAGCGATACGACGTTTGTACCGTACGATTACGGCTACTTCGCGTTTGTGTACAACAAAGAGAAACTGGCTAATCCACCGAAAAGCATGAAAGAGCTGGTGGAAACGCGCGACGATTTGAAAGTGATTTATCAAGATCCGCGTACGTCAACGCCGGGCCAAGGCTTGATGCTGTGGATGAAATCCATTTATGGCGACGATGTGACGCAAGCGTGGCAGAAGCTAGCAAGCAAAACCGTAACGGTCACGAAAGGTTGGTCTGAGGCGTATTCTATGTTCCTTAACGGCGAGTCGGACTTAGTGCTTTCTTACACCACATCACCAGCGTACCACTTAATTGCGGAAAACGATTCAAAGTTTGCGACGGCGAATTTTGCTGAAGGCCACTACATGCAAGTTGAAGTAGCCGCCAAAGTGAAAGGGTCAAAAAATTCAGAACTTGCTGATCAGTTTATGAATTTCATTTTAAGTGATGAGTTCCAATCAGCGATGCCAACGGGCAATTGGATGTACCCAGTTACTGACGTTGAGTTACCTAAAGGTTTTGAAACCTTGAGCGTTCCAAGCAAGTCGTTGAGCTTTAGTGCTGATGAAGTGGCAAAAATGCGTAAGTCTTGGATTCGCGAATGGCAAAGTGCACTGACGTTTTAGCTGACGTTTCCACCCTCATCTGAATGAGATAGGTTTTACCTTTGAATTCTGTTCCAAAAATAGGTTTAGGGGTCGCGATGATCATCGCGACCTTTGTTATTTCTGCCCTAGGTGCTTTGATTGTTCAAGCCCCTTCACTTGATGTGTCTGCGGTATGGGACGACCCGTATTATCAACATGTCACCAAGTTCAGCTTTTACCAAGCTTTTCTTTCCACATTGCTCAGTGTTGGTTTTGCCATTCCAGTTGCGCACGCGCTTTCGCGTCGCCAATTTTGGGGTAAATCATTACTGCTTAAGCTATTTGTATCGACACTGGTTTTGCCGGTTTTGGTTGGTGTTTTTGGGCTATTAGCGATTTATGGCAATAGCGGTTTGTTAGCGCAATGGCTGCAAGGTTTCGACACCAAACTTCCATTTTCTATTTATGGTTTGAATGGCATCTTACTTGCCCATGTGTTCTTTAATTTACCTTACGCGGCACGCTTGCTGCTGCAAGCCTTGGAGTCTATCCCTGCTGAGCAACACAAGCTGTGTGCGCATCTTGGTATGAGCCATTGGGATAAGTTTCGCTGGGTGGAATGGCCGCGTTTAAGGCAGCAACTTCCTCACGCTTGTGGCTTGGTATTTATGTTGTGCTTCACCAGTTTTGCCACTGTGATGGCGCTGGGTGGCGGGCCAAAATCCACCACTATTGAGCTAGCCATCTATCAAGCGATTAAGTTTGATTTTGATTTGCAAGCTGGTGCGTTATTAGCGTTGTGGCAGATGCTGTTGTGTGGACTACTTGCGATTGGAGTACAGAAGTTAACAAAGCCTGTTGCTATCAGTGCTGGCAGCACATCGGTACAGCAATTTTTAACGAAGGATCATGGGTGGTCAAAAGCTTGGGATAGCTTTTGGATCATAGGTGCCTTTTTACTGGTGATACCGCCGTTACTGATGGTGTTACTGAGTGGTATCAACCAACAAGTTTGGACGGTGTTAACCGATGAACGTTTTTGGTCTGCGTTATCTAACTCGCTCAAAGTTGCAGGGTTAGCCAGTGCGCTTGCGGTCGCTGCGGGAGTGTCTATATTGTTGACCAGTCGCCGTTGGCGTTTGCAGTATAAAAACACGCGAGCCGATCAGATAGAGTTAGTCGGTACCATTATTCTAGTGACGCCGGGGCTGGTGATTAGCACTGGCCTATTCTTACTACTGCGATCATTTACCGATGTTTTTAGCTTGGCGTTTTTTGTCGTGATTTTGGTGAATGGTTTGATGGCTTTGCCTTACGTGATCAAAACGCTAGCGCAACCGATGCTGCACATTGAGCAACAGTATCAGTATGTATGTGCCAGCTTAGGCATGCGTGGCTGGCAACGATTTAAAGTGGTGGAGTGGCAGGCGCTGCGCAAGCCGTTTGCACATGCGTTTGCGATCAGCTTTATGTTTGCAATAGGGGATTTAAGCGCGATAGCGCTGTTTGGTGGACAAGAATTTCGTACCTTACCTCTGTATTTGTTCCAGTTGCTTGGCAGTTATCAGATGGACGCCGCTGCAGTGGTGTCCGTGACGTTATTGTTGTTGAGTGTGGGCTGTTTTGCCTTGATAGAGAAAGTATTGAAAGCGAAGGAGAAAGCATAATGCTAGTGTTGGATGATGTGCAGTACACCTACCAACGTGAACTGTTTCGTTTTGAGTTGAGCATTGAACGTGGTCAGATTGTATCGTTGATGGGGCCGAGTGGGGCAGGGAAATCAACCTTGCTGGCTCTGGTTGCAGGATTTATCCATCCTGACCAAGGTGACATTCGGGTTGATGGTGAGTCGATTGTGCGCAAAGAGCCTTATCAGCGTCCTTTCTCCATGCTGTTCCAAGAGCATAACTTGTTTTCTCACTTGTCGGTGCGTGACAACATTGGCTTAGGTTTACACCCGGGACTAAAGCTCACGGTAGACCAAAAGCGTCAGGTTGAACAAGCTGCGCAGCAAGTTGGCGTTGCAGAGTACCTCGACCGTTTGCCTGAGCACCTTTCTGGAGGGCAGCGTCAACGTGTTGCCTTAGCGCGTTGTTTTGTTCAGCCTCATTCCATGTGGCTGTTGGATGAGCCTTTCTCGGCACTTGATCCAGTGTTGCGTGAAGAGATGCTGAGCTTGGTAAAAAAACTGGCTGCGGAGCGCGGAATTACCGTGTTGATGGTTACGCATCATCTTAGTGATGCCAAAGCGATTGCGAGTCACTTTGCCTTTGTTGCTAACGGAAAAGTAGAAGCGGTGGGTGAGATTGATGCCCTGACTGCCGAGCATCCCAGCAAGACCCTACAGGCCTTCGTTCGTGCTGCTGGATAATGATGAGAGATACAAAAAAGGTTGATGCGAGCATCAACCTTTTTTTCTTGCGTGGCCGTAAGCTTAACCTTGCGGCTTCACTACCATCACGTTGATTGGAGAATATTCCACAACTTTACTTGCAACAGAACCAAGCATCACTTTGTTAATTTTCGAACGCTTGTGACTTGGCATGATAATAAGGTCTGCGCCCAAACGCTCGGCGTAATCAAGAATTGTTGCGTAAGCTTTGCCTTCGGCAACGTGCACTTTGTAAATCACTTCATCATCAATGTGCTCGCTGGCAAATGCTTTTAGCTGCTGCTTCACATCTTGCTTCATTTTCGCCGCTGCGTCTTTTGGGAAGTAAGTGGCGACCATCGACATGTGAATACCTGGCAAAACAGTGAGCAGGTGGATTTCTGCGTTTGCTTGTTTTGCTTGCCACACCGCCAGTTCAACCGCTCGGTCTGAGAAGCCTTGGTCATTTAGATCAACCGGAACAAGAATTTGTTTATACATTCAATGTCTCTCACTAAGGCCCCAGATCCGCGGGGCCAAATCGGTTATGCGCTCAGTTGTTCCTTGCGAGCACGACGTTTTTGGTTCATGGCAAGTACCAGCAGAAGAATCAAGCAAGGTACAAATACCCATTCTTTCATTGGACGATCCGCGTCTTGAACGACCCATTTGATTTCCCAATCAAAGTCGATACCAGATGACTCCGCAGGGCTACCAAATTCAACCATGTCGACGACCATTTTGCCGTCGTTCTCAGTCAGCATCAGACCCATTGAAGAGATACGCTCTTCAGCCGTCGTTGCTCTGTCTTCGAATGGCAGACGTACCGTTTTCTCGACGTATTCGCCTTCGAGGTTTTGTCCGGCAACACGTAACTCAATGGATTCTCCTACATTTAGGTTTTCCGTGATTTGAGCTATCTCAACCCCAGGAGAAAGAACTTTCGCTGGGTATAACATGTCCCACCAAAAACCAGGTCGGAAGAATGAGAAAGTTAATACTAATAATAGGACGGTTTCCCACCACTTGTTACGAGTCAGCCACCATCCCTGCGTAGCGGCAGAGAAGATCAGCATCGCAATGATGGAAGAGATTACCGTGAGTGCTAAATGCCACCAAGAATCGATACCCATCAACAATAATTGGGTATTGAAAACAAACATGAATGGCAGAATGGCGGTTCTAATATCGTAGGTAAAGCCTTGGATACCGGTGCGAATTGGATCGGACTTCGCGATTGCTGCAGCGGCAAAGGCAGCCAGACCGACCGGTGGTGTATCATCGGCGAGAATACCGAAATAGAACACGAACAAGTGCACCGCAATCAGTGGAATGATAAGACCGTGCGCTGCGCCGAGCGTTACGATGACTGGTGCCATTAGCGTTGATACTACAATGTAGTTTGCTGTGGTAGGCAGACCCATACCGAGAATCAGACTGATAACCGCAGTAAACAGCAGCATTAGGATGACACTACCGCCAGAGATAAACTCAACAAAGTCCGTCATCACCAAGCCGATACCAGTTAGCGTCACAACGCCAACAACCGTACCTGCCGCCGCAGTTGCGACACCGATACCGATCATGTTGCGAGCACCAGCCACCAAGCTTTCAGCGAGATCGACAAAACCCTCTTTGGTTTGTTGTACTAGGTCGCCTTCTTTCGCAAGTAACGCCATCAGAGGGCGTTGTGTTAGCAAAATGAAGACCATAAAGACGGTCGCCCAAAATGCTGATAAGCCAGGTGAGAAGCGCTCTACTGTTAAACACCAAACCAGTACCACGATAGGTAGCAGGTAGTGTAAGCCAGACTTCACTGTAGGACCCGGATCTGGCACTTCAGTCAGCTCCGCATCAATCTCAATTGCGCCATCTTTCATGTGGTTCGCAGAAATTTTTACGAGGCCGACGTAGGCGATGAGTAGCGCGATCGTTACTATCGTAGTCGCTGCGTCGCCAAAGACATCTTTCGTCCAACCTACACCGTAGTACACCAAAGCGCTGATTACACACAGACCTAAAATGGTAGCCGTGAATGAAAGTAGGCTTTGCAGTAACGTTGGATTATGACGACGAGGTAAGCCAGTCATGCCCGCTTTACATGCTTCAAGGTGAACGATGTAAATCAACGCGATGTAGGAAATCAGCGCTGGAAGTAATGCCGCTTTGATAACCTCTACGTAAGAAATCCCAACGTATTCCACCATCAAAAACGCTGCCGCGCCCATGATTGGCGGGGTGAGCTGACCATTGGTTGACGCTGCCACTTCAACGGCACCCGCTTTTGTGCCCGGGAAGCCGACTCGTTTCATCAATGGAATGGTAAAAGTACCCGTGGTTACGACGTTTGCGATCGATGAGCCTGAAACCAGACCCGATAGACCAGATGCGACAACGGCGGCTTTAGCTGGGCCACCTTTCATGTGACCAAGTAGAGAAAACGCGACTTTAATGAAGTAAGCACCTGCACCCGCACGTTCTAGCATCGCGCCAAACAGTACAAACAAGAATACGAAAGAAGTGGATACACCTAAAGCAACACCAAATACCCCTTCGGTGGTTAGCCACAGATGCGACATCGCTTTACCTAAGCTTGCGCCTTTGTGGGCTATGACATCTGGCATGTATGGGCCAGCAAACGTGTAAGTCAGGAACACGGCGGCCACAACCATTAGCGGAGGCCCTAATGCACGACGAGTCGCTTCAAGTAGCAATATCATGCCAACGACCGCAACCACAATATCGGCAGTGGTGGGAGCGCCGGAACGTCCTGCGAGTTCGGTGTAGAAAAGGTAGATATAGGCAGCTGAAAAACTACCCGATAACGCGAGAATCCAATCCACAAGAGGAATGTGATCACGCGGAGAGTTCTTCATTGCTGGATAAGCAGTGAAGGCCAAAAATATCGCGAAAGTGAGGTGAATCGCTCGCGCTTCAGTGTCATTCAGTACGCCAAAATTGAAAATAAATGGTAGCGGGGAGGCGTACCATAATTGAAATAGTGACCAACACAGAGGGACTAACCAAAGGATTCGTCCTTGCACTCCCGAAGGGTTACGTGCGCCCGTGTCTGCTTGAGCCACCATTTCTTGCACATCTTGAGACGGAGTCTTATTCGTCGCCATGTACTTTTTCCTTATTATTGATGGTCCTGTCCGTTCTTCTATCGAGAACCACACTTCGCCTTTATCAGTGTAGTGAATGGAGCGAAGTTTGCTTTCGAGTATTCCGCTGCCGAATCACAAAGCAAGAGTACCGAGTGCTTTGTTGGCGGCGTTAAAGTGTTTTCTTGGGTATTGAGTGCGCAGTTCTAAGAAAAACTGGCAAATGAACAAAGCATGCTGGTTCAACGTGCTACAACCAGCATACTCAATCAGGCAGAAAACCATCTTTTTCTGCCTGAGATTGAAATAAGTGAGTGCTTACTTAATTAGACCCACTTCTTTGTAGTATTTTTCTGCACCTGGGTGAA
Source organism: Vibrio sp. SALL6 (assembly GCF_002002385.1). Lineage (NCBI taxonomy): Bacteria > Pseudomonadati > Pseudomonadota > Gammaproteobacteria > Vibrionales > Vibrionaceae > Vibrio > Vibrio sp. SALL6. The sequence continues at coordinate 36,857 of NZ_MQVK01000020.1, forward strand.
GAGGGATAGAAATACCTGCTTTCACCATGTCTTCTTTTTTCAGGTTAGCAAAAGCTGGATGCAGACGTTTGAAGGTGTCGAAGTTCTCGAACACGGCTTTAGCAACGTTGTATGCAACTTCATCAGAAACATCAGCTGTTGTTACCATTGTTGCTGCAACACCAAAGCTCTTCACGTCTTTATCTGTACCACGGTACATACCAGCCGGCACTGTGCTGAATGCGTAGTACGGGTTGTCTGCGACGATCTTGTCGATCTTAGGACCAGTTGCAGGCACTAGCTTCGCATCACATGATGTTGTTGCTTCTTTGATTGAACCGTTTGGATGGCCAACCATGTAGATGAACGCATCAATTTTGTTGTCACAAAGTGCTTGAGAACGCTCTGAGCCTTTTAGCTCTGAAGCAAGTTTGAAGCTGTCATTTGTCCAGCCCATTGCTTCCATTACTACGCCCATTGTCGCGCGGTCACCAGAACCTGGGTTACCGATGTTGACACGCTTACCTGCTAGGTCTTGAACGTTTTCGATGCCAGAGTCAGCACGTGCGATGATGTTGAAAGGTTCAGTATGAAGAGAGAACATTGCACGCAGTTTTTTGTACGGGCCTTGTTCCGCAAACTTGCTCGTACCGTTGTAGCCGTGGTACTGCCAATCCGATTGCACGATACCAAAATCTAATTCGCCTGCACGGATAGTGTTAACGTTGTAAATTGAGCCACCAGTTGATTCTACTGAACAACGGATGTTGTGGTCTTTACGACCTTTATTTACCAACTTACAGATAGCACCACCAGTAGGGTAGTAAACACCAGTTACAGAGCCAGTACCGATAGTAATAAACTCTTGAGCGTTAACTGCGCCTGCGCCCATTACAGCTGCAGCGATAGCGCCTACTTTGAGAAGTTTGTTAAATGCCATGAATTTCCCTTCCTTATATTCATTATTTACCCGGAAATAACCATAAATCACTTCTGGAGTTTCCTATTTGGAAACGGCATCTTTTCCAATCCAATTGTTTGAAAAAGCGAGCAAATCATAACAAAAAATTGGCAGAAAATTATCCGAATGTTAAATGTTATAGCGAATAAGTCTAAAGCTTGCGACAGGGTATGGTGATTGATCTTTGATTTAATTCTTTTTATAACAGTTAGTTAGGTGTGAATAAGGCAAGATGGTGAAAAAGATCAATTGCGTGATATTAATCACAAAAGTGGTGAGTAAAAAGTAGTCGCATGAAGCAATTTGTTTACATAAATAATGGGCTACAAAATAGTACTTCTTTCATAGCCCACAAAGAGTTACTTAAACCAATGTTCGTCGGTCTCAGCCTGTGTACTCGAATAGCTCACATACAGACTTGAACAATTGTTCAGTTGATACTGGCATTGTAGGGGTAATAAAAATGGTATCGTCACCCGCTACTACGCCAAGAATACCCTCGGATTTACCTAACGAGTCGAGTAGGCGAGCAATAAGCTGTGCTGCGCCAGGACCTGTGTGAATGACAACCAATGCCGCATTGTGATCGATGTCTAAAACCAGTTCACGTAGAGAGCTGCTTACTGTTGGTACGCCCAGCTCAGCCGGTAGGCAGTACACCATTTCCATTTTTGCGTTACGAGTACGAACAGCACCAAACTTGGTCAGCATACGTGAAACTTTAGATTGGTTAATGCTTTCAAAGCCTTGCTGCTTGAGTGCGTCAACAATTTCACCCTGTGAGCCAAAGCTCTCTTCTTTTAGCAGGGCTTTAAAGGCGCGGACTAGGTTATCTTGTTTCTCTGAATTGCGCATAGTCATTATGATTCTCTTAGTACGTGTCAGCAATTTTGCATATTCTCGCATATATATTCATGCAGTGCCAAAAAGTCCCGGCATTCTGTTAGTTTCATCACTGTAAACCATAAACAGAACAGGATTCTTTAAGGTAATTCAACCAGTCTCGTTTTGTCCTGTTGAATTTCTTGTCATTTCAACAGAATAAAAGAATAATCCAACCTTCATTTGTAGCACGACAACAGCGAGTTGCGCGAGGTCGCAAAGCTGGCGTTAATTGATTGTAATCAAGTTGTGATTCCGATAGCTTATTTCAGTTGGTTACAAACTACCCTACGAATACGTTTATAAGAGAAATACTCTCAAGGAGAACTACATGAAAGTAGCCGTTATTGGTGCCGCTGGTGGCATCGGTCAAGCCCTTGCCCTTCTGCTTAAGAACCGTCTTCCTGCTGGTTCTGATTTAGCCCTATACGATATTGCTCCAGTTACGCCTGGCGTAGCAGCAGATCTTAGCCACATTCCAACACCAGTATCGATCAAAGGTTACGCTGGTGAAGATCCAACTCCTGCGCTAGAAGGTGCAGATGTAGTTCTTATCTCTGCGGGTGTTGCTCGTAAGCCGGGCATGGATCGTGCGGATCTGTTCAATGTAAACGCTGGTATTGTGAAATCACTCGCTGAAAAGATTGCGGTTGTTTGTCCTAAAGCATGTGTAGGTATCATCACTAACCCAGTGAACACAACAGTGCCAATCGCTGCTGAAGTTCTGAAGAAAGCGGGCGTTTACGACAAGCGTCGCCTATTCGGTATTACCACTCTAGACGTGATCCGTTCAGAAACGTTTGTTGCTGAGCTAAAAGGCAAAGATCCTAGCGATATCCGTGTACCAGTTATCGGTGGTCACTCTGGCGTGACAATTCTTCCTCTTCTTTCTCAAGTAGAAGGTGTAGAGTTTACTGCTGAAGAAGTAGAAGCTCTGACTAAGCGTATTCAAAACGCGGGCACAGAAGTTGTTGAAGCAAAAGCGGGTGGCGGTAGTGCGACACTTTCTATGGGCCAAGCGGCTTGTCGTTTCGGTCTAGCACTTGTGCGAGCTCTTCAAGGTGAAGAAGGCGTTGTTGAGTGTGCTTACGTTGAAGGTGATAGCGAGCACGCACCTTACTTTGCACAACCAGTGAAGTTGGGCAAAGAAGGCGTAGAAGAAGTACTAAGCTACGGCGAATTGAGCGACTTCGAAAAAGCGGCGCTAGATGGAATGCTAGAAACGCTAAATGGCGACATCAACATTGGTGTTGAATTCGCTAAATAATCTCTATAACGCGAATTAAGAAGAAAGCCGATCTTAGGATCGGCTTTTTTGATCTTTTTGCTCTGAATTACGTATCACAAGCGAACCAAAACAACATTGTTAAGGAGAAGATGATGGAAGCAAGTCGAATCCGAAAAGGCATGGTTGTTGAGTGCCAAGAAGGCGTCGGTACGATTTTGGTTGTCGACCGTGAAGCAGAGACCGTTTTGTTATCCAAGCAAGGCTCAGATCAACAGATAGCAGTGAGTTTTGATGAGATAGAGGACGATCCACAGCTGCACGGTGGAAGCGAACGATACTATTAGTCAGAGTCGTTGAAATTGTCTAGAGCTGAGACGAAAAAGGAAGAGCGAAATGCTCTTCCTTTTGTGTTTCTTGCTAAAGGGTCTGATGGTGCTAGCGGGTGCTAGCGGGTGCTAGCGGGTGCTAGCGGGTGCGTTTTACCGCAACATGAGCCAGCGTGATAAGCGCTTCTTTGTATTCTGATTCTGGTAGTACTTCCAGTTCAGCGATCGCCTTATCTGCTTCTTCTAACGCTTTCTGCGTAGTGTATTCTAACGAACCAGCCTCTTTCATAACGGTTAGGATTTCATCTAAGCGTTCCATGCCATTGGCTTTTTCAATCGCTTCGCGAATCATCAGCGCATTTTCTGGCGTCGTATTACGCATTGCATGCAACAGAGGCAGAGTCGGTTTTCCTTCAGCCAAATCATCACCAACGTTTTTGCCCATGTCTTCGCCATCGGATGTGTAGTCCATCACATCATCAATAAGCTGGAATGCAGTGCCTAGGTATTTACCATAATTCTGCAGAGCCAATTCAACGTGCTCTGGAGCATCATTTAAGATCGCGCCAATTTGCGTTGCAGACTCGAACAAGCGTGCAGTCTTTGAGTAGATGACTTGCATGTAGCTTTCTTCGGTCGTGTCAGGATCGTTACAGTTCATCAACTGTTGAACTTCACCTTCGGCGATCACATTTACTGCATTACTCATTAGTTGAAGGATCTTCATGGATCCTAGCTCAGTCATCATCTGAAATGAGCGAGTGTAAATAAAGTCCCCAACAAGTACGCTCGCGGCATTACCAAACGCAGCATTCGCTGTCGCTTTTCCACGGCGCATATCTGATTCGTCCACGACATCATCGTGCAGCAAAGTTGCTGTATGGATGAACTCGATAAACGCCGCTGCCATCGTATGGCCAGTGCCTTGGTACCCCAATGCACGTGCTGACAATATTGCCAGTAACGGTCGTAGACGTTTGCCTCCACCACTCACGATATAGAAACCGAGCTGGTTGATTAAAGAGACATCAGAATTTAGTTGGGCTTGAATTGTTTCATTCACTTTTGCCATGTCATCGGCAGTAAGCGCTTGGATAGTTTTAAAATCCATCGTATATCCGGCTGAAGTTAGACCCTGCAAGGCTTATTCGATTTATATAATTGTCGAATAATACACTAAAAAACGTTGATTAATACATTACTAAAGGGCATGATTGCCGCACTTTTCTTTGGCGATTAGCTTTTCGCCAATTTTTTCAAAATATGGCTTGTCATAGGGGCATCTCTTCTGTAGAATCTGCGCCCTATTGATGATTAGTTTAGCGCACACCCTCATGAAAAGGCTGTGCGGAAAAAGCGGAGTAAAATATGTACGCTGTTTTCCAATCTGGTGGTAAACAACACCGTGTAAGCGAAGGTCAAACTCTTCGTTTAGAGAAATTAGACGTTGAAACTGGTGCAACTGTAGAATTTGATAAAGTTCTTCTTGTTGCTAACGGCGAAGACATCAAAGTTGGTGCTCCTCTTGTAGAGGGCGGCAAAATTGTTGCTGAAGTTGTACAACACGGTCGTGGCGATAAAGTTAAAATCGTTAAGTTCCGTCGTCGTAAGCACTCTCGTAAGCAACAGGGTCACCGTCAGTGGTTCACTGAAGTGAAGATCACTGGTATCAACGCTTAATCTATTAGGAGAGTTTAACAATGGCACACAAAAAAGCTGGTGGTTCTACTCGTAACGGCCGCGATTCAGAAAGCAAACGTCTAGGTGTTAAGCGTTTCGGTGGTGAATCTGTACTTGCAGGTAACATCATCGTTCGTCAACGTGGTACTAAGTTCCACGCTGGTAACAACGTAGGTATCGGTAAAGACCACACTCTATTCGCTCTTACTGAAGGTAAAGTGAAGTTCGAAGTGAAAGGTCCTAAGAACCGTAAGTTTGTAAGCATCGAAGCTGAGTAATTAGGTTTTTACCAAGTTACTTAATAGCTTTAAGCTGAATTCAAAAGCCCTGCCGAATCGGCGGGGTTTTTTATTTATGGCAGTCGATATATCGAAGTTTCTCGTTAGAATCCGAGGCGATTTGAATCTGGGAGCTTAGATCTGTCATCTGCTAAAATTGTCGGATGACACAGTAGATTTAATCCACGCACGAAGTAGTCGGAGTAAAAGATGAAGTTCGTAGATGAAGCGGTAGTAAAAGTTCAGGCTGGTGATGGCGGTAGCGGCGTTGTCAGTTTCTGGCGTGAAAAATTCATCACTAAAGGTGGCCCTGACGGCGGTGATGGTGGTGACGGCGGTGATGTTTACATCCAAGCTGATGAAAACCTAAATACCCTAATTGATTACCGTTTCCAGCGCTTCTACGAAGCGGAGCGTGGTGAAAACGGTCGCGGTGGTAACTGTACTGGTAAACGTGGTAAAGACATTGTTCTTCGTGTACCAGTGGGTACTCGCGCAGTGGATATCCACACTAACGAAATTGTTGCAGAAGTTGCTGAGCACGGTAAGAAAGTGATGGTCGCGAAAGGCGGTTGGCACGGTCTTGGTAACACGCGTTTCAAATCTTCAGTAAACCGAGCGCCTCGTCAAAGAACGCTAGGTACGAAAGGTGAAATTCGTGAAATCCGTCTTGAGCTACTGCTGTTGGCGGACGTTGGTATGCTTGGCTTGCCAAACGCAGGTAAATCGACGTTTATTCGCGCGGTATCAGCGGCAAAACCAAAAGTAGCAGACTACCCGTTTACCACGTTAATCCCAAGCTTGGGTGTGGTGAGTGTTGTTCCTGAAAAGAGCTTTGTGGTTGCTGACATCCCGGGGCTTATCGAAGGGGCTGCTGATGGTGCGGGTTTAGGTATTCGTTTCTTGAAACACCTAGAACGTTGCCGAGTGTTGCTGCACATGATTGATATCATGCCGATTGATCAGTCTGATCCTGTACAAAATGCACTAACCATCATTGATGAGCTAGAGCAATACAGTGAAAAACTGGCAAGCAAACCTCGCTGGTTGGTGTTCAACAAAGTTGATTTGATGCCTGAAGAAGAAGCGAATGAGAAGATCCAAGAGATCTTGGATGCGCTAGGTTGGGAAGACGAGTACTTCAAGATCTCTGCGATCAACCGTTCTGGCACCAAAGAGCTTTGTTACAAGCTGGCTGACTTTATGGAAAACCTACCTCGCGAAGAGGAAGAAGTGGCTGAAGAAGATAAAGTTAACTTCATGTGGGATGATTACCATAAAGATGCAATGGCAGGAAAAGACGTTGTTACTGAAGATGACGATGACTGGGATGATTGGGATGACGAAGAAGATGACGGTCACGTTGTCTACGTTCGTGACTAATTGTTCTCTCCAAGCGATGTCTTGCTAGAAAATTTAATAAAGCCGCAAAATCTATTGCGGCTTTTTTTGTATCTAAATCATATTTAGATGATGTGATTTGCGGCACAATAGTGGCTTCGCGTGATAATTCGGGACTGTTTGGGTTCCTTCACGTGAGAGTAAGCAACACCCTAAAAGGACTTAGACCTATCTATGAATCTAGAAACCATACCGTCTGGAGAGTTGACGGTATCTAACCAACGCTCCATTTCTCGACTTGTCGCTCAAGCCGGACAAATGCTGTTGGCCCATGGCGCAGAAAGTACGCTTGTGTGCGATATCATGCGTCGTATTGGCTTAGCTTGTGGCGTGCATGAAGTGGCTGTAGCCCTCTCAGCCAATGCCTTGGTTGTCACGACCGTAATGGATGGACACTGCATCACCACTACTCGAAGCTGTGCCGATCGTGGCATCAACATGCGCGTTATTACGCAAATTCAACGCATCTGTATCATGATGGAGCGCGGGTTACTCGATGCAGCCATGGCGCAGAAAAAACTGAATACCATCAGCCCAGAACGGTACAATCGCTGGCTAGTGGTGCTTATGATTGGCTTATCATGCGCGGCATTCAGCCATTTAGCAGGTGGCGATTGGGGCGTATTTATTATGACCTTCTTGGCCTCGGCTGGTGGCATGATCGTGCGCCAAGAGATTGGCCATCGTCACTTCAATCCATTACTTAACTTTGCTGCTACCGCATTTGTAACTACGTTGATTTCTGCTCAAGCTGAAATTTACCAAATTGGTAATTTACCAACCGTAGCGATGGCATCGTCGGTATTGATGTTGGTGCCTGGTTTTCCACTGATTAATTCGGTAGCAGACATGCTAAAAGGTCACATTAATATGGGTATTGCTCGGTTTGTAATGGCCAGTTTGCTGACGTTAGCAACGTGTTTGGGCATTGTGGCGGCAATGAGTGTAACTGGTATTTGGGGGTGGGCAATTTAATGAATATTTTTGATTTAACGCTCGGTTTGCTCAATGACATGTTTTTTGCAGCCATCCCTGCAGTCGGCTTTGCGTTGGTGTTTAATGTGCCACAGCGAGCTTTGATCTATTGCGCGGTAGGTGGTGCGATTGGTCACGGAAGCCGTTACTTGATGATGCAGTTTGGAGTACCGATTGAGTGGGCGACCTTCTTCGCTGCCACCTTGGTTGGCATGATAGGGGTTCATTGGTCTCACCGCTTTTTGGCTCATCCAAAAGTGTTTACTGTCGCTGCATTGATACCTATGGTGCCGGGCGTTTTTGCTTACAAAGCGATGATTGCGATGGTGGAGATTAACCATTTGGGTTACTCGCCAGAGTTAATTGCGACCTGCATGGAGAACTTTCTTAAAGCCATGTTTATTATTGCTGGTCTAGCAGTTGGCCTCGCAGTTCCTGGGCTGTTATTCTACCGCCGCAGACCGATAGTATAAGGACCCGACATGATCATTAGTATGATTGCCGCGATGGCAGACAACCGCGTTATTGGCAAAGATAATCAAATGCCTTGGCATCTTCCTGCGGATTTTGCTTGGTTTAAACGTTGTACGATGGGGAAGCCCGTCGTAATGGGAAGAAAGACTTACGATTCAATTGGTCGCCCTTTGCCAGGACGTTTGAATATTGTCATTAGCCGAGATGAATCATTGAGTATTGAAGGCGTTACGACGGTGACTTCAGTTGAAAAAGCGTTAGAGGCTGCAGGTGATGTTGAAGAAGTAATGATCATTGGTGGCGGTGCTATCTATGCTTCTTGTTTAGCGATGGCAAATAAACTGTACGTCACACATATTGATGCTGTAGTTGAAGGTGACACCCAGTTCCCAGACTGGGGTAATGAGTTCAAAGAGACATATTCTGAAACCTACCAAGCGGATGAGAAAAACGCTTACAACATGCGTTTTACGATTTTAGAAAAGCAATAGTTAGAAAAGTCTCTCGAAGCAGAATAGAAAAAAGCACCGTAACCACGGTGCTTTTTGTTTTTGGAGTAACGATCTAGTGATTAATCGAGAGCGTCTTGGGTAAAGAGTTGTTTGTCTTCCCAACGGATCATCGTCAGCGAACCACCCCAGACACAACCTGTATCGAGTCCAATGACTTTTTCATCGATATAGCCCTGCAATGCTGCCCAGTGGCCGAATAACACTGTTTTTTCTAACGGTATGCGGTGCGGCAGTTCAAACCAAGGTACCAATTGGTCACCTGTGACTTCTTGCGGAGGCAGTTTGCAGTCCATATCTAAACGACCATCAGAAAAGCAGAAACGCATTCTTGTAAAGGCATTGATGATATAGCGATAGCGATCCAGCCCTTCCAGTGAGTCATCCCAAAGATCTGGTAAGTTGCTGTACATGTTTTTTAGCAACCACGGCAACTCTTCGCCTTGGATAATATGTTCTACTTCGCGAGCGCATTGTCTGGCTGTTTCTAAATCCCATTGCGGTGAGATACCCGCATGACACATCACAAACTCGTCGTGCTCTGCCAGAAGAGGTTGTTTAGCTAGCCAAGAGAGCAGTTCTTCGCGGTCTTTAGCGAGGAAAATAGGGGTCGTTTTATCTTTGTCTTTTCGCTTTTTCAGGCCGTAGGATACTGCCAGTAAATGCAAGTCATGATTGCCGAGTACGACTTTTGCGCTGTCACCGAGTGACTTTACGAAGCGCAGTGTTTCGAGTGATTTCGGGCCGCGAGCCACCAAATCTCCTGCGAGCCAAAGTTGGTCATGTTGAGTGGAAAAGTTGACGCGCTTGAGTAGCTGCTGTAGTTCGTCAAAACAGCCTTGGATGTCACCAACGATATAGGTAGCCACTGAATCTCCAATCTTATTAATTTAAAACGTTCGGAATCGCTAAACGAAATGGCTCAATTTCAGTGATGAATTCCTGGCCTTTTTCATCCAGCATTTTGTAGTGTCCTTGCATGACACCAACAGGCGTTTCTAACGCGGTACCACTGCTGTAAGTGTATTCATCGTTGCTTGGAATAAACGGCTGCTGCCCAACAACACCTTCTCCCTCTACCGTCATTTGTTTACCGTTGGAATCGGTAATCAACCATCGGCGACTTATGAGCTGCACTGTCTGCTGGCTGAGGTTTTTAATGGTAATGACGTAGGCGAAAACAAAGCGTTGTAGCTCTGGATTGGATTGTTCTTCGATGTATTTGGTGTGAACTTGAATCTTGATGCAGGGTTGAATGACGTCCATGTGCACTCCTTGATAAACTTAATAATAAGCCAAACCGGCAAGGGTTTGGCTTATTGTTTGAGTTATTAGTGCTGCGGGTTGTCCGCTAGCCAGTTCGCCATCGCGACGAATTGTTGTAGCGTTAGGTTTTCTGGACGCATGCTTGGGTTTACACCTAGCTCTTCCAGAACTTCTGCGCTCAACAGAGATTTGTAGCAGTTACGCACGGTTTTACGGCGTTGGTTAAAGCCTTCACGACAAACGCGATCGAGTAAACGTAGATCTTTCGCTGGGCATGGTAGCTCTTCATAAGGTACTAGGCGAACAACAGCGGAGTCTACTTTCGGTGGCGGAACAAATGCGGTTGGTGGCACTTCTAGTACAGGTACAACTTTACAGTAGTACTGCGCCATTACCGTTAGACGACCGTAAGCTTTACTACCCGGGCCTGCTGCCAAGCGATTCACCACTTCTTTTTGAAGCATAAAGTGCATGTCTTGAATGTCTTTATGGAATTCAAACAGGTGGAACATCAAAGGTGTAGAGATGTTGTACGGCAAGTTACCGAAGATACGCAGCTTGTTGTTTGGCTTCACTAACTGAGTGAAGTCAAAGCGCATTGCGTCGCCTTCATGAATCGTTAGCTTGTCTGCCAAATCAGGGTGGTTACGTAAACGCTCGGCAAGGTCACGGTCCAGTTCAATAACGGTGAACTTATCTACTTCACGGCCAACGGGTTCTGTGATTGCACCAAGACCCGGGCCGATCTCAACCAGATTTTGACCTGGCTTTGGGTTAATTGCTGATACGATGCCATCAATAATGTATGGATCGTTCAGGAAGTTTTGACCAAAACGTTTACGCGCTTTGTGTCCTAAATGGACATCATTTCTCATTGTTTCTTCTCTACCAATTCTATCGCATGCGTGAGCGCTGTTCGGAAGCTCCCTGTATCCGCTTGACCTGTCCCTGCCAGTTCTAATGCAGTACCGTGATCTACCGAGGTTCTAATAAAAGGTAGACCAAGAGTAATGTTTACTGAACGCCCAAAGCCTTTGTATTTTAATACTGGCAATACTTGGTCGTGGTACATGCCTAAAACAGCATCTGCATCGTTTAAATATTTTTCATTGAAAATGGTATCTGCCGGCAGTGGGCCGATCAGCTTGATACCTTTTTCTTTTTGAATCTTTTCCAGTGTCGGAGTGATGGTTTCGATCTCTTCACGACCTAAACAGCCATCTTCACCTGCATGAGGATTAAGCCCGCAAACATAGATGTTTGGCTCTGCGATGGCAAATTTTTCTACGAGGTCTTTATGAAGAATATCGATGATCTTCTCTAGTCGCTCTTCGGTGACCGCTTTTGACACATACGCCAATGGAATATGTGTGGTAACCAATGCGACACGCAGTCCTTCTGTTGCCAACATCATCACCACTAACGGTGTATTTGATTTCTCGGCAAAGAATTCAGTATGACCACTGAATGCAACACCTGCGCGATTGATCACCCCCTTGTGAACAGGGCCGGTGACAATAGCATCAAATTCATCATTCATACAGCCCAAAGCGGCTCTTTCTAGCGTTTTTAATACGTAGTGGCCGTTGGCTTCATTAAGTTGACCAGCAATCGCGTTTTCCGAAATTTCAACGTGGTCAACGATAAGTGTGCCCGCTTTTTGCGCCTTAGGTGCTTCTTCAGGATTGTAATCAAAGAGTTGGACATCAATGCCAAGCATTTTGGCACGTTCCAGCAACATGTTTTTATCTGCGCAGACGACAATCTGGTGTGCCCAATCTTCTTTTGATAGAGCCAGCACTAAGTCAGGGCCGATGCCCGCAGGTTCCCCTGCGGTTACGACAATTCTGCGAATTGAATTAGTTGTCATTGTTGTCATCCACGATTTCAACAAACGCACTTGCACGCAGCTCTTGCATCCATGCGCCTGCTTCTTCATTAAACTTACGATTGAATAGAATGCGGTAAGCTTTATTCTTCATTGCTGAATCTGTGCGGTCGACTTGGCGTCGGTCTAACACTTCAACAATGTGCCAGCCATGAACCGTTTTGAATGGTTCACTGATTGAGCCAACTGGTAGCGTTTCAACTTGGTGTTTAAATTCAGGAACATAAAGATCCGGTGTTTGGTAACCAAGTTCACCATCTTGAGCCGCAGAGCCTGGGTCTTGGCTGTATTGTGAGGCCAATTGAGCAAAGGTCGCTTCGCCAGCTTTGATGCGACGAACGAATTCATTCAACTGCTTTTTAGCGCCTTCATCACTAAGAATCACGGTTGGTTTGATCAGAATATGGCGAGCGTTAACTTCCGTCACCGCAACGGTTTCTAGACCCTTCACATCTTCAATTTTTAGGATGTGGAAACCAACACCACTACGGAATGGACCAATGATGCTGCCTTTGTTCTGCATCTTGATTTGATCAGCAAAGATGGTTGGCATTTCTTCTTTACGCATCCAACCCCAATCACCACCTTGGAGAGCTTTCGGACCTTTAGAGTAGGTGTAAGCCATTTCGGTGAAGTCTGCGCCGTCGTTCAGTTTTTTAACCAGGGCTTTCGCTTGTGCTTCTACTTCTGATTTATCTTGACCGTCGGTGAAACGCAGTTGGATATGACCGATTTTGTATTGCACGGTTGCGTTGGTTTCTTTCGCTAGCTGGTCTGCAAGGCTATCAACTTCTGCTGGAAGGATATTGATTCGGCGACGAACTAGCGCATTACGAGCTTCTGACGCTGCAATTTCTTTACGGATTTGCTCGCGGAACTCTGGGTAGCTTAGGCCTTCTGCTTGCACTGATGCTGCCAGTTCTTCCACGCTTTGGTTATTGTTGCGTGCGATTTCTGCGATGGCTTGGTTTAGACGGTTATCGTCGATGCGTACACCAATACGGTCAGCTTCTTGGCCTTGCAGCGTATCGATGATCAGTTTTTCTACCACTTGCTCTTTGAGCACGCTTGCCGAAGGTAGACTTTTTCCGCTTTGACGAGCATTGGCTTGTAGGGTTTTCATCGCAGTATTGATGTCGCTTTGTAGAATGACACCGTCGTTAACGATGACAGCAACCTTATCAAGCTCTACCGGTGCTGCTACTGCTCCACAAGAGAGTAGGGTCGTGAATAAGATTGATTTCCAAATTTTCATTTAAAATTCCGTCAGTATTTTTTGAAGAAGCGTCTTATTTAGAGTAAGACGCTTAATTCGATTAATTGTTCAAATAGAATGGGCGACCGTATTTAATCGCGTTGTCGGAACCATCCAGTTCTTTGACTGCTGTACCGGTGCTTTGATTTGTCGCAAAGCCTTGAATACCGAAGTTAACACTAAAGTTGTTTTCGTATTCAGGAGAGGAGCCCGTACTGCCGATGGCTTGATTTTCCCAACCGAGTAATTGGTTAGAGTATGTCAAACCAATGTACCAACAATCAGATTGGTAACGCAGGCTTGCTAGCCATTCCATATCGGTATTTTCATTTAGGTCATAGTAGTACTGACCGCTTGCAGACCAGTTACGGTTGAACTCGTATGCCGCTACGATACCTGCTTGTGAAATACCTTTACGAGTAATAGTGTCGAGGTTTTCGAGAATGATCGTATCTTCGATGTATTCGCGAGTGACATAGCGGTAGTTACCTTGAATAAAGCCGCCGTTAAACTGATATTCCAACGTACTGTTGGCAAGCTGCATTGAGCTTAAGTCGATGTCGTACTGAACGCCACCGTGATAGAACAGGTAGTCGTTGTAGTTGAAATCAGCTTCAACTGCCCATGAAGAGTAGTTGGTTGTCTCGTCTGGAATGTTCGGGCTATTGCTGATTTTCGTCTTCTTATCGAAGTAGTAGATCTGACCAAACGACACGTTCAAACGTTCTTTGTAGTCATCATCAAAGAAGCGCGTACTTGCACCGTAGCTCAGCTGGTTAGCCGATGCGATCTTATCAATACCACTGTACTTACGACTGCGGAATAGACCGTAGTAGTCAGTTTGCAGCAGCGTTGTATCGTAGTTGTAGATGTTGGTTTGATCTTCTTCTGGTACGTAAAGGTACTGAAGCTGTGGTTCTAGCGTTTGTGTGTAGCCTTTGATCCAACTGGTGTCACGCTCTAAGTAAATCTGAGCATGGGTACGAAACTCAGGAATAACACGAGAAACTTGTTCATCAAGCTGGTTTTTCAAGTCCACGTCTGTCAAGCCAGTAAGGTCTTGAGAGTAGTAAGTGGAAAGTACGCGCGCTTCCGTTGTCCAAGTGGCCCAAGAGTTTGACAGCGGCATGGTTAGTCCCGGCTCTATGTGAACGCGAGTCGCATTTGGTCGAGCGGTATCACTAGTGTCAAAACGGCTGACTTGGCTTTTTACGTCGAAGTTAAGGTGATCACCCCACAACGGCGTGTAGTAGTTCAAATCTAATTGAGGAAGTAAACGATATGGACGGTTTTCTTCTTTCAAGAGGATTTGGAAATCTCGAACGGTTAAAGACGCATCCCAGAAATCTGAACGGTACTGCACATGTCCTTCTTGGACTAACTGACCGTCTTCACGGTTACCGATGTCAGAGTCCAAATCTAGGAAGTAATCAATGTCACTGACTTGTGAGTAATCAACTTTCACAATCCACTGTTTATTGATAATACCATCGTGCTTAACTTGGTAACCCCAGCGAGAATCATCTTGATATTTTTTATCGCTGTTGAGGTATTCGCCTTTCAGTTTACCTTCACCCCAGCCATCGGTTAGGTAACGGAAATCGGTGTCGAGTTTGGTGCCACGTTGCTGCATGTAGAGTGCAGTGAGTGTCATGTCGTATTGAGGTGCGATGTTCCAGTAAAATGGCACTTCCACTTCCATACCGTCACTAGAACCGTAAGAAAGAGAAGGGAATAGGAAACCGGTTTTACGCGTATTACCAATAGGCATAGTCATGTATGGCACGTAAAACACGGGCACATCCATGATCTCAAAACGAGGGTGGTGCAGCGTGGCGGTCTCTTCGTCTTGGTCTACGTCAATACCAGACGCAACCAAACGCCATGAATTATCGCCTTCAGGACATGATGTGATTGAGCCATCTTCTAGTTCATAGACAGACTGACCTGTACGCGCAATGTAAGCAGCAGTACCACGACCTTGTTGGCAAAGAAATTGGTATTCGGTGTTTTCAAGCGAGAAGGTATCTTGGTTGATGTCGTTGGTAACACGATCTGAGCGGGCTTTAACTTGTCCGTCATTGAAGGTCACGTTGCCTTCTGCCACCACCACGTTGTCTTGTTGGTGCAGGGTTACGCTATCTGCGGTGATTTTCTTCGGACCTTGCGTTACTTGGACGTTTCCAGAGTATTGTGCTTTGTCACCATTAATGGCTTGCAGGTTGTCCGCTTCTACCACTACTGGGGTATTAAGAGCGTCCTCCTCGCCACTTGTTTCGACCAAACATTGATCTGTGGCGGGCATTTCCTGCACACTATCATTTATATTCGCTTCAGCTTGAGTGGTGGGTACAAACAAGGCGGTGCTGATAGAGGCCGCTATAAATGTGCGGGAGAAATGTTGCATTGAATTGAACTTTCCTGTGTCACTACTACTCGATGGCTATAGGGCTTGTTGTACCCTAGCGTCATAGCCAAATGAATCAACTATAGTCGCAATTGTCCCAGCGTATTGATTTGCTATGGCATAATGACGACAAAAATAGCTGCAAAGATAAGCAGGCGAAATGGCCTAGCCGAAATAAAACTAATTCCATTATCATAAAGGAAATCGTTCCATCCGGCACTATAAGACCGTCGTCGTCGATAAAAATTCATTGATAGAGAACACATAATGCATATTTTTGGCAAAATTCTGGGTGCCTTTTTTGGCTTGTTACTGGGTGGTCCATTCGGTTTGCTGTTTGGTTTATTTATTGGTCACCAATTCGATAAAGCCCGACGTTTAAGTCAAGCTGGGTTCTCTACAGGTGGCTTTGGAAAAGGACCGAGTCAGGCTCAGCGTCAGGAAGAATTCTTTAAAGCGGCGTTTGCAGTAATGGGACACGTGGCAAAAGCCAAAGGGCAGGTCACTAAAGAAGAGATCCAACTTGCGACTGCCATGATGGCTCGTATGAATTTGCATGGCGAACAACGCCGTGCGGCGCAAGATGCGTTCCGCGAAGGGAAAGAGAGTGATTTCCCATTAGAAGATGTGCTGGTGCGTGTAAAAATCTCGACCGCTGGCCGTTTTGATTTGCTGCAATTCTTCCTTGAACTGCAAATTTCCGCTGCTTTTGCTGATGGAGCTATCCATCCAAGTGAACGTAATGTGTTGCACAAAATTGCTCGTGGTTTAGGTTTCTCATCTGAGCAACTAGAGCGTCGCCTGCAAATGCAAGAAGCGGCGTTCCGTTTCCAACATCAAGGTGGTTTCCATGGTCAGCAACAAGGCCAATACCAGTCGTCAGGTTGGCAGCAAGCCTCACAGGCGGATCAATTGGCCGATGCGTACAAAATTTTGGATGTGTCACCAGAGGCGGACGGTAAAACCGTTAAACGAGCTTACCGTAAGTTAATGAATGAGCATCACCCTGATAAATTGATGGCCAAAGGTTTACCGCCAGAAATGATGAACGTCGCAAAAGAAAAATCGCAAGAAATTCAAAACGCATACGATTTAATTAAAAAGGTAAAAGGCTTTAAGTAAGCCAAAATCTAACAAGCAAACTAGAAAGTAAAAAGGGCACTTGGTGCCCTTTTTTAGCTTTTGGGTTATCGGTGGCTAAAAGCATCTCAAGCTGAACAAGGATGGATAAATCAGTCGGCTTGGTTCAAGCTCCAATCGTAGTCGTACTTCACCCGACCTGAAAAATGGTTGTATTGTGGCGCGTACTTTCTGATGTGGTTAAACACCTCTTTCTCATCACCAAAATCAACGGCAAACCACTCATAAATTGAAGATATTTTCGCCGTGTCACCTTCAATAGAGACGCCTTTTTTGCTGTTGATAAAGGTCTTTGCGGCACTCTCTAACAAGGTTTGAGTATTCTCAGCGGTAAAAGCTTGAGTTTGAAGATTCGGGCAGCCTAGGCTTGCACAATTGACAGCGTAGTGCGTTCTTGGATCTTGCCAGATTGGTCGTAAAATTCGGTGCTCAATATCATTCAAGGTCAGGCTTTTTCCGTTAATGATGATGACATCTTGATCCCATGGGCCAAAGCTAAACAGCCCGCCTAACTTGGTGATCGACGTTATCGGGTAGTTATCCAAAATTAGGTCAACCGTCAACGCGTTGTACAGGTTCACCCAATATGCGTATTGCTCGGCTTGGCGGTGTTGCAATGGATTTAAACTAGCAAGACGTTGAATGTACTGCTTTAACTTTGTTTTATCGGCGACCGAGACTTGGTTGTAACGAAATAGAGTGTTGTCACCTCGGGTAACTAGATAGCTGTCGAGTAACTGTTGCCACTCCAGATGAGAGATTGAGGTTTGGTTGACCCCGTTGGACTGCTGCCAATAAGGCCATAAGTCGGCTTTTGGTGCGGCCAGAGCGGAAAAGGAGAGTAGGGCACACAGTAGCAATAAGAAACGCTTCATAGAGAGACCTTTAGTGAGACTTAATTGTTAGTGTAGACCCGTCTAGTTGTTGTTTTCTTTCTTTAATCTATGCATAAAAACAAAACAGGCTGACAATGGTCAGCCTGTTATTTGTCTATTCAAAGAAGCGTTTTAACGCAGGAAGCTTGGGATATTGGCTTCATACTCAGCGATTTTGTCTTCGTGCTGAAGCGTCAAACCGATGTTATCTAAGCCATTAAGCAGGCAGTGACGACGGAACTCGTCGATTTCAAAGTCATACTCCTTGCCGTTTGCGCGCACTTTTAGGGCTTCCAGATCTACTTCAATTTGCGCACCTTCATTGGCTTCAACGAATTGGAACAGTTCATCCACTTCTTGCTCAGTCAGACGAACCGGAACCATTTGGTTGTTGATGGAGTTGCCGTAGAAAATGTCCGCAAAACTAGGTGCGATCATCGCTTTAATGCCGTAATCAGCCAAAGCCCAAGGTGCGTGTTCACGAGATGAGCCACAGCCGAAGTTTTCACGCGCAAGTAGGATAGAAGCGCCTTGGTAACGTGGCGCATTCATTACAAACTCAGGGTTTGGTCGCTCGCCTGCATCATCAAGGAAGCGCCAGTCATGGAAAAGATGCTTACCGAAACCTAGGCGAGAAACTTTTTGTAAAAACTGCTTTGGAATAATGGCATCCGTGTCAACGTTGGCGGCATCTAGAGGCACAACCAAACCAGTATGTTGTTTAAAACCTGACATGATTGTTCTCCCTAATCCTGTTTATCAAAAGTTAATTCACGAATGTCAACAAAGTGACCCGCGATAGCTGCCGCGGCTGCCATTGCAGGGCTAACCAAGTGAGTGCGACCATCACGGCCCTGACGGCCTTCAAAGTTACGGTTTGATGTGGATGCACAACGCTCGTGAGGTCCCAAACGGTCATTGTTCATTGCTAAACACATTGAACAACCTGGTAGACGCCATTCAAAGCCCGCTTCTTTAAATATGACATCCAAGCCTTCGGCTTCTGCTTGTGCTTTCACCTGTTCTGAGCCCGGGACAATCAATGCTTGAACGTGCGATGCGACCTTACGGCCTTTCGCCACGACGGCGGCAGCGCGCATGTCTTCGATGCGAGAGTTCGTACAAGAGCCAACAAACACTTTATCTACTTGGTAGTCAGACAATGATTTACCTGCTTCTAGGCCCATGTAAGCCAATGCTTTTTCAGCAGACGCTTTTTCGATTGGATCAGTGAAGCTTTCTGGTGCTGGAATCGGTTGGTCAACGGCAATGACCTGACCTGGGTTTGTGCCCCAAGTTACTTGTGGTTTGATGTCAGCAGCATTTAGCGTTACTACGGCATCAAATTCGGCATCTGCGTCAGTTTTTAACGTCTTCCAGTACTCTACTGCAGCATCAAAATCTGCGCCTTGCGGTGAGAACTTACGACCTTTGATGTATTCAAACGTGGTTTCATCTGGTGCAATTAGGCCTGCTTTTGCGCCCAATTCAATGGCCATGTTACATACCGTCATGCGGCCTTCCATAGAAAGGTCAGTAATCGCTTCACCGCAGAATTCAACCACATAACCAGTACCGCCCGCAGCCGTTGTTTTGCCGATGATCGCTAGAACGATATCTTTCGCGGTAATACCCGGTGCGACTTTACCTTTCACTTCGATTTTCATTGTTTTCGCACGTGCTTGTTTTAGCGTTTGAGTCGCTAGTACGTGTTCAACTTCAGAGGTACCGATACCGAAAGCCAGTGAGCCAAATGCCCCGTGTGTTGCGGTATGAGAGTCACCACAAACGATGGTCATACCCGGTAGAGTAATGCCTAGCTCTGGGCCCATAACATGGACGATGCCCTGATATTTGTGGTTTAGGTCGTAAAGGGTAACACCGAACTCTTCGCAGTTTTTCGATAGCGTTTCCATTTGGATACGCGCCATCTCGCCAGAGGCGTTGATGTCTTTGGTTGTGGTCGAAACGTTGTGATCCATCGTGGCGAACGTTTTGCTAACCTGACGAACTTTACGACCTTTTTCACGCAAGCCATCAAAGGCTTGTGGAGAGGTCACTTCGTGTACCAAGTGACGATCAATATAAAGAATAGGGGTTTCCCCTTCTGCCGCGACGGCAACGTGTGCGTCGTAGACTTTTTCGTATAGTGTTTTGCCCATTGCTTCCTTTCCTCGTCGTCCTTGTCACCGCAACGGGATGATCCGCTGCGGTGATGGCAAACGACAGTTATATTTATAATGTCAGTCTGTTTATGAGTTCAAAATGTACTCAGCGATCTTGTCACCCATTTCTGATGTCGTCAGTGCAGGCTTGTCGCTTGCTAGGTCTGCGGTAAGCTCACCTGCCGAAAGTGCTTTAGATACTGCGGATTCGATATCTTGCGCCGCGGCTTCTTCGCCAAGGCTGTAACGCAGCATCAGTGCTGCAGAAAGGATCTGCGCAACTGGGTTAGCAATGTTTTTGCCTGCGATATCTGGTGCGCTGCCACCGGCAGGCTCGTATAGGCCGAACTTGCTTTCGTTAAGACTTGCTGAAGGCAACATGCCCATAGAGCCCGTGATCATTGCACACTCATCAGAGATGATGTCGCCAAAGATGTTTGAACATAACATGACGTCAAACTGGGCTGGGTCTTTGATTAACTGCATGGTCGCGTTGTCGATGTACATGTGAGACAACTCGACATCTGGGTAGTCTTTGGCAATCTCTTCCACAACTTCACGCCATAAGATAGAACTCTGCAGAACGTTTGCTTTGTCAATTGAGCACACTTTCTTGCGACGTAGACGAGCCGATTCAAACGCGATTTTTGCAATACGTTCGATTTCGTAGCGGTGGTACACCTCGGTATCAAACGCTTTTTCGTTAGCGCCTTCACCCTCACGGCCTTTCGGCTGGCCGAAGTAGATGCCACCAGTTAATTCGCGTACGACGACAATATCAAAGCCGCGACCTGAGATGTCTGCACGTAGCGGTGAGAAAGCTTCTAGACCAGCGTGGATTTGCGCTGGACGAAGGTTACAAAACAGTTGGAAGTGCTTACGTAGTGGCAGCAATGCACCGCGCTCTGGCTGGTCGTTTGGTGGCAAATGTTCCCACTTAGGGCCACCAACCGAACCAAATAGAACTGCGTCAGACTCTTCACACGCTGTTACCGTACTTTCTGGAAGTGGGCAACCATGATTATCGATAGCAATACCACCAACATCATGTTCTTCGCGCTCAAATGAGATGCCATGTTTTTGCTCGATAGCATTCAGAACTTTATGCGCTTGAGCCATCACTTCTGGGCCGATGCCGTCACCAGGAAGTACGGCGATTTTGTATGATTTGTCTGTCATGTTATTCCTTTAATCTTCTAATTTTTGAGCTTAATTATTTGAAATCGTGTTGTGTGTCTCTGAGCGATAAAGCTCAGCATGACTATACCGTAGCAATCTTTTTCTGCTTCATCTCGGCAATGGTGTCTGCGCGATGGATGCTGTTGATAACATGCAATAGTGCTTGACCAGAAGCTTCTACGATATCGGTTGAAACGCCCGTACCGTGGTATTTTCTACCTTTGTAGTTGGCAATGATGTCTGCTTGACCTAGACCATCCTCACCTTCACCTTTTGCGGTTAGATCGAATTTATCTAGTACGATCTCGTAACCTGTCACGCGGTAGATACATTGGTATAGCGCATCAACCGGACCATTGCCGACCGCCGCTTCACACATTTCCGCATCACCACATTGCATCTTGATGCTGGTGGTTGCCATCACGCTGCCCGATTGCACGCTTAGGTAATTCAACTTGTAGAAGTCATCTTCTTCACGCAAGTTGGAGAAGTGCATTAGTGCTTCCAAATCGTAATCAAACACTTGGCCTTTACGGTCGGCCAGTTTCAAGAAGTCGGCGTACAGTGCGTCTAGGTTGTACTCATCTTCTTTATAACCCATGGAATCCATGTGGCTCTTCACCGCTGCTCGGCCGCTACGACTGGTTAGGTTAAGCGCTTGGTTCTTAAGACCAATCGACTCAGGCGTCATGATCTCGTAAGTGTTCTTGTTCTTTAACATGCCGTCTTGGTGGATACCTGAAGAATGGCTGAATGCATTGGCACCCACGACCGCTTTGTTGCTTTGGATCGGCATGTTGCACAGTTGACTCACCAACTTGCTAGTACGATGGATTTCTTCGTGCTTGATCCCCGTGCTTACGCCCAGAAGCTCTTGACGTGTCTTGATGATCATCGCAATTTCTTCTAGTGAGCAGTTACCCGCACGCTCGCCGATACCATTGATGGTGCCTTCAATTTGGCGAGCACCGGCTTGTACTGCTGCAATTGAGTTTGCGACCGACATGCCCAAGTCATCATGACAGTGCACTGAAATGATGGCCTTGTCGATGTTCGGCACGCGGTTGAAAAGCGTTTGGATGATGCCACCGAACTCGCTTGGCACTGTGTAGCCAACGGTATCGGGAATGTTGATGGTACTTGCGCCAGCATCAATTGCGGCTTCAACCATGCGACATAGATTGTCGATTGGCGTACGGCCTGCGTCTTCACAAGAAAATTCGACATCATCGGTATAGTTACGCGCGTGTTTAACGGCGTTGACCGCCATTTCAAGTACGTCATCGTAACTGCGGCGTAGCTTGTCTTGAACGTGAATCGTGGAAGTGGCTAGAAAAGTGTGGATACGGAATTGGTCAGCAACTTTTAGCGCTTCAGCTGCGGCATCGATGTCTTTCGCAACGGCACGCGAAAGGGCACAAACTCGGCTATTTTTGATGTGTTTTGCAATAGTTTGTACGGACTCGAAATCGCCAGGGGAAGAGATAGGAAAACCGGCTTCGATAACATCAACGCCCAGCCTTTCAAGCGCATAGGCAATCTGCAGTTTTTCTTTAACCGTCAAGCTTGCTGACAACGCTTGCTCGCCATCACGCAAGGTGGTGTCGAATATAATGACCTGATCGTTCATGTTTGCTTCCTTCCTGATTTCTGCACTTTCGTGCAAGTTAATCGTTTACTTCCAGTATTTAGATATAAAAAAACCCGCATTTTCATGCGGGTTTCTAAGAAATTGGTGTGGTTATTTTTCTTCCACAGCCTACCCGCGCGAACTGGTCACGATCAGGAGGAGGCTAAGCAGGATAGAAAAATGAGCTGACATAGTTGTTAAGCTTTCCACAAATTTAAGTTAACAAATTAGTACCGCACTCCTTGGAGCGCGTCAACCCTAAAGTCGATTTTTTATTCATATCGGATGAGTGGTTTAATAATAGGCAGCTGATACATCGACACATTCAATCAATTCAAAGTGCAATCAGTTAAAAGTGAAGGAAACGTGCTAGAACCTGAGCGGGCGACAAAGATCACAGCCTAAAGCTTTGTGTTATCAAAATTCCGGTATAGGGATTGCGACTTATCACACAAAGGTCTTAATTGCTTGGCGAAAATACGCGCTGACCATTTATAGTAGTGCAGTTGCATTAGGTGAAGAGAAACAGAAGGTAAAGGACTCATGGTCACAGCAAAACAACTTGGACGTTCGGCACTCGCATTAACATTGATCAGCTTATCTGGTTGTCAGCTGTTTCAATCAAACACGAATGCTGAGGTGGCTTCTCCGGTGATCGTGAACGATCATGCGCAAAGTATTATGGTGATCAGCGATCAAATGGACATGTACTTAAGCAGTGAAGGGCGGGAATCTTTCTTAAATCAAATGCTGGTGGCGCTTGAGTCGGACAGCCGAGATAAATTCAAAGGCAAAGATCCTGACACCTATTCGTGGTGGAAGATCCGCGTGCAACCTAATGAGTGGCAACAAGCTGAGATAGTCAGGCCAGTAGAAGAGGGAGTGGATACCTCTAACAAGCTGGAGTTTATGGATGTCTCCTATCGTTCAAAAACGGGGTTAAATTTGCGCTCCAAACCGAGTGTAGAGAGTACAAAGCTGGGGCAACTTGAAAAAGGCGAAGTGTTCAATGCGTTGGCGAGAGTTGAAGGAGAACCTTGGATTCTGGTTGAACAAAAAGGCGTTATTAAGGGCTACGTGCATCAAGATTACGTACGCAGTAACGTAGTGAATCGCGATATTTTGTCGACTCAACCGAATCCGTTGTTCGATGCTCAGCAAGCGACTCATTCTGTATCGAGTGCCCGACACGAGCTGCTGGGCAGTTACACGTGTCGAGCGCTGAGCTATGAGTTAACTAAAGACGGTGATGTGACCACGGGGTCATTACGCGCATGCCGCAAAAAACGCAAAGTTTGGTATATCGATACGCCGTCTACCTCACCAGCTAACCCTTCGTAATTCTTATTGCTTTTATTGATGTGTTTAACGGTATGGTTGGGCACATCAATGTGCGCTATTCCGTCCATTCTACTTTTGTCACTAATTGTCCAACTTCCCGTCATGTAGCTGTCACCTAAACCTCCTACTTTGCACACAAAGGCGTTGTCAAAGTAAGGGAAGGTCACATGCGAACCATTGAGACAATCACACAGCCAATAGCAACCATCGCTAAGTTTGATTTAGCATTCTCTAGCGTATGTCTTCAGCATCGTTTTAACCAACAAGTTGCCAACATCAGTAAAGGCGTTTCGCACAGTGGAGATGGGCATCTCTACGTCGTCTTAGGGCTGTTAGCTTGGTATTTAGATAAAGAACACGGCTCTTGGTTTATGTTAGCCGGATTGCTGGCATTTGCCGTCGAGCTACCCATTTACTGGACGCTAAAAAACAGCTTTAAACGTCGTCGTCCCGAAGAACTGAGCGCTTTGTTACCTGCTTTTATCACCCCTTCTGATCGCTACAGTTTACCGTCTGGACATACTGCTGCTGCGTTTGTCATGGCAACACTTATCAACCATTACTACCCAGAACTCGGTTATGCCGCATTCTTTTGGGCGAGCTTAATTGGTACGGCGCGTATTTTGCTCGGTGTCCATTTCTTTACTGACGTCATCATAGGGGCGCTGTTGGGAAGTGCGTGTGGTGCTCTAGCTATTGCGATCGTAGGAGGCTAATGAATGAAAATTCTATACGGTGTTCAAGGTACGGGAAATGGCCATATCGCACGTGCTCGTGCAATGAGCAAGGCATTTGAATCGCACGATGTGCAGGTCGACTTTCTTTTTTCTGGGCGAGCACCGGAGAAATACTTTTCAATGGAAGCGTTTGGCGATTATCAGACTCGTCGCGGTTTTACGTTTGTGACGGAAAAAGGCTCGGTCAATTACGCCAAAACGGCCTTGAACAACAATTTGATTCATTTTTTCAAAGAAGTGAACCAACTCAACCTGGCGCCTTATGATTTAATCATCAACGACTTTGAACCCGTCACGGCTTGGGCTGCTCGTCAACAAAATAAGCCGTGTATCGGTATCAGTCACCAAAATGCGTTTCGCTATCCAGTGCCTCTGAAGGGGGCGAGCTGGCTGGATAAATCAGTACTTGAGTATTTTGCTCCATCTCAACATCAGCTTGGATTGCACTGGTATCACTTTGATCAGCCGTTGCTACCGCCCATCGTTCACACTTTGGATAACCAAGCGGATAACGATGATTTCGTGTTGGTGTATTTACCGTTTGAGTCGATTGAGGACATCTGCGACTTGTTGTTCCACTTTAATCAGCAGACGTTTATTTGTTATCACCCCGACGTGATAGAAGTAGAGAAAGTGGAGAACATAGAATTGCGTCCGCTGTGCCACACCAACTTTCAGCACCATCTACATCGTTGCTGTGGGGTCATCGCCAATGGTGGTTTTGAATTGCCTTCAGAAGCACTTTCTCTTGGCAAAAAACTGCTAATGAAACCACTGGCAGGACAATTTGAACAGCAGAGCAACGTAGCCACGCTGGAAGATCTTGGGTTAGCCACTGCAATGGACAGTTTAGACATTTCTACCGTACGTCAGTGGCTCAAAGAGCAGCAAGCTGAGAGTGTTAAATACCCCGACGTTGCACAAGCCATCGTGAATTGGGTTTTACAAGGGGCGTGGGATTCGCAAGAAGAACTCTCCAAACAGTTGTGGGAGCAGGTGGATTTTCCGAGCTATGTATCCAATATCTAAGTTTGTTTGCTCGGATTGTTTGTGGCAAACACATAATAACTATTAACTACCTATTATTACGTTTCTTCCAACATTCCTACATGGTACTTGATGCAGCTTTTCGATTTCGAAGGGCTGCATTTTTATTCCCTCTCGTTCATTTCTATTCATTGTTTAATTGCAGATTATTTGACTGATACGCGCAAATTTACGCCAAAGACATAGGCTGTGTTTTTTGGTCTGTTGGTTATTGATAGGTGGGGTAAATGTGTTTCGATGTTTGTTCTTAGTCTTATCAATTTGCTAAATACATACTCAAAGAGTGTGGTTTTAGTTGTTTTATAGTTTTTTATGTTTTTCTCAATTTGTTGATTTTAAATGATTAAATACCTAAGTGGCTAAAATTTAGTGATTAAATGTCAATCTAGTTGCTAAACCCCAATCGATTAGTTGATAGTACGCTTCGAGCCGGAAGTATCCGGACGATAAATATAATAAAAATTAGGTTTCTATTCGTAAAAATGATTCGAATCCAGCCGCCGTCTTTTGTGCGAGATGGGATTCTATTCGTTATGAATTCATTGAAACAATTTGACGATTACAAAAGAGGCGCACTCAATGTTAGAGAAGAAAGATGCGATGAGCGCAATTGCTAGCTACCGTATGGAAAGCACTTTGCGTGGTGTAGATTTGAACCTACTGACTGTATTTGATGCTGTGATGCAAGAGCAAAATATCACTCGTGCAGCACACAACTTAGGCATGTCTCAACCGGCAGTAAGTAATGCCGTGGCACGCTTAAAAGTGATGTTTAACGATGAACTGTTCATGCGTCAGGGCCGTGGTATTCAACCAACTCAACGTGCGCGTCAACTGTTTGGCCCTATCCGCCAAGCATTGCAACTGATCCGTAACGAATTGCCAAGCTCGGTATTCCAACCAGAGTCGTCAACTCGTCTATTCAAACTGGCGATTTGCAGCCCATGTGACATGCGCTTTGCTCCAAAAATCATGGCGAAGATTAATCAACAAGCGCCAAACGTTCAGCTGCATCTAGACGCGGAATTTGACCGTCTTCTTTCTGAGCGTATGCGTTACCAAGAAATCGACTTCGTGATCGATTACGCTCGTTTTGATGAGCAAGGTTTCTCAAGCACAGAAATCTTCAAAGATGAATTGGTGGTTATCGCTTCGAAAACGCACCCACGTATTCAAGGTGGCGTAAGCGCCGAGCAGCTAATTAACGAAAAGCACGCGAAACTGTCTAAAGTTCACGGTCAACGTAGCTTCTCTGAGCAGGCGTACCGCGAGCTTGACTGCCAAGCTGCGTACGAAGGTTCAAGCCTAAGCAACTTGCTTTACGTTGTTAGCCAATCTGAGTTAGTGACTATCGCACCACGCTGGATGGCGGAAAATGCGGTGAACAGTGACCAACTGCAGATTCTAGACTTCCCATTTGCGAACAAAGAAATCAGCGGCTTCCTTAGCTGGCATGAATCAAGTGAAAAAGACAAAGGCCACATTTGGCTACGTGACCAGCTAATGGTGACGTGTGGTGAAGTGGTTGCATCAAAATAAGTTTATTATTTGGTCTGATGAACTGGTCAGACTGGATTTGTAATCATCAATTTTTACAATTGTTTGGCCCCGAGAGACGCTTGTCTTTCGGGGCTTTTTATTTAGGTTAATTAATAAGCGAAACAGCAAGTTATTTTGCCTAAACCTCCATCAACTTCAATTGGGCCTTGAGTTCATTAGTGATAGTTGTCTCTTATTAGTGATAAGTTTGATACTGGTCAGTTGCGTTTTAGCATTGCGTGAGTACACTTGTTCGCTCAAATAGCTTACGCCTGTAAGCCAAAAGGTAAGTAAAAGAATGGCCAAGTTAGATTTTCATATCGTTAAACGTATTCGTGAACAAATTGCGAACGGTGGTACCCGCGTTGCACTGAAACATAAAGTAGCAGGAGCATGGCAAGGTATTACTTGGGAGCAGTTTGGTCAGCAAGTTGATACTTTATCGCTTGCACTTTTGGCTCAGGGTTTAGGAGTCCAAGATAAGATCGGCATTTTCTCAAACAATATGCCGCAATGGACGATTGCTGATTTCGCCGCACTGCAACTGCGTGGCGTGACGGTGCCTATCTACCCAACCAATACTGCTGCTCAGTCGGCATACATCATCGACAACGCAGACGTAAAAGTTCTGTTTGTTGGCGAACAGCCTCAGTTTGATGCTGCTGTGAGCATTTTTGAACAATGTGAGCAGTTAGAGCTGATTGTTGCGATGTCGGACGATATTGAGCTTGGCGATCATGACTTTGTTATCTCTTGGAAAGACTTTGTCGCAAAAGGTGATACTAGCCATCAAGCTGAACTTGATGAGCGTTTGGAACAAGCGAAAGTTGATGATTTGCTTACGCTGATCTACACCTCAGGTACAACGGGTCAACCTAAGGGCGTGATGTTGGATTATGGCAACATCGCAGCTCAGCTAGAAGGTCACGACCAACGCTTGAGCTTATCTCAAGATGATGTTTCTTTGTGTTTCCTTCCGCTTTCACACGTATTTGAACGCGCTTGGACATTCTACGTATTATACAAAGGTGCGACGAACTGTTACTTGCAAGACACAATGCAGGTGCGCGATGCCTTGAGTGAAGTGCGTCCAACCGTGATGTGTGCGGTTCCTCGTTTCTACGAAAAGATTTTCTCAGCGATTCACGAGAAAGTGTCTCGAGCACCGATTCATCGCAAGATCATGTTTACTTGGGCGGTGAACATGGGCGCGAAAATGGCACTTTGCCATCAAGAAAAGCGCAAACCTTCGATGATGCTGCGCAAAGCACACGCATTAGCTGACAAGCTGGTGCTCAGTAAGCTGCGTGCACTGCTCGGTGGTCGTATCAACTTTATGCCATGTGGTGGCGCGAAGTTGGATGAAACCATTGGTCGCTTCTTCCATGCGATTGGCATCAACGTGAAGTTGGGCTACGGCATGACAGAAACCACCGCGACGATTTCGTGCTGGGATGACAAGTGCTTTGATCCGGATTCTATCGGTATGTCGATGCCTGGCGCGCAAGTGAAGATTGGCGAAAACAACGAGATTCTAGTTCGTGGCCCGATGGTGATGCGCGGTTACTACAAAATGCCAGAAGAGACCGAAAAGACGTTTGATGAGCACGGTTTCTTAAAGACCGGTGATGCTGGCCATATTGATGAAAATGGCAACCTGTTCATCACCGATCGCATTAAAGAACTGATGAAAACCTCTGGTGGTAAATACATTGCACCGCAAATGATTGAAGGTGCGATTGGTAAAGACCACTTCATTGAGCAGATTGCGGTGATTGCCGATACACGCAAGTTTGTTTCTGCGCTGATTGTGCCGTGTTTTGACTCTCTTGAAGAATATGCGAAAGAACTGAACATTGCATACCATGACCGAGTTGAGCTTATCAAACACCACCAAGTGGTCGAAATGCTTGAGAAGCGAGTGAATGAACTGCAAAAAGAACTGGCGAAATTTGAGCAAGTTAAGAAGTTCAAACTGCTACCAAGAGCTTTCTCGATGGACGATGGAGAGTTAACGCCAACGCAAAAACTGCGTCGTAAAGTGATTAACGATAAATACCAAGACGAAATCGAAGAAATGTACAACGAAAAGTCAGATAAAAAGTAACAAGCACTGACTTAGATTTCAGATTGATGAAAAGATCCCCAGCCATACCTTTTGGTATCGTTGGGGATTTTTGTATGTGCAGCAGTTCGGCTTGATGATGCAGATAACGGGTGAATTTCTGATGTTTGGGTAAATCTCTGTGAAATTATGTTCTTTTTTTTGTCGTTATGTTTTTTGATCGTGCTGCATATTTGCGCTTAGTTGGCTTCTATTCCTGTTATCGTTCTGCTTTCTAGTGTCTTGTTTAAAAACTAGACATATCTCTCATTAGACCCGTTGCTAATAAACCGTTACATTTGTTGATGAACCTTGCGGGATGTTATGACGAACGCAAGACATAGCCGAAAACGTGGAAGTATTTCGATTAGGCTACGAATAAGACCTAGACTATGTAAAACCAGACCAAACCGTTGACCTTACGGTGTGGAATTCTGGGTAAGGAGAGCAATTATGACAGCAATGTTGTCAGGTGCAGAGATGGTGGTGCAATCTCTGATAGAGGAAAACGTAGAGCAGATCTTCGGTTATCCGGGTGGTTCCGTTTTGGATATCTATGATGCACTGCACGCAAAAACCGACCAAATTAAACACGTACTAGTAAGACACGAACAGGCTGCGACACACATGGCTGATGGCTATGCTCGCGCAACAGGTAAGCCGGGCGTGGTACTGGTATGTTCAGGGCCTGGCGCAACCAATACCATTACTGGTATTGCAACGGCGTACATGGACTCCATTCCGATGATCGTGATTTCAGGGAACGTGCCAAACAGCCTGATTGGTAACGATGCTTTCCAAGAATGTGACATCGTGGGCGTCTCTCGTCCGGTAGTAAAACACAGCTTTTTGGTGAAAAAGGCGGAAGATATCCCTGAAACGATCAAAAAAGCCTTCTACATTTCAACAACGGGTCGTCCTGGACCAGTTGTGATTGATTTGCCTAAAGACGTAATGAATCCGCAAATCAAACTGCCTTACCAATATCCAGAAAGCATTTCGATGCGTTCATACAAGCCAACCACTTCGGGTCATAAAGGCCAAATCAAGAAAGCGCTGAAGTCTTTGATTGAAGCGAAAAAACCGGTGCTTTATGTCGGTGGTGGCGCAGTCATTTCTGGTGCTCACGAACATATTTTAGAACTGGCAGACAAACTTAACCTGCCAGTTGTCAGTACCTTAATGGGCCTAGGTGCATTTCCGGGTACTCACAAAAACTCGCTTGGTATGTTAGGTATGCACGGTACCTACGAAGCCAATATGGCGATGCACGAAGCGGATCTAATCTTCGGTATTGGGGTACGTTTTGATGACCGCACCACCAATAACCTTGAGAAGTACTGTCCAAATGCGAAAGTGATGCACATTGATATTGATCCGTCGTCGATCTCCAAAAACGTCAAAGTGGATCTTCCAATCGTAGGCTCTGCTGAAAAAGTACTGACTACTATGCTTGGTCTACTGGCAGAGCAAGATTGTGGCAACGATGAAGCGGCGATCACTAAGTGGTGGGATGATATTCAAGTGTGGCGCGATCGTCAGTGCTTGTCTTACGAAACGTCGTCGGATCGTATCAAGCCACAACAAGTCATTGAAACACTGCACAAGCTAACCAATGGTGACGCGTATGTGGCGTCTGATGTAGGCCAGCACCAAATGTTTGCGGCGTTGTACTACCCATTCAACAAACCTCGCCGTTGGATCAATTCGGGTGGCTTGGGCACAATGGGCTTCGGTCTTCCTGCTGGTATGGGCGTTAAGTTCGCGATGCCTGAAGAAGAAGTGGTGGTGGTGACGGGTGATGGCAGTATCCAGATGAACATTCAGGAGCTATCGACGGCCATGCAGTACGATATTCCTGTGAAGATCATCAATCTGAATAACCGATTCCTCGGTATGGTAAAACAGTGGCAAGACATAATTTATCAAGGTCGCCACTCTAACTCTTACATGAGTTCTGTTCCGGATTTTGCTGCGATTGCAGAAGCTTATGGTCACGTCGGCATTCGTATCGAAACGCCAGATCAGCTCGAAGAAGGGCTACAAAAAGCGTTGGATATGAAAGATCGTTTGGTGTTTGTTGATATCAACGTAGACGAAACCGAGCACGTATACCCGATGCAAATTAA
This sequence comes from Vibrio sp. SALL6, assembly GCF_002002385.1. Classification (NCBI taxonomy): domain Bacteria; kingdom Pseudomonadati; phylum Pseudomonadota; class Gammaproteobacteria; order Vibrionales; family Vibrionaceae; genus Vibrio; species Vibrio sp. SALL6. Next base: position 68,252 of record NZ_MQVK01000020.1, read on the forward strand.
AGGCGAAGGTATGGACAAGATGTGGCTAAGCAAAACGGAGAGAACTTAATATGAGACACATTATTTCATTGCTATTGGAAAACCAACCGGGTGCGTTGTCTCGTGTTGTCGGCTTGTTCTCTCAACGTGGTTACAACATTGAATCATTGACCGTATCGCCGACGGATGATGAAACGTTATCGCGTTTGAACATCACAACCACATCGGATGAAATGCAGCTGGAGCAAATCCAGAAACAGCTACACAAGTTGATTGATGTACTGAAAGTGCAAGAAGTTACTGAGTTTAAACACATTGAACGTGAACTGATGATGGTGAAAGTGAAAGCCAGTGGTTTTGCGCGAGCGGAAGTGAAACGTACGGCAGATATTTTCCGAGGACAGATTGTGGATGTCACCGCTTCTCAGTACACAGTGCAGCTTGCTGGCACCAGTGAAAAGCTCGACGCGTTCATCCAAGCCATCTCCGAAGTCACCGAAGTGGTCGAAGTAGCACGTAGCGGGGTAGTGGGTATTGCCCGTGGAGAACGAGCGTTAAAGCCTTAACAAGCCTCATATCTGACCGAAAAGCCACTGTATTACAGTGGCTTTTTGTTTAGATGCTGCCAAATAATGATATAATTGTCGTTTTAGTAGGCATCATAGGCTGTAGGACGCGTGAAAGTAAAAAAGCTGGTCGGCACATTATTGGCGACAGCACTATTCTTTAGTGCCCTCACCGCCACCTACTACTACCAGAAATACCAAGCCCTCTTAGCGAATAATGTTGAAAACACCGCCAAAGAAGCCTTACACCAACTGGCTTACACCGGGCGCGAATACAACAATATTCAAGATCAGATAGAAACCATCAGCGACCTACTTGGTCACAGTCAAAGCCTTTACGATTACTTACGTGAACCCAGTAAAGCCAATCTGACCATCTTAGAGAACATGTGGAGCTCGGTTGCTCGCAACCAAAAACTGTACAAGCAGATCCGTTTTCTCGATACCTCTGGCACCGAAAAAGTTCGCATTAAATACGATTTCAAAACCGGCATCGCTGGCCCATCATTGATCCTTCGAGATAAATCTGCGCGAGAGTATTTTAAATACGCGCAGAGTTTGGATAACGAGCAAATCTCAGCTTGGGGGATTGAACTTGAAAGGGACAAAGGTGAGTTGGTTTATCCGCTAAGTCCGTCACTACGCATTTTGATGCCAATTTCAGTGAATGACGTTCGACAGGGCTACTTAGTGTTGAATGTCGATATCGAGTATCTGTCATCCCTTCTCAACTATTCCCCAGTGCGAGATTTCCATATCGAGTTGGTTAAGCACAAAGGCTTTTATATCTCGAGTCCTGACGAGTCGCGCTTGTATGGCGATATTATTCCTGAGCGTTCTCGGTTTAATTTCTCGAATATGTATCCAGATATATGGCCGCGAGTAGTATCTGAGCAAGCGGGGTACTCTTATAACGGTGAACATTTGATTGCGTTTAGCTCGATTAAGTTTGTCTCCAACGAGCCTTTGCATCTCATCATCGACCTCTCGAATGAGCAGTTGTCAAAAAGAGCGACGCGCGACATCAATGACCTTATTCAAGAATCCTTGTTTGTATTAAGTCTTGTGCTGGTTTTCACTTTGCCAATTACCGCGTTGGCGCTGCATTACCGTCGTCATAGTGTGGAATCGAAGTTAGCCCGTGCCGCACTCGATGGTATGACCGCCGTCATGATTTCTGACGCATCGCTTCGCATCATCATGGTCAACCAAGAGTTTGAAAACATGATGGGTTATTCTACCGAACAAGTGAAAGGCTCAAATGCCCATAGCCTGATTTTGCTTCCTGAAGACCTCGAAGAGACGCTAAACATTTGGAACAAGTTAGGGCGCGAGAATGTTTGGGAAGGCGAAGTACGCTGCCGTACCCAATTGAATCATGTGTTTACGGCGATCATGCGTATCCAAGCGAACTTAACAAAGTCCGGTAAAATCAGCTATTACATCACTTCGCTGGTGGATATTTCTGAACGTAAAGCGTTGGAAGAGCAGTTGCGCAACTTAAGTGAGAAAGACGGTTTGACTGGACTGTGGAACCGCAGAAAGTTTGAAGAACAATTAACCCACTACGCGAATATTGTAGAACGTTATCCTGATACACCGACGACGTGTTTGGCTTTGTTTGATATTGACCACTTTAAGCGCATTAACGATGAACGCGGTCACGATGAAGGGGATAAAGTCATTTGTAGCGTCGCAGAAACGTTACTCCGTGAAGTGCGCACTACGGATTTTGTTTCTCGTGTCGGTGGTGAGGAGTTTGCGGTGATCATGCCTCATACCACAGTTAAAGAGGCCGAAGTGGTGCTCAATCGTTTGCGAGTCGCGGTTCAGCTGCGAAGCAATATGACCGTTACCGTCAGTGCGGGTTATAGTGACCTCACTGCCGATCGAACTCGAAGTTATAAGTGCGCAGATATCGCGCTGTATGAATCCAAAAGCGCTGGTAGAAACTGCGTTTCTTTGTGTCATAGCATTGATGATATTGCTTAGTTCACATGAGCGAGAGAACCGTTTATACCAAAAAGAAAAAATCGGGATATACCCGATTTTTTCGTTAATAAGCGAGTTGATTTGGCGTGACGTTTATAGCGGGTTGTCGATGGCGGTTTCGACACATTGCAACGACTTCAACAAATAACGATCCAGAAACTGCACCGCATCGTCACTATTTTTAGACAGCGATAACTTCATGATCATCTCTTGTTCATCGATATTGCAGTGACCTTGATTGTTCGTTCCTAGCACTTGCATAGCAAAGTAATGGTAACGCTTGATCTGGTTTAAAATATCTCGGAAGAAGGTAAACAAATTGTGCGAGTTCGCCCCCTCAAGCAACGCCTCAAGAAAGTGATAGTGGCGTTCTTCCCATTCTCTCCAGCAAAAGCCTTGGTCGAGATTCACTCTAGATAGTTTGTGGTATGAAGTTAGGACGTCCAGTTCCCAGTTCTCATCACCTGTCATGATCGCCTTTTTCAATAGAAATGAAGCCGTCATCCGTAGGCTTTCATACAAGTCATTCAACTCATGCTTACACACTGGTGCAACCCAGCAGCCTTTTTGCGGCGCGAGTTTGACGTATTTGCTCCACGATAGCTGAACCAATGCTTCGCGAATAGGGGAGGCACCTACGTTGTATTTCTCTTTTAGCTCTGCAACCACAAGTTTTTGACCAGGTTTTAGCTCACCAGTCAGGATATCCTGACAGATCATTTTTGATACTTTGTCGGTAAGAGTGGGACTGGACACATACACCTCATAGAATTTTTTATCGTGACGACAAAATTAAACAGTACGCAGTTCTGCGTGAGATGAATGATACAGGTAGCGTATTATTAGAGCAAGAAAGCCATATAAAAAAAGAGGGCATAAGCCCTCTTTCTCAATAAACTGAAGTGTTAAAAATTCAGTCTTATAGTACGTGTACAGAAGCTGTGTTCGTAGTACCTGAAGCGACTAGAGCACCAGAAACCATTACTACGATATCGCCTTTGTTACCTAGACCAGATTCTAGAGCAAGTTCTTTACCTGCTACGTAGAATGCGTCAGTGCTTTCGATAGCGTCAACAACAACTGGAGTAACACCCTTAGTTAGAACTAGTTGTGCTGCAGTTTTCTTGTTAGTTGTTAGCGCTAGGATGTTTGCAGTTGGGAAGTACTTACGTACTGAACGTGCAGACTTACCGCCTTCAGTTGCAACAACGATCAGTGGAGCAGCCAGTTTTTCAGCTGTGTCTACTGCGCCTTTACATACTGCTTCAGTGATGCGTAGACGTGGGCTGTCTAGACGAGAACCTAGTTCAGCTTTAAGTACAGAGTCAGTACGTTTAGCGATTTGAGCCATGATAGTTACCGCTTCAACAGGGTATTTACCTTTTGCTGTTTCGCCAGAAAGCATTACTGCGTCTGTGCCATCCATTACTGCGTTTGCAACGTCGCCTGCTTCCGCACGAGTAGGACGTGGGTTGTTGATCATAGAATCAAGCATTTGAGTTGCAGTGATAACCATCTTACGTGCACGGTTACACTTCTCGATCATCATTTTCTGAGCGAAGATTACTTCTTCAGCTGGGATTTCAACACCTAGGTCGCCACGAGCAACCATGATGCCGTCAGAAAGTTCTAGGATCTCATCGAAGTTATCAACACCTTCTTGGTTTTCGATCTTAGAGATGATGTGGATGTTCTCGCCGCCGTTTGCAGCTAGAACTTCACGGATTTCTTGAACGTCAGAAGCTTTACGGATGAAAGATGCAGCTACGAAATCAACGCCTTGCTCACAACCGAATTTAAGGTCGTTCTTATCTTTTTCAGATAGAGCAGGTAGGTTTACAGATACGCCAGGAAGGTTAACACCTTTGTTTTCGCCTAGAGCACCGTTGTTAAGAACTTTACATTTAACTTCAGTGTCAGTTGTTGCGATAACTTCCATCTCGATTAGACCGTCGTCTACTAGGATAGTGTTACCAACGTTTAGGTCAGCTGCGAAGCCAGCGTAAGTTACTGCAACTTTGTCTTTGTTACCTACAACTGAAGTGTCAGTTGTGAAAGTGAATTCTTGACCAGCTACTAGATCAACGTCGTTACCGCCTTCTAGTTTGATAGTGCGGATTTCTGGACCTTTAGTATCTAGAAGGATTGCTAGTTGTTTGCCAGTAGCTTCCATTACTTTGCGGAAGTTCGCGATACGAGTGCCGTGTTCTTCGTAGTCACCGTGAGAGAAGTTAAGACGCATTACGTTCATGCCTGCGTTTACTAGTTCAGTTAGCTTCTCTACAGATTCAGTTTTAGGGCCAATCGTACAAACGATTTTGGTCTTTTTCATGGAAGATACTCTCCGGTAAGTATAGTTACAATTTGAAAGTCGGTTATTTACTCTGAAGTTAGGCGCTTTTGATGACATTTAGTGCCTGCCACCCACCGATTTTCCGCCGTATTATTGAACTTCAGATTCTGAAAGTCTTTCACCAAGTTTAGTCATTTTATGACTAAAAGATCGGCGATTTTGGTTACCTTTTTGTGACTAATCCCACTTTATATGCAGAAAGTTGCAAAAAAATAGCCGTCAGTTCTGTAATTTTTTTTCTTTTCGGTGGCGAATTCTACCACCGAATGAATCCAATATCACTGTTTAAGAATTGTCTTAGGACAAGGTTTTATCGAGAAATATTAATTTTTTGGATCGAAATAAATGGACTTGAAAGTTTCGATTTGACTATAATAAGTTTCACATCGAAACTTAAATTCAAAACGTAAATGTCGAAACGAAACACTCAACTGAGAAGACACGCGATTTCCAACATGGTAAATGAGCTCGGAGAAGTCAGTGTTGATGAACTGGCTCAAAAGTTCGAAACCTCAGAAGTCACGATTAGAAAGGACTTAGCTTCTCTAGAAAAAAATGGACAACTTTTACGCCGATACGGTGGTGCGATTGCCATCCCTACGGAAGTTATTCATGAAGAACTAAGCTCTAATGTTTCGACTCGAAAGTTAAGTTTGGCGAAAGCTGCGGCATCATTGATTCGCGACCATAATCGAATCGTGATAGACAGCGGTAGCACGACCGCTGCGCTGATTCAGCAACTGAACGACAAACGTGGCTTGGTGGTCATGACCAACTCGTTGCACGTCGCCAATGCCCTTAACGAACTAGAGAGTGAACCCACTCTGCTAATGACAGGCGGAACTTGGGATACGCACTCTGAATCCTTTCAAGGCAAAGTAGCCGAATCTGTATTACGAGCTTACGACTTTGACCAGCTGTTTATTGGTGCGGATGGCATCGATTTGGAGCGCGGAACCACAACATTTAATGAGTTGGTTGGCTTAAGTAAGGTGATGGCAGAAGTCTCTCGTGAAGTCATCGTTATGATCGAGTCCGAAAAAATCGGCCGTAAGATCCCTAACTTAGAACTCGCTTGGCATCAAATTGATGTGCTGGTCACCGATGCGGATATCCAACCAGAGCACAAAGTACAGATTGAACAACATGGCGTGAAAGTCATTTGCGCCTAATCTAATGATGTAACTAGTTTCATATTTCACTTCCCTCTGAATACAGGCCTTTGCTTGCTGCCTCTATCTGAAACATGGCTAGGGAAGAACAAAACTACAAACGGAGATAAACACATGTGTGGAATCGTAGGTGCAGTAGCACAACGAGATGTTGCAGAAATTTTAGTTGAAGGCTTACGCCGCTTGGAATACCGCGGTTACGACTCTGCGGGCGTGGCAATTGTTGACGCTGAAGCAAACCTAACGCGCATTCGTCGCCTAGGTAAAGTACAAGAGTTAGCGGACGCGGTTGATGAAGCAAAAGTGGTTGGCGGTACTGGTATTGCTCACACTCGCTGGGCGACACACGGTGAACCTTCTGAAATCAACGCTCACCCGCACATGTCTGGCGACATCACGGTGGTTCACAACGGTATTATTGAAAATCACGAAGAGTTGCGTGAACTGCTTCAATCTCGTGGTTACGTATTCGAATCGCAAACGGATACAGAAGTTATCGCACACATGGTTGAGTGGGAACTGCGTACAGCTGAATCTCTACTAGAAGCGGTACAAAAAACCGCGAAACAACTTGAAGGCGCATACGGCACAGTGGCGATGGACCGTAAAGACCCATCTCGCATCGTCGTAGCACGTTCTGGCAGCCCAATCGTGATCGGTTTTGGTGTCGGTGAGAACTTCCTTGCTTCTGACCAACTTGCACTTCTTAACGTAACACGTCGCTTCATGTACCTAGAAGAAGGTGACGTAGCAGAAATTACTCGCCGTGACGTAACGGTTTTCGATGTGACTGGCGAACGTGTTGAGCGTGAAATTACCGAATCAAATGCAGAGCACGATGCAGGTGATAAAGGCCAATACCGTCATTTCATGCAAAAAGAAATCTACGAGCAACCTAAAGCGTTGATCAACACAATGGAAGGCCGCATCACGGCAGACTCTGTTGTAACTGATGCGATCGGTGTGCATGCGGCAGACATTCTAAGCAAAGTAGAACACGTACAAATCGTCGCGTGTGGTACGTCTTACAACGCAGGTATGACAGCGCGTTACTGGTTTGAAGACATTGCTGGCGTGAGCTGTGACGTCGAAATCGCGTCTGAGTTCCGTTACCGTAAGTTTGTGACTCGTCCAAACAGCCTTCTTATTACGTTGTCTCAGTCTGGTGAAACAGCAGATACGTTAGCAGCACTTCGTCTTGCGAAAGAAAAAGGTTACATGGCGGCGATGACCATCTGTAACGTAGCGGGTTCTTCTTTGGTTCGTGAGTCAGATTTTGCATTCATGACTCGCGCTGGCGTCGAAATCGGCGTGGCTTCAACCAAAGCGTTCACGACTCAGCTTTCTGCACTACTTATGCTGGTAACAGCCCTGGGTAAAGAGCAAGGTCGCATCAGCAAAGAGAAAGAAAAAGAGATTGTAGAAGCGCTACACGCACTTCCTAAGCAAATCAACGCGGCACTTTCTTTCGAGAAAGAAATTGAAGCACTAGCAACGGATTTTGCAGACAAGCACCACACATTGTTCCTAGGTCGTGGCGAGTTCTACCCAATCGCGATGGAAGCGTCTCTAAAACTGAAAGAGATCTCTTACATCCACGCAGAAGCGTACGCGGCGGGTGAACTGAAACACGGTCCTCTTGCGCTGATTGATGCTGACATGCCTGTTGTGGTGGTTGCACCAAGCAACGACCTACTTGAGAAGCTAAAATCAAACGTTGAAGAAGTGCGTGCACGTGGCGGCCTTCTATACGTATTCGCAGATGCAGACGCAGGCTTCGAAGGCGATGAAACAATGAAGATCATCACGATGCCTCACGTTAGTGAAATCACGGCGGCGATCTACTACACCATCCCAATGCAGTTGCTGTCTTACTACGTAGCACTGATCAAAGGTACGGACGTAGACCAACCACGTAACTTAGCGAAAGCGGTGACGGTTGAGTAATTACGCTTAACAGAAAAAATCCTAAGCGGCACATGCGAGAGCATGTGCCGCTTTTTTTGTCTTGTGCTAAGCGTGATGGAGCGCTCAAGCGCCTTCGCCAGTAAGTTGCTTTCATGACAAAAATGTCATGTTGTTGAAAGGGTGGTGTCAGAGGCGGTGTTCAATAATGACCTCATTGAAAACAAGCACTCAAAGGTTAACAACATGAACGCAATCAAAACTGCTTTTTTTGTAACGGTAATGGCAATGACTAGCGCATCTGCATTCGCTCAACCACTTTTCACTGGTGGCAACTACGTGAGCCGCGAAGAGATGAAAACCATCTCAGTTACGCCGACAGCAACGTCAGATGAGGCTTATCAACAGGCACTGTCTGAACTCAATTCACTTAAAACCATGTCGGCTCGTGAACTGAATAAAGAGCTCAATATCCTGACGTTTAATGTGAAGTCTCGCAGTACGCATTTAAAAGATGGAGGCTTCGTGACCGTGCAAGAACGCATGAATGAAGATGGTCAGTTGGAATATTTGGGCAAAGTGAATGTCAAAGTGCATTATGCCGAACGCGATAACAATCGATAATGGTTTACCAAGGAGGAAGAGTATGGTGTGGTTCACATCATGCTCTTTTTCGATCTTTATACTGGGTTCTCATCCTCCCGCTAACACACCAGGTAAGTAAAGTTGAAAATATTGATCGTCGAAGATGAGCACAAAGCCGGAGAATATCTGCAAAAAGGTTTGATTGAATCTGGGTATGTGGTGGATTTAGTGCATGATGGGGTCGATGGGCTTTATCACGCTACCAGTGAAGAATATGACTTAATCCTCCTCGACATTATGTTGCCTAAACTCGATGGTTGGCAGGTGCTTAACACATTGCGCAGTAGTGGCATTCACACCCCAGTGATCATGCTGACAGCGAAGGAGCAAGTGGAAGATCGCGTGCGCGGTTTTGAGCTGGGTGCCAATGACTATGTGGTAAAACCTTACGCGTTTGCAGAGCTACTGGCGCGTGTTCAAAACGTATTTCGTCATCATATTGCCGCGCAAGTGGTCGCATCGCCGCAAACATTACGTGTGGCAGATTTAGAACTTGATATGATCAAGCGCGTTGCCACGCGCGCGGGGCAGTCGATGTTGCTTACCGCCAAAGAATATGCCCTGCTTGAGTTGTTGATGCGCAAAACTGGCCAAGTGCTTTCACGTACCACCATTGCGTCGTTAGTGTGGGATATGAACTTTGACAGCGATACCAATGTGATTGATGTGGCGGTCAAACGTCTGCGTAGCAAAGTGGACAAACCGTTCGATAAACCACTGATTCACACTGTCAGAGGGATGGGCTACAAACTCGAAGAGAGTCGCGATGCCTAAGTTCTCGCTGCCTTTTTCCATGAAAAACAAGCTCGTGCTGATGTTTGTTAGTATGACGTTTGTGACCTATTTTTCTTTGGCTTTCATCCTACAGTACGCCATTGAGCGCCACTTTTATTCGCAAGATTTCAGCTATATTTCCAGTAAGTTCAATGCCATTGAGAAAGAATTAATACGCTCGCCAGAGGACGTGTTCAAGCAAGCGAATAACAGCACGCTCTACATATGGGTGTTTGAAGGCAAGCAGAACGTCTATCAGAATTCGAGCCTGACGATTCCTCAGAACCGAGCCTACAGCATTAGCTCTCCTCAGGTCTTAAATCACGAGCGTGCCATCGAATGGAGTGAGGACTCGCTGAATATTCGCGCGTTTGCGTTTCAAGCTGGGGAGTATCAGGTGGTGCTCGGTATGAGTATCAATCACCATATTTTGTTTTTGGATAAACTCGACTGGATTTTGTTTTGGGCGCTCGGTTTGGCGTTTGTGATTTCTTCCGCGTTGAGCGGTTGGATGGTAAAACGTGGGTTGAAGCCGATTGTGGGATTGAATCAGCACATTCAACAGATATCACCAGAGCAAATGGGCATTCGTCTCGACCCCGATTCGTTGCCAATAGAACTGCGCGAGTTAGCCAACAAACACAACGCGATGCTCGATAGGTTGCAAACTGGTTTTCGCCGCTTGAGCGAGTTTTCTTCTGATATAGCACATGAGTTAAAAACGCCACTCACCAACATTACTACGCAAAATCAGGTCATTTTAGGTGTGTGTCGAACGTCTGAAGAGTATCAGGATGCGATTGCCTCAACGTTGGAAGAACTCAACCGCATCACGAAAACCATCAACGATTTGCTCTACATTGCCAAGGCTGAAAACAAGCTCATTCATCGCCATGACGAAGTGTTTGCGGTGCAGGAGGAAATCGACCGCTTGGTCGCGTATTTTGAAATATTGGCCGAAGATGCCGAGGTGCGAATCGTGAGTTCAGGCGACGGTCAGCTCTATATGGACAAAAACATGTTTGAGCGTGCGGTGGGCAATTTGCTCTCCAACGCGATTCGTCATGCGTATGCTGATTCAACCATTGTGATTGACGTTCAAGCGGTTGATGAACAGGTGACGATATCGGTCCGCAACCAAGGTGACACCATTGCCGAGCAAAATTTACCGTACCTTTTCGACCGTTTTTATCGCGCAGATAAATCTCGCCAACATGTAGGTAGCGTAGGTGCAGGGCTAGGTTTGTCGATTACCCAATCTATCGTGCAGGCGTATGAAGGACAGATAAAAGTAACATCAGATAAAGACAAGACGCGGTTTGTTATGATGTTGCCATCGGCAGGTGTCAATGGAAGTGATAAGTCAGTTGAAGCATAAAAGGCAAGTCTTGACTTGCCTTTTGAGACTCAAACTTGTTTGAAGTTATTTGGGTTATTGGCCCAGTTGATGAGCGGTTAGAATAGCAGAGTAGACATTTTCTGCCGTAACTGGGAATGGCATATTGTGGATGGTTTCTCCCTCGGCCGTTGAAGCTTCGGCGACCTCGCGCAACTTATCGTGATTAAGCTCTTTAACGCCCATATCAAATAAGTTGGTTGGTAGACCTACAGAGCGGCAGAAGGCGAGAACCGTATTAATCTCTTCCATCGCTGCGTTTTCTAGCACCAATTGAACAAGTGTGCCGAACGCGACTTTCTCACCATGATAGAGATGGTGACACTCTTCGAGCTTGGTTAGGCCGTTATGAATAGCGTGAGCGCCCGCCAGGCCACTGCTTTCAAAACCGATACCGCTTAGGTATGTGTTGGCTTCAATAATATTTTCTACCGCTTTGGTGCTCACACCATTTTCTACCGCAGCTTTTGCTTTTAAACCATCTTCAAGCAAGGTTTCATAACAGAGCTTCGCAAGCGCTTGCGCTGAACGTGTCGCTAAACCACCAGCCATTGTTGCCTTACCAGAGGTCATGTTGGCTCTGGCTTCAAAGTAGGTGGAAAGCGCGTCACCCATCCCCGATACCAGTAGGCGAACTGGGGCTTTGGCGATGACTGATGTATCCATGATGACCATGTCTGGATTTTTAGGGATCATCAAGTATTCCGCAAATTCACCTTCTGGTGTGTATATCACCGCAAGAGCAGAGGTTGGCGCATCAGTCGAGGCAATCGTAGGAACCACCACGACAGGAATTTTGGTGTAAAACGCAACGGCTTTTGCTGTATCTAAGGTTTTACCACCGCCAATACCGACAATGACATCGTGTTTTTGAGTAGCACAAATGTCCGTGATGCGTTCAATCTCAACGCGCGAACATTCGCCACCAAAAATGTTCATAGTGAGTGGAAGCTTTTCGTCAGCAAAGCTTTGTTTGACGTCATCACCAACCAGGTTAGTCACGAATTCATCAGCAATTACTAACGGACGTTCACCTAATGTTTTCACATAGTGAGCGATAGATGTAAGTACTTGTTCACCTTGGACGTATTTGCTTGGGCTGATAATAATTTTGTCCATAATTCAAACCTTTAACCTTTTTTATGTGTGTTTTGGACTGCAATGAATATCCATTGTAGGGATAAGGTTTATATTAGGTTTGGTGTGGTAAGTGGTGAAGGATATCTCTGGTTTTGTGCCATGCTTTTATGACCTCTGTGCCAAACTGACTGTCAGAAGTAATAAGCATCAGCATGCTTTATGGCGACGATCACTATTCAGGAAAATTTGTCGTTTTTCGTTTCATATTGAAACAAGAATGTCGAAGGTTTTGTTTCAATATGAAACGGATTGATTTTTGTTGAGTACGCTTTTTCTCTGTTTAAGATGAATTCATACCCTACATAAAAATATAAATGGAATGAGATAGAACGATGAAAAAGTTAATTAACCAAGTCGATGATGTTGTATTGCAGCAAATGGAAGGCCTGGCATTGTCCCGCCCTGAGCTAAAAGCTAACTACGAACCTCGTTACATGTGGCATGAGGAAACGCCGGGGCAAGTGGCATTGGTTTCTGGTGGTGGCTGTGGTCATGAACCTTTACACGCAGGTTTTATTGGTAAAGGCATGCTGACAGGCGCTTGCCCTGGAGAGGTATTTACTTCACCTACGCCAGATCAAATGTACGAATGTGGTAACCAAGTGAATACTGGTGAAGGCGTGCTATTTATTATTAAAAACTACACCGGAGACGTGTTGAACTTTGAAACGGCCGTGGAGTTGCTTCATACCGATGGCATCAAAGTTGGGGCGGTGTTGGTGGATGACGATGTTGCGGTCAAAGACAGCCTGTACACCGCTGGTCGTCGTGGTGTTGCTGGAACGGTATTAGTTGAGAAGTTAGTTGGTGCTGCCGCGAACAAAGGTTATTCGCTGGAGCAATGTGAAGCACTGGCTCGTCGCGTTAATAATCACTGTCGTTCATTTGGCGTGGCGCTTAATGCTTGTGTTGTGCCAGCTGCGGGTAAACCATCTTTTGTTCTGGAAGATGATGAAGTGGAGTTTGGTGTTGGTATCCATGGTGAACCAGGTATCAAGCGAGTGAAATACACCGACGCCGATACGTTAGTGGATGAGATGTTTGCTGAAGTTGCTGAAAACACGCCTTATCAGCGCACATTGCGTATTTGGAATCGTGACGAAGGTGAATGGGATGAAGTGGAATCCAGCATTGAGCCTTTCGCCGCTGAACACTACTACATTGTGATGGTGAATGGTATGGGCGGAACGCCAATTTCTGAGCTTTACGGAGTGTACCGCCGTCTTGCCCATAACTGCGAGCAAGCGGGGTTCCGTATCGTGCGTAATATTGTCGGTAACTTTTGTACGTCACTTGATATGGAAGGCGTTTCAATTACGTTGCTGAAAGCAGATAAAGAGATGTTGGAGCTGTTTGATGCTCCTGTCGATACGGCTGCAATCAAGTGGTAACAGGGGGGAGCAAACATGCAAATTGAAAAACAACATATCGTTCACTGGTTAGAGTTATGTGCGAAAACGTATCAAGAGAATCAAGATTTTCTGACCGACCTTGATCGTGATATTGGTGACGCAGACCATGGTCTCAATATGAACCGAGGCTTTAAAAAAGTTGCTGAAAAACTGCCGCAATTTGCGGACCAAAATATCGGCAGCATTCTCAAGAATACGGGCATGACCTTGCTTTCTAGTGTCGGTGGGGCAAGTGGCCCGCTGTATGGCACGCTGTTTATTCGCACGGCTGCCGCTGTCGGAACTCGAGAGCAACTAACGTTTGAAGAGTTGGTTGATGCACTAAAAAGCGGTGTGGATGGCGTGGTGTCTCGTGGTAAAGCGGAACTGGGTGATAAAACCATGTGTGATGTTTGGTTACCCGTTTTGGTTAGCGTGAAGGCGTCGTTAGAAAATGGCATGAGCGCCGATCATTTACTGAATGAAATGGTTGAGCTAGCAGAAACAAATGCGGTTGCCACGATTGAAATGTTGGCGAAAAAAGGGCGAGCAAGCTATTTAGGTGAACGTAGTATTGGTCACCAAGACCCCGGCGCAACCTCTTCTTTGTTAATGATTAAAGCACTACAGCAGGCAATAGCAGGTAATTAAGATGGTGGGAATTGTTGTTGTATCTCATAGTCGTCGCCTTGCTGAAGGGGTGGCCGAACTTGCCACCCAAATGACGCAAGGCAAAGCCAAGCTTGCGATTGCGGCGGGGATTGATGACCCAGAGAACCCGATCGGAACCGATGCCATTGCCGTGATGGAAGCGATTGAGCAGGTACATGATCAACAAGGGGTTGTTGTGTTGATGGATCTTGGCAGCGCGTTGCTTAGCACGGAAATGGCTCTGGATCTGATTGATGATCATGTGAGGGAAAATGTCACCCTTATCTCGGCTCCTATTGTTGAAGGAACCATGGCGGCGTCGGTGGCTGCTGCCGCCGGATTACCTTTATCGACGGTAGTCGAAGAGGCACAGAATGCGTTAAGTGTAAAACAAGAGCATCTTGGTGATCAGCCACTAACATCCGCTGAGATAGCGCCAGTATCAGACAGCTTTGAGCAAGAACGGACATTTGATTGGGTAGTGCAAAATCCGCATGGATTACATGCTCGTCCCGCTGCGGCCATTGTTGGTGCACTCGCGCCTTTTGACTGCCAATTATGGTTGAAAAAAGGCGAGCGCCGTGTGAACGCGAAAAGCTTAAACAGCATTGCGAAACTTGGCGTTCGTAGCCAAGAGACGATCACGCTGTGCGCACTCGGACCTCAATCCAGTGAAGCAATTCAGGCATTTGAAGCCTTAGCTCATGAGCACTTCGGAGAAAAAGAGGCGGTTGAGCAAGGCATTACCGAATCTGAAGAGTGCACGGATACTTTGCTCGATGACATGGCTTCAAGTCAGATTGAAGGTGCTGTTGTTGGTATTCGAGTCAATGACGGTATCGCTACTGCTCCTGCTGTCCTTTTTACTCATGAAATGCCAGCTGTGCCTGAACGTGATTTCCAAAGTGAACAAGATGAAATTGAACGGGTTAAGCGTGCGATAGGCGTGGTTGTTCAACATTTGCAGGAGCAAGCGAAGCTGCCGAAAGGGGAAATATTTTCCGCTCATAGCATGATGCTCAGTGACCCAGAATTATGGGCATCGGTCGAGTCGCGAATTCAAACGGGCATGATAGCCGAGCAAGCTTGGGTAGAATCACTGCAAACGTTGGCCGACGAGTTTCGCCAGGCTGAAAGCCAGTACATGCGGGAACGCGAAGCAGATGTGCATGATATCGCACGGCAAGTTATGGTTGAAATGACAGGCTTAACGCCTAATGCCATCGACATTCAGGAACCGAGTGTTTTGTTGGCCCGCGACCTGATGCCTTCTGATGTGGCCGGGCTTGATAAATCGAAAGTGCTTGGTATCTGTTTGAGTGAAGGAGGGAAAACCTCTCACAGTGCGATTCTTGCTCGTGCGATGGGGATTCCTGCCATCGTTAAAGCTCAGGGCTGCCTTGATGCTGTGCGTGCTGGTCAAGTGGTGACTATTGATGGCTTCCGAGGGCATTTATGGTTCTCTCCTTCAGATTCCGTACAGCAGGAATTAGAAGCGCAACAAATAGAGTGGCAAAGCACCCGACAAAGTGCACTAGCGAGTGCTCAGCAAGCCGCAGTCACCTGTGATGGTGTCCATATTCCAGTATTCGCCAATATTGGTGGACCGAAAGATATTGATGATGCACTAACATCAGGAGCAGAGGGCGTTGGTCTATTCCGGACTGAGTTTCTATTTCAAAACAGTGATGAGTTGCCGACTGAGGAAGCGCAATACCAAGTGTATCGTGATATTGCCGCCGCACTTGGCGATAAGCCACTTACGATTCGTAGTCTAGATGTTGGCGGTGATAAGCCTTTAGTTGCTTACCCTATGCCAGCGGAAGATAATCCATTTTTAGGTCTGAGAGGGGTGCGGTTGTGCCTTCAACATGAGTCATTGTTTACCGCCCAACTTCGAGCCATTCTGAGAGCCTTTCACGAGCAACCGAATATTCAATTGATGATACCGATGGTGGCTCAGGTTGAAGAAGTGAGAAAAGTAAAAGCGCTGTTGGCGCATCAAGCAAACCAACTCGGCTTGGATGCGACTCATTTGCCTGTCGGTATTATGATTGAAGTACCAGCCGCGGTGTTGAATGCTGATTCGTTAGCACAAGAAGTCGACTTTTTCTCTATTGGCACCAATGATTTGACTCAATATGTTATGGCTGCCGATCGAGGCAACGCCGCCGTTGCTGAATTGGTGAACTACTTTGAACCATCGGTACTAAAAGCCATTGAACTCACTTGTGCAGCAGGCGATCGTGCGGGCATACCGGTCAGTATGTGCGGTGAGATGGCAGGCGATCCAAATGCCACAGACACATTACTTCGTGTTGGGTTACAAAAATTCAGCGCCAGTCCTAGTCTGCTACCGGGACTAAAAGCGCAGATTCGTCAGTTGTCTGTTGATGTTTAATCGACATCTTGTCGTTAGTACATCTATACCGGCGTGCTTACGCCGGTTTTACTTTTGTAGGAACGCCACTTCTTGGCTTAATACAGCTTCATTTGCTCCTGCAGCCCAAACTTATTAATTTTTCTCCATAAGGTCGTGCGGCCAATTTGCAATGCTTTCGCCATATCATGCATTTTGCCATCACACTGATTCCAAGCCTGAACGATAGCTCTTCTCTCGGCTTCTTCTAACGTGATTACTGGCGTATTTTCTGCGGTATGGCGAGAATTCAGTTTAATGTCTTCAGGAATATCGTTCAGCTTGATTAAGTTGGAACTGCGGTTAAGCAAAATTCGCTCAGTTCGATTTCTTAATTCAGAGTTGTTGCCTGACCAACGAAAATTCATCAACGCTTCCAGTGCGACTGGCTCTATCGAGATCGTCACATTGTGGCGGCGTTCATAATGGCTGATAAGTTGCTGGACGAGAAATTCAATGTCTTCTTTACGTTTTCGTAGTGGCGGAATATACAGCTCGTTCGAGGATATTTCGTAATAAAGTTGCCGGCCGAATGAGCGCTGAGTGACATACTCGCTGATCTCTGAAGCGGTGCTCGTAATAAGTTGAAAGTCTACGGGGATCAATCGCAAACTGTCGCTGCGGCTGACGAGCCCAGTTTTTAACAACTTAAGTAACACGGCTTGTAAATCGGGTGACAGATATTCCACCTTTTCTAAAAAGAGCGTACCGCCATGGGCGAGTTCAAACTTAGAAGGCATGCCTTGCCCTTCGTCGTACCCCAGGGTTTCTTTGACCAGTTGCTCTGTATTGATGGAGCGGCAGTTGAGCGTAATGAACGGCCCTTCTTTGTAGGTGCTTTCGTTATGAATCGCCATGGCGAGAGTGGCTTTTCCTACACCTTCTTCACCCGTAATTAGAATTGGTGATTTTGACTTTATGGCCCGTTTTGCCACGGTAATGACATGCTTCATTTTTCGTGAAATGACAGGCAAAGTGCTGAATGTATAGCGCGCACTACCACCTATTTGTTGTTGAGCAAGTTCGCGAATTTTATCGATAGGGTGCAAAAACAATAAGTGTGTGCCGTCGTTGAGTGGACGCAAGGTGATGATTGCCTCAACAAACTCGCCACGAACTTCTACCGTTGTGAGCTTGCGGTTGATGCTTGCACCCGACTCAAGACTATTGAGGACATTTGGCGGGAAACGTAAAACAGAAAAGACTTCTTTATCCAAAACCTGACTGGCTTCAATGTTTAACAAGCGCTCTGATTGATGATTTACCATGGTGATACGGCTTTCTTCATCCCAGGCCAGAAGGCCGTCATCCATACATTCTAGTGTTGCGTTGTGAGCACAAGTGAGGCGGTTAATGTTTTCTTGTTCCGACTGAATATGGATTTGCAAACTGACTTCTTTCGCACTCGACGCGATGATGACCAAGTTTTCTTTCTTATAGCTCTCTGCTTTTTTGAGAAGGCATGTTGTGCCGCGTAACTTGCCAAACTGGTCGAAAACAGGCGCAGCTACAGAGGCATAAGGATGTAAGTGGCGATTGAAATGTTCTGCTGCGAACACTTCACACGGGATATGAGTACTAATACAGAGATTGACCGCATTTGTGCCAATTTTCCCTTCAGACAGAAAGCAGCCTTGTTTAATGCCGAGCACTTGCATCTCTTGTTGCATTGAGTGATGTCCCACAACGGAAAGAACGCAGCCGTTGCCGTCAGTTACCATCAATAGCAGGTCTTCGTCTCCCAGCATGTCGTAAGTGTCTTCAAGTACGGTAGTGGCGCATTCGATGAGGTGCTCGTTGCGTTTCATCAGAGATGAGAAGGTAAAGCCAGAGGCAATATGTGGTTTTGACCAGGTATAAGGGCTGCATTGCTTTATGCAACGCTCCCACGACTCAAGTACGGGAGTGCGGGAAAACTCTGGAGATACCCAATGGTGTTTCTGGAAAAACTCCCATTTGGTTTTAGTGTCTTCGATTGAAAGCATGCCATACCGTTTCAATGCCAGCGATAGATTGGTCCGATATTACAGAGACATACGAATATGGACTGTGATGGCTTTCACGCACGTTATACAGAAAGGATACGCAAAGAAAAGAGGCTAGTTGAGAAGGCATTCCTTGCCGGAGGTTGGGTTAAAAAGGGCTGTCCTTGCCCAGTTCATTGCAAATTTCGACAATCGCGAGTGACAGGCCGGACTTAATGATTTGTTGTTGGCGCTGAAGCTGGAGTTGGTAAAACTCAAGATCGATGTCGTCATCGGGTTCGTTGACTTCCAATTGTACCATGCCCATTTTCTTCACCAGATGCAGTTTTTTGATCGGTTCTAGGATATTCGGGTCAGTGAACTCGTAGTCCGATGCATCGCTGTTCAGTTGGTTTTTCAGCTTAATGATGTCTTCGATATCGTGGTAGATGTCGTCGGGTAATACACCTAGACCAAACAATAACTTCAAACGAACCGATAAGTCGCCAAGCGGTCCTGAATCTTGCAGTAATGGGCCGACGACCGATTGCACAGCAAAGTTATCTTTACGGAAGATTCTTTGGATGAGTCCGTCGATGGATTCGTTAAATACGTCGACGGTCGCAATAAAGAAGCCTCGTACCGATGGTGCGCTGTTGAGTCGTTCAATAATCTCGGTTTCGTTGATGTTATCTGCCATATACTGATCAGTTGTTTCATTATTATATTAAGGGGAGCAGAGCTCCCCCTGAGTCAATCAAAGCTGGTTGTAAAGCGACTCGATTTGAGCCACTTCAACACTGTCTTCAGCCAGACCTGTGTATTTTGCTAGCGTTTTTGTCACGCCAACCTCTTTTAATGAGGTCTGTAGCTCAACCGCTTGCGGATCGGTGTCGTTGGTGTATTTCAACGCCGCTGCGATCCCTTTCAAAAGTGTTTGATTTTCAGTGCCATACTCGATTGTACCGAGTAATGGCTTTACTAATCTATCATTTGCACCCAATTTACGAATTGGTTGTCGTCCAACGCGATCCACTTCATCCACTAAATATGGGTTGGCGAAGCGACCTAAAATCTTTTCGATGTAGGCATTGTGCATGTCGCGGTCGAAGCCGTAACGACGAATCAACACTTCGCCACTTTCCTGCATTGCTTGTTTTACTTCGGCATGAATGTTTGGGTCTTCAATCGCTTCGCGAATGGTGCGATGGCCTTTCAAACAGCCTAAATAAGCGGTAATACAGTGACCTGTGTTTAGGGTGAACAGCTTACGTTCGACAAAGGCCAT
Organism: Vibrio sp. SALL6; assembly: GCF_002002385.1. Lineage (NCBI taxonomy): Bacteria > Pseudomonadati > Pseudomonadota > Gammaproteobacteria > Vibrionales > Vibrionaceae > Vibrio > Vibrio sp. SALL6. The sequence continues at coordinate 87,887 of NZ_MQVK01000020.1, forward strand.
TAGGTTGTTGGTTTTTTCCATGCCAGCAATGTTTGGGATGTCGCCCTTGAACTGTTGCTCATCGACAATCCATTCGCTGAAGCTTTCAACCGTCACTTCCAATGGGTCATCGTTGGCGGCTTCTGCTGGTGGCACGATGCGATCGACAGCGGAATCAACAAAGCCAACCAACTCGTCTGCTTTTGCATGCAATGATTTATCTAAGTGTTTGTACACTTCACCTTTTAGGTGCGTTGTGCCACGCACCATATTTTCACAGGCGATGATGTTAAGTGGCGCGTCATTGCCAGCTTCAAAACGTTTGGCGATACCTTTCGCGATGGTTTTCGCGATGATGTCTAATACGTTTGGACCAACTGCTGTGGTGACTAAATCGGTTTTGACGATGCGATCAATCACGTCTTCACTGGCTGAGTTTACCGCTGTGACGTGGGTAACGGTGTCGATTTGACACTCGGTGCCCACGACTTTCACTTTGTATTCTTGTTTATGGCTGAGCTGGTCTACCAACGGCACATCAACGTCAGCGAAAGTGACCTCGACTTCTGCGTCTGCTAAGAGTTTTCCGATGAAACCACGACCGATGTTACCTGCACCAAAATGAACTGCGTTTTTCATAATTCTTACCTACCAATATCTGAAAATGTTGACTTACGAAACTAGGGTGAGGCCAACCGCATAGGGGGTGACAGCTGACCTCGTTTGCCTCAGGAGCAAATTAAAGGAGTAATTAAGCCGCTTGTTGACCGCCAAGGATGTTAAGAATTTCTTCTACATCGTTGGTGCTGGTTAGCTTCTCAATTGCTTCCGGCTCATCGAGCGCGTTCGTAATGGTAGTGATCACCTGGATGTGCTCATCGTTCTTAGCGGCAATGCCGATAACCAGTTTCGCGACATCGTCGTCATCTTCAGTAAATTGGATACCCGATGGGTATTGGCAGATTACAATGCCAGTTTTCTTCACGCGGTCTTTCGCTTCTACGGTGCCATGAGGAACCGCGATAGACTCGCCAAGGTAAGTTGGAACCAACGCTTCACGTTCAAACATCGCGTCTACGTATTCTGGTTCTGCGTAGCCAAGTTCAACCAATTTGTTGCCTGCAAAGCGGATGGCTTCTTCTTTGTTGGCTGCTTTCAAACCTAGATGAATGTTTTCACGCTGGATTTGGAAAACCGATGGCTGTTGTGGCTCAAAGCTGTCGTCGTTGGCAGCAAGTACCGATACTTTGACCATTTGATCGTCATTCGCAGCCGACTGTTTTTGTGCTGCCAGTAACTTGGTGACTAGCTGGTTGTACATTTCGCTGTCTAGGAAGTTAGTCAATGAAATGTGGTGTGCGTTTGGAGCATGCTTACGTGCACGATCCGTCAAGTCTTTATGAGTAATCACGATATCTGCACTCTCTGGTAAGCTGTTGATAGCAAGGTTGGTTACGTGGACGTTCAGACCTGCGTCCTGAACTTTCTTACGTAGCATGCTCGCACCCATGGCGCTTGAGCCCATGCCCGCATCACAAGCGACAATGATGCTTTGCACTGTCGCTAGGTCTACGTCACCTTTGCTTTCGTTGTTTACCACTGCGCCGTTTTTCGATGCAGATTTCATGTCTTTCATTTGCGATGTGGCTTTTTCTAGTGCCGCTTCATCGCCATCTTCCTCTGTCGAGGTTTGCGTTTTCATCAGCAGAGATGCAACCGCGAATGACACGCCTGTTGCTGCCGCGATAGAGGCAAGAACGCCAACAATTGAGCCTTTCTGAGTCATCAACAAGATTGCAAAGATTGAACCTGGTGATGCTGGAGAAACGATGCCCGCGTTAAACATGGTTAGAACGAACACGCCAGTCATACCACCTGCAATAGCTGCAAGGATCAGACGTGGGTTCATTAGAATATACGGGAAGTAAATCTCGTGAATGCCACCGAAGAAATGGATGATGGATGCACCGCCAGCCGTTTGGCGAGCCGTACCTTTGCCAAACACCATGTAAGCCAGCAGGATACCCAAGCCCGGACCAGGGTTCGCTTCGATCAAGAAGAAGATCGATTGACCAGTCTCAGACGCTTGCTGAATACCCAGTGGAGAGAAGATGCCGTGGTTGATCGCGTTATTTAGGAACAGGATCTTCGCTGGCTCAACAAAAATAGAAGTCAGTGGCAGAAGGTGCGCTGAAACAAGGAAGTTTACGCCAGCTGCCAATGCGCCTGAAAGCACTTTGACAAATGGGCCGATAAGGAAGAAAGCCAGAATGGCGCACAGCATACCGATGATGCCCGCAGAGAAGTTGTTGACCAACATCTCGAAGCCGCTTTTTACTTTACCGTCGATGTAGTTATCGAATTTTTTGATTGCCCAGCCACCCATTGGGCCAACCATCATTGCGCCCATAAACATTGGGATGTCGGTACCGACGATCACGCCCATGGTTGTGATTGCACCAACGACCGCGCCGCGATCGCCACCCACTAACTTACCACCGGTGTAACCGATAAGTAGTGGCAGCAAGTAAGTGATCATAGGCCCAACCATGGAAGCTAACGTCTCATTTGGTAGCCATCCAGTTGGGATAAATAGAGCAGTGATAAAGCCCCACGCGATAAACGCGCCGATGTTAGGCATTACCATGTTTGACAGAAAACGACCAAAATTTTGTATCTTGATCTTGGCATCTGGTGATATCATAACAATTCCCCGTTCGATGTTCTGATGAATATGTTGTCGTAAACGGTTCGCCAAAACCGCTTGTTTGATTGCTTAGTACCCAATCAATTTACCACACATTTTCCAATTGGAACTGACGACGGGTTTTTCGTGATCAACCCCCGCATTTCTTCGAATGAAAAGCATTTTTTAAGTGATAACGATCAATTAATTGATATGTAACTTAATAACAAAAAATGACTTTCAAATCTGTCAATAAAAATATTAGTGATCAATTCGATCTTCTGACAAATATAAAATCAAAATTCATTGTGATTGAGATCACCTTTAATTTCTTTTTTAATTCAAATTAAATGCCTGAAACGATCAATGTCACATTTTGTTTTGCGTTCGGTTTGATTTGAAATGTGATCTATAACCATTTTGAGGTTTTGTGAAAGTTTATAACGTGAACGTTTGCGCGATGTTGGCGTTTTGTGGATTAAAGCTGGAGATGAGTGGCCTTTTTGCGATGAGTTTAACTAAACACTTTGTTTTTAATGTTTTATGAGCAAATAACGTATCACGCTGCACGCGTTTTGTTTATAGCGATTTTGAGCAGCGCGATACCTCCTACGTTTGTAGACGACGGTTAATTGTTCATAGCTAAATACTCGCGTGCGTTTTCACTGCCCATATAACGTGCCAGCGTTTTCTCAGGTACATCGCGTAAATCCACCATAATCAATCCATCCAGTGCGTTGTTAAACGCCGGATCGACGTTAAAACACACCAACTTGCCATTCAAACTCAAATATTGGCGCAGTAATACCGGAACGCCTTTGCCTTCGTCAATTCGAGCGATCACGCGAGATAGCAACTGTAAATCTCCCAATGCGGTTAGCATGCTGGTATTCCAGTTTAAGTTGGTTTCTGGCAGTGGGTTTGACGGAGTGACGTATTCGGCGCAGTCGTTGTCGTAGTGGTGTAGTGTCATCGATTGTGCCAATAATTGACGCGCGGTATGGCTGTAATCGTTGCTGATGCTCACTGGGCCAAATAAGTGCGTGTATTCAGGATGTTGATGAACAAAAGTCGCTATGCCTTTCCAGAGTAAGAGTAGGGCACTCATGCTTTTTTGATATTGCTCGGCAATCACAGAACGACCCATTTCAATCGACTTGCCCATTTGATCGAGAAAGCGTTGGTCATAGTTGAACAAGGTGCGCGAATACAATCCTTCTACGCCATATTTCGCCAATAATTGATCAACTAATCCAAGACGGTAAGCTCCTACCATGCATTGGTTCTCACGATCCCACACAAACAGGTGCAGGTAATCATGATCGAAATGATCGATGTCTATCGCTTGTCCGGTCCCTTCGCCAACTTGACGGAAATTATGTTCTCGCAAGCGGCCAATTTCATGCAGGAGAGATGGGATCTGCTGTGCGCTGGCGCAGTACACGTCGAACTCGCCATTTTGAAGCAATTGGGTTTCTGCCGGTAAGCTGTGCAGCTCTTCAAGCAATTGGCCTATGGGTAACCCTGCTGCAATAGGTAAGAGATCATTGTCTGAGACCGTTTGCTGAGTGGCACTTACATCGCGGTTAAGCAGGTAGGTGTTAAGCCTCAGATAATTGACGATCTGATCATCGTTGAGGTTATGGAGTTCTTTAAACTTGATTGCTTGCCCAAAGGACAACTCAATGGTTTTTGCGCTCTTGTTGAGTAGCTCTCTTCCTAACATCAAGGTGCGTAAAAGAGGGTGGATTTTACCTGCCATGTAGAAGCGTTTTGAGTTCTGCCCACGAATGAAGACGGGAACAGTGACTGCTTTGTTCTTACGAATTAATGCACTGACACTGCGGCTCCATTCTTTGTCTTCTAAACGCTGTTGTTTGGCATCCACCAACTTTGACACTTCACCCGCAGGGAAAACCAATAACAAGCCGCCATTCGCAAGGTGTTTGTTGGCTGCTCTAAGTGCCTTCATGTTCGACTTGACCGCATCTTTGCCCTCGAATACGTCGACACCAATAAAAAGTTGGTCGAGCTCTGGCACGGTTTTCAGGTACTGATTCGCTAAAATTTGGATATCGTCTCGCACCATTAACAGTAGTTCGGCGAGAATCACGCCTTCAACACAGCCGAGAGGGTGATTCGCCACAATGACGGTTGCGCCTTGCTTTGGCACTGAGTCGAGCGAACCATGGGCAATGCGATAGTCGATACCCAAGATATCCAGTGTGAATCGCAAGAAAGTTTTGGTATCCGCATTCACTGGGCGTTGGGCGTAGAATTTATCGAGCTGACTTAAACCCGTAGCCCATTCTGCAACGTTTTCACCAATGCCAAACGGCGTTTTACGAGGGAGACGAAAAGGGGTCGAACTATCCATATTTACCTCAGCGTACAAGTGGCTGATCGGATAGTAGAAATTACTGATGACAGTTCAGAGGCAATTCCATGAGCCTTTGGTGACAAACTGGTGAAGCTTTGTTGACCAAAGGCGAAGGGGATAGGACAGCTTTAGCGTTACGTTTTGTCGCCAGCAAACATCAGGATACTCAGAGAGTTGAGCGTTTCACCGAGACTTTCTAGTGAGCTCAAGACCTGTTTGGTCGGCTCATTATCTAGCAGAATTCGACCATCAAAGCTTTTCCCTTCGTATTGCTGTTCATTACGGGGTTCTTGTGTTGAGTTGTCATCCATAGCTAAGTTGTCAGCACTCAAACAGGCCGTTGAGACAAATAATCCGCCTAGAACCACCAACCATTTTGTTTTCAACATAATCTTAAAATTCACAATAAAACACTGTTCAATTTTAATTAATTCTGTTCACCATTTCGAACGATATGACAAAAATTTAGCTTTAGGTCGCCATTTTCTGGCCATAGTTGAGCTATGTTATCGATACTACGAATTGTTACTTTTGGCGAAATTAGGAGGATGAATGGAGAAAATTTCCAATAAAGCGTCAATATGGCTCGGGCTGTGTCTGATAATTGGTTTAGGAGTATTAGGCTTTTTTATTCAGCAAACAGCAGTCAAATACAAAGCCTATGAGCGAGTGGTAACGGTGAAGGGATTGTCTGAGCGAGAATACCCGGCAGATACCGTCATTTGGCCAATCCAATTTACGGTAGCCAGCAATGATATGGGCGCGATGTTTGATGACATAGACCAACAAACGCGTTTGATTCTCGATTTTTTAACCGCAAAAGGCTTAACTGACAAAAACATCTCGCTGTCTTCGCCTTCAGTGATAGACCGTAAAGCGCAGCAATATGGTGGTGAGCAAGACATTGAGTATCGTTATTTAGCATCCCGAACGGTCACGGTTTACAGCCAAAATATCAATGTGGTTCGTGCGGCGATTAATGAGATTGGTGAACTTGGGAAACAAGGCGTGATTCTTAATCAAGATCCTTATGCAAACCGAATCGAATACAGTTTCACGAAACTTAATGACATCAAACCAGACATGATCGAAGAGGCGACCAAAAACGCCCGCGAGGTGGCACAAAAGTTTGCGAAAGACTCACAAAGCTCATTAGGAAAGATCAAGCGAGCGACGCAAGGTCAGTTCTCCATTTATGACCGCGATAGCAATACGCCTTACATTAAAAAAGTCCGAGTGGTATCGACGGTTCAATATTACCTTTCTGACTAAGTAAAAAGCCGCTCAGTACGAGCGGCTTTTTTAATATGGTGACTTAAAGAATGGGATTAATGTCCTGAGTTGTCAGCTCTGTCTCGACAACATCAACTGGCGTGTAGTGCTGGTAAATCAAGAAACCGTCTTCTGACGTTTCATGAGCGTCTGGCGTATCAATATACGCGGTACATGTGTAGCCAATGCTGTAAGTACCCGGGCCAATGTAACCAAACTCGTAGCTGTAGGTTGTATTGCCTTCTTCGTCTTGTGATTCATTCACGTTAGCTACCGCAACTGGCGCGTTGAGTGGAGCTGTCGCGCCCATATCGCCCATGGTTGAGCGATCCATAGAACCCGCATACAGGTAAACAGAGTGAACGGCAGGCACATCATGAATCGCGTTCCATGCCGCACTGTCTGCTTCGCAAGCTTGGTATTGCACGTTACTTACCGTGCCAGCGATATGGCCTGAATCTGATGCGTTCACCAAACTTACGGCATTCGAGTTCATGTTCATATGATCTTGGCCGACTGGATCCGCCAGACCTTTACGCAAATCAAACTCTACAACGTAGCTATTGTGCCCAGTATGAACTTTTACATACTGACCTTTTTGGGAAAACTTCAAGCGACCCTGATCGCTGGTATCGGGCTTAAAGCCAAAGCAGCTCCCACGACTTGGAACAACAAGACCTTTTACTGAGCCATCAGTTTTTTCGACATACGATAGAGACGTATCATTCAACTGTCGGCCATCTTTCGCGTAAACGCACATGGCGTAATCACCCGGAGCAATTTGTTGTTCGCTAATGATGGTTTTAGCATTTTTCCCTTGGTATTCCATCAAATCAACTTGATGTAGAGCGCCGTTCTCGCTTGCGTCTAGCAGAATGTGATTGCCAGTTTGCTCGCCCGTTTCTGGGTCAAAGGGAATTAAAACCACGTCTTTAAATGCTAAGACCACTTTGTTGGCGTCATCCACAGGTGCATCTGAGACACCAAGAGAAAACGTAGCGGATTCTGTATTTGATGAAGAGTCGTCGCCACCGCAGCCAGTCAGTAGTAGACCGCCTGAGATAGCAAGTAGAGGATAAGTGTACTTTTTCATATTGACCTCTTGTGTTTACACTGCCGATAAACATCGAAGATTAGTCTCAGAGTCGAGACGAAATGTCATTGCTTGGTGATGACGGGGTCAATGTAAAAAAGAGAAATTCATAGTGTGATATGGATTCCTAAAAGGCTATTTTTTTGACACCGTAAAGGTAAATAAAAAAATAGACTCATATTTTTTAAATCTATTGCGCAAGTGTAGGATCGCGACAAAAACTCCACTATATTTCTGATCTGTATAGAGACAAAGGAGTATGTATGTTTACTGTTGAATACTCAGAAGGCGGTAGGACAACGATCAGGAGTGAGCGAAGTTACGTAACGCTCGAGTTCCTATTACAGCCGATATACTTCCCTAAAAATGGGCAAACCGTATACTACGAGGCATTATCAAGCGTCATCAGTGATTCTGGAGAGCACCTCAATAGTGAAGCTTTCTTTGAAACGATCAATGATGAGTTCATCAAAACTGTATTGCTTCTGCAAATGGAGCACTTTTCTCAATCCAACAGCATATCGCAAGACATTTTATTAAATGTAAATTTATCTTCTCTTAAAGATGATGACTTCATTGAAAGTATAATTAAACGAAATAAAAGTAATAAGTATCATATCGAAGTTAACGAAATTGATACACCTGTACGCGATGTGAAGATACTAAAGAATATAAAGCGATTGCAAAAATCAGGCATCTATATAATTCTTGATGACTATTACCATGAAAATGAAATTGCACACTTATCACTAGGTGTTATTGATTGGGACTATATTAAAATAGATAAATCGTTCCTTTTATATAATTCTGGAAACGATGATTGTTTAAAAGCACTTATATTTGTTATATCACCATATTGTAAAAATGGTTTGATTATTGAAGGTGTAGAAACTTACTTTCAAAATGAGTTTGTTAAAAAATATAACTTGTTAGCTCAAGGTTATTATTATTCTAGACCAAAGAATATTTTTAAAGAAAATCGCAACCATAAAAAAGTGCTACAAATGAATCTATAAAATATGGTAAGAAAAATCAGAACCATTATCAATCAGTATTGTTAGATTTACTATGAAACTCTACGATTGAAAACTAAGATTGCTTACCATAATCTATAGTCATTTACTTATTTATTGCTGTTAGTTATGCTTGGTTGAATGTTGTTTACACTCAAGAATGCATGTAAACTTCTAATTTAACAAACGCTAATGAATAACAACGCCATTTTTATTTCCTCTCAGTTAGATCTTTAGCGAAAAATAATAACCTTAAAAAATATAAGTAAAGCTATACAGGAATAACAATGATTAGGGAGAGATCTATAAACTTAGGTCATCAGGTTGAAGGTGCTATTTTTACTCGACACAATCATATCGTCAGTGTGGATGGTGATGGGATATTATCTTTTCAAAATAATATTACCAAAGTAAAACCCAACGAAGCTATTTTTATTCCTTCTAAAGTAATGGTGAGGTTTTCATTTAACTCAAATGAAAATAAATCAATAAAGGTGAGTCTTTATCATATTAATGGTATCAATTTAAATTGTAAGCAAGATAAAGTAACAAGTTTAATTAACGCCTATATTGAGGTGGAAAAGTTAAATTTAACAAATCGAGAAACTATCATCGAACTCATTGGATCTAGGTTAGAAAAAATCAAAAACAACCGAGTTTTATATAACTACGACCCTCTAGAAAAAAAGATATACCGACTGGTAAGTAAAGATCTTAAAAAGAAATGGTCATTGGAGGAAGTCTGTAAGTTAACTTACACGTCAAAATCTACTCTAAATAGAAAGCTCAAAGACAACCAAACGAGCATGGGGCAGATCATCTCTAACGCTCGGTTAGACTATGCGACCATACTTATCACGAATACCAGTTTAAGTGTGGATGAAATTTCAATGCTTTCTGGCTTTAATAGTACTTCGTATTTTTGTAAGAAGTTTAAGGAAAGCCATGGTTTTAGCCCAAAGCAATATCGCAAGTTACTTGCGTATAACCAAGTCCCTTTGAATCGAATTTAGCATCCTGCTATCCAATATGTTTGTATAAACAATGTGGAGCGTATTTAGCTCTGCATTGTTTTCCTTTCCATGGCTCTTTTGTATTCTCAATGGTTGCTTAGCAACCACTTTTCCCATTTCCACAAGCGCTTTTTTATAAAACTAAGTTCTTATTCATAGTGAAATGAAGTTGATAATAATCAAAATAGATAGGTGATGAGGGGCGTAACGTAAGGTCGAATATTGCTAGAAGGAATTAGTATGATGGCATACAAATTTTTTATTCGAGAGCTACTAGGATTAGCGATCGTGGTTTCAGTTGTTTTTGGTGTACTTGGTGTGATGCTCGATCTTTTCGCGCTTACGGCGTTGTGGGAACATCAAGATGCAATTGCTCAGATCTTTTTTCATGAGTCGTTTTACTTCATTGCATTCTTAATCCCGCCATTTTTCCTATGGAAGATCATTAATCGTTCTGATTTGGTTACCGCCGCACAAAACTATATCGCGCTAAAGTTAGAAGCAGAAAGTCGATAATCTAACTCCAAGTACGATTGATACCATTTGATATGACAGAGGCTCATGCTTTGTTTCATGAGCCTCTGTCATTTTGTCTCTTTGAGCAAGCAAGATAGCTTGCTCAAGGATTAATTCTTACTTAAAAGGCTGGTTCAATCGTTCCTTTGAAAGTGCTATCAAGGAAGTCGCGAATTTCTTGGGATTGGTAAATAGAGACGAACTTCTTGTAAGCCTCGTTGTTTCTGTCGGCTTCACGAGTCGCAATAACCATAACAGCGAGAGGTGCGTCTTTGGACTCTAGGAAAATACTTTGCTTCTTAGGATCTAAGCCTGAAGACATCACGTAATTCATCGTAATAGCTGCGGCATCAACGTCATCCAGCGTTCTTGGCAGCTGCGCCGCATCTACCTCAACGAACTCCAGTTCTTTTTGATTGCTCTTAATATCGGTTAACGCGGCTTTATGGCCAACACCTGGTTTAAGCTCAATCAAGCCCGCATCAGCGAGTAGTAACAGCCCTCGGCCTCCATTAGTTGGGTCGTTTGGAATGGCAATTCTGGCACGGTTTGGTAACTCTTCTAACGAACGGTATTTATTGGAATAAATCCCCATGCGCATCAAGATAGATTGGCCAATTGAAACGAGCTGAGAGTTATGACTGCTGTTGAAGTTATCCAAAAAAGGTTGGTGTTGGTAGCTGTTAATATCGATGCTACCGTCACTCAGCGCGGCGTTAGGTGTCACGTAATCAGAGAACTCGATGACTTCAACATTTAGCCCTTGTTTTGCCGCTTCTTTCGCTACTGCTTCAACTACTTGTGCATGTGGCCCAACCGTAGCTCCGACTTTGATTACTGAATTATCTTTTTCTCCGCAGGCACTTAAGCTGAGCGCAGCAGCGAGAACCCAAGATAACTTTTTGATGTGACCTAAATTTGTCATCGTAACTCCATTTTATATTTAGACGTCCATACGGCTATCCTATCAGGAATATATAAACGGTCAACGACTAAAACATTGAGGGATCATTTGAAGGTCACAAGGGCTGTAGAGCACGAATTTTATCGAGCAGATGGTTAAGAGAGTTGAAAGGGTTGAAGCAAAAGAGTTTACAAGGGGGATAAGAAGATGAGCTCAGATGCCAACGGTGTACCCATAGCAACACTTAAAACCATCAGATACAAAAAAGGCGTAGTAGGTACTAACCTGCTACGCCTTTCGAAATTTGGTGGCCCCTCCCAGACTTGAACTGGGGACCAATCGATTATGAGTCGACTGCTCTAACCACTGAGCTAAGGGGCCTTAATAGGTCAACGATTATAGGGGAAGCGTTGCAAGGTGTCTAGATAGCAACTAGGGCAATTGCGCTTAGTTTTTATCCACTTAGAACCAGTGATAATAAAAAAGGTGACCTAAGGTCACCTTTTTTGTCCAACGCTTTATTATTCGTCGAGGAAGCTGCGCAGAGTTTCTGAGCGGCTAGGGTGACGAAGTTTACGTAGAGCTTTTGCTTCGATCTGACGGATACGTTCACGAGTAACGTCGAACTGTTTACCAACTTCTTCTAGAGTGTGGTCAGTGTTCATGTCGATACCAAAGCGCATACGAAGTACTTTCGCTTCACGTGGCGTTAGGCCTGCAAGTACATCTTTTGTAGCCATTTTCAGGCTTGTTGCTGTTGCAGAGTCTAGCGGTAGTTCTAGTGTTGTATCTTCGATGAAATCACCTAGATGCGAATCTTCGTCGTCACCGATTGGTGTCTCCATTGAGATTGGCTCTTTAGCGATCTTCAGTACTTTACGGATCTTGTCTTCTGGCATTTGCATACGCTCTGCCAGTTCTTCCGGTAGCGGCTCACGACCCATCTCTTGTAGCATTTGACGAGAGATACGGTTTAGCTTGTTGATCGTTTCGATCATATGTACCGGGATACGAATCGTACGTGCTTGGTCCGCGATTGAACGAGTGATTGCCTGACGGATCCACCACGTTGCGTAAGTCGAGAACTTGTAACCACGACGGTATTCAAACTTATCTACCGCTTTCATCAGACCGATGTTACCTTCTTGGATTAGATCCAAGAATTGTAGGCCACGGTTGGTGTATTTCTTCGCGATAGAAATTACAAGACGTAAGTTCGCTTCAACCATCTCTTTCTTCGCACGGCGTGCTTTCGCTTCACCGATAGACATGCGACGGCTGATGTCTTTAATGTTTTGTACGTTCAGAGATGTCTCTTCTTCAATCATTTTTAACTTAGCGATTGAACGACGGATCTCTTCTTCGTTACGTTTGATTTTCTCAGCGTATGGCTTGTCAGATGCTAGGATCTCGTCTAGCCATGCATCACTTGATTCGTTACCAGTGAATAGGGCAATAAACGATTTCTTCGGCATTTTGCCGTATTCAACCACAGACTTCATGATCAAACGTTCTTGAGTACGAACGCGATCCATTGCTGTGCGAAGTTCGTTCACTAGGTGGTCGAACTGTTTTGGTGTTAGACGGAATTCTTTGAATACGTCTAGCATCATTTCGTTAGCAACGGTTGCTTTCGGGCTGTCGTAGCCGTACTCATTGATCGCTAGCTGAAGATTTTGGTATGTGCTGCGTAGCTGGTTGAATTTCTCAAGCGCTAGCTCTGGGTCAATACCTACATCTTCTTCCGAATCATCTGAATCGTCATCGCTTTCTTCATCATCTTCTAGGTCTTCTTCGTCTTCCTCTTCTAATTGAGTTTCAGACAGTTCAGAACCGATGTGAGTCGCGGTTGGCGCTGCTGTATCGTCAGCGTCAGGATCTACAAAGCCAGAGATTAAATCAGTCAGACGAAGTTCTTCTGCCTGAACCTTATCAAATTGCTCTAGGATGTAAGGAATAGTGCCAGGGTATTCAGCAACAGACGATTGAACTTGGTTAATACCTTCTTCAATGCGTTTTGCGATGTCGATTTCGCCTTCGCGAGTCAGCAGCTCTACAGTACCCATTTCACGCATGTACATGCGAACTGGGTCTGTTGTACGACCAATTTCACTTTCTACGCTAGAAAGTGCTGCTGCTGCAGCTTCAGCTGCATCTTCATCGGTAATGTTTGTGTCATCGTTCAGTGCTAGATCATCAGCATCAGGAGCAGTTTCTACTACCTTGATACCCATGTCGTTGATCATCTGAATGATGTCTTCTACCTGTTCTGAATCTACGATTTCAGCAGGTAGGTGGTCATTTACTTCGGCGTAGGTCAGATAGCCTTGCTCCTTGCCTTTAATAACAAGTAACTTTAGCTGTGACTGCGGATTTTGATCCATAGACGGTATCCAACTTCGTAATCTGGTGAAGGAATCAGTATGCGAAATGCAAACCACTTACTATAACAAATTAAATTGTTGCTGACTAATTAAACAGGGTTACGCTTTTAAATCTAGCATAAGTGCTAGCAGCTCCCTTTTCTCTTCGGCTGATAAACCGACACTTCTTGCTTTGGCCTGCAGGTTTTCAATTTGCTTTTCTACGCACTGGGCAATAATTTTATCCAGTGAGTCTAAAAATATTTCTTCTTGGTTGTCTTCGTCGAGCGGAATATCCCAGCTCGCAAGACGAGACAGAAGTGCCTCATTCTGGCTGTTGCGCCAGTGCTCTAATAATTGGCCTGTGTTGATATGGGGATGCGCCTGGCATTTATCAAGTACATCTGCAAATAAACTTAGGCCTGGTATGGATAAGTCTCTCACTGAGGAAAGGTCCGGTACCATTTGAGCATAGCTCGGATTTTGAATAAGTAGAGCAATAACCTCACGCATAGGAGTTCGTTTGATCTCTTTGTGCGGTTGAGGTCGAGTTTCACTTATCTTTTTACGAGGCTGACGTAGGCGGTTATCAAACCCCGTGCGCTCATCCAATAGTTTTTCGAGCAACTCCTGAAAGTATGGGTCAGGAATCTTGTCAATCAAGGCGCTAGCGTATGCTCTCAACGCAGACTTACCTTCGTTGTTACCCAAATTAATTTGGTGTAACTCAATCAAGTTGTCAAAAAGGTAGCTCGATAGTGGTGTCGCTTGTTCTATTTGTTGCTCGAACGCGGCTTTGCCGTATTTACGAACGTAGCTGTCTGGGTCTTCCCCATCAGGTAAGAATAAGAACTTCAATGTGTTCCCGGTTTTGAGGAATTGAAGTGCGTTTTCTAACGCTCGCCATGCCGCTTCTTTACCTGCTCGGTCGCCATCGTAACAACACACAACGGTATTGGTTTGGCGGAACAACATTTGAATATGATCGCCCGTTGTCGAAGTGCCTAGCGAAGCGACGGAATAATCTACGCCGTACTGAGCCAGAGCGACAACGTCCATATAGCCTTCAACCACCAAAATTTGTGCTGGTTCACGATGCGCTTGTAACACTTCGTACAGGCCATAAAGCTCTTTGCCTTTATGGAATATTGGCGTTTCCGGTGAGTTGAGATATTTTGGCGTACCTTCACCAAGTACTCGACCACCAAAGCCAATTACTCGACCACGACGGTCACGAATTGGAAACATAATACGACCACGAAAGCGGTCATAACGGTTGCCTTTGTCGTTTTCAATCAGCATGCCACCAATGACAAGCATGTCTTGATTGTCTTTACTCTGGCCGAAGTTTTTACGGACTAAATCCCATTCGTCAGCCACGTAACCAATACCAAATTTCTGAACGATTTCACCAGATAGACCACGGTCTTTTAGGTATTCAATCGCGACCTTGCTCGAAGGTTGTTTGAGTTGGTTACGGTAAAACTGGGCAATGCTACCCATTAAATCGTATAGGCTGCGTTTTTCACTGCTACTTGCTTGCGGTCCAGAATTGAACTGCCCACCGCCACCACTACGTTGTTCGCGAGGAACGTCCAAACCTAGATAAGAGGCAAGTTCTTCAATCGCTTCAACGAACTCTAGGCGTTCAAACTCCATCATAAAGTCGATGGCGTTGCCATGTGCACCACAGCCAAAACAGTGATAGAACTGCTTCTCTTGGCTCACACTGAATGACGGTGTTTTCTCGTTGTGGAATGGGCAACAAGCGCCGTAGTTTTTGCCTTTTTTCTTAAGTTTCACGCGTGCGTCGATAATATCGACAATATCAAGCCGAGCTAGAAGGTCATCAATAAAACTGCGAGGGATGTGTCCAGCCATAAAACCTAACAAAAAAGAAAAATCATGATTGGTGTGAATGGGTTATAGAGAAAAGCATGTGCGAGACTTTGTTTTATTCCATTCTGCCAGATACAAACAAGCCGTGCGTTCCAAAGGATAGCACGGCTTGCTGCAATTGGGTGGGGTGTTAAGCCAATTTAGCGCGAACTAAACCGCTTACTTTACCCATATCTGCACGCCCTTGAATTTGTGGTTTCAGAACGCCCATTACTTTGCCCATGTCTTGCATGCCAGCTGCACCAGATTCTGCGATTGCTTTCTCGATAAGAGCAGCAACTTCTTCTTCTGTCAGTGGTTGAGGCATAAATTCCTCAAGAACTGTAATTTCTGCTTGTTCCACATCAGCAAGATCTTGACGACCAGCTGCTTCGTACTGCGTAACAGAGTCGCGACGTTGCTTAACCATTTTAGTCAACACAGCAAGAATGTCGTCTTCGTTCAGAGTGATCTGCTCGTCAACTTCACGTTGCTTGATTGCTGCTAAGGCTAAACGAATAGTACCAAGGCGCAATTTGTCCTTGGCTTTCATCGCTAATTTTTGCTCTTCTTTGAGTTGATCAATGAGAGCCATAACTAAATTCCTTTTGGGAGCTCAGTTATTAGTACAGGCGAACGCGACGAGCGTTTTCGCGAGCTAGCTTCTTAGCGTGACGCTTTTGAGCTGCTGCTTTAGCGCGTTTGCGAACTGTAGTTGGTTTTTCGTAGTGCTCACGACGACGCACTTCAGAAAGGATACCTGCTTTTTCGCAAGAGCGCTTGAAACGACGTAGAGCAACGTCGAACGGTTCGTTTTCACGTACTTTAACTACTGGCATATGCCTTTCACCTCAGGGGTTATTCGTTAACGCTGGCATTCAACAGACCAAATCATAATTGTTTGGTCACTTACCAGCTTGATCAAAAATGGTGCGGAATTTTAATCCGATCACAACAGCTTTGTAAAGCCTTTTGTCGTTTATTGTCTGTACAAAATTTGTTTGAAGCACCAAGGCGAGGTAATATGACGCCCAAATTTCCTCTATACAGAAAGCATACTGAGAAAACCATGCGCATTATTGGTATCGAAACCTCTTGTGACGAGACAGGAATCGCGATTTACGACGATGAAAAAGGCCTGTTGGCGCACAAGCTTTACAGCCAAGTAAAACTTCACGCGGATTACGGCGGCGTGGTGCCAGAGTTGGCTTCACGTGACCATGTAAAGAAAACCATTCCTCTTATTAAAGAGGCGCTAAAAGAAGCAAACTTAACATCCCAAGACATCGACGGCGTGGCTTACACGGCCGGTCCTGGTTTGGTTGGTGCTTTGCTAGTGGGTGCAACCATCGGTCGCAGTATTGCTTACGCATGGGGTGTGCCTGCTGTTCCTGTTCATCACATGGAAGGTCATTTACTTGCGCCAATGCTAGAAGACAACCCACCACCATTCCCATTTGTGGCGGTGTTGGTTTCTGGCGGTCACTCGATGATGGTGGAAGTAAAAGGCATTGGTGAATACAAGATTCTAGGCGAATCCATTGATGATGCAGCCGGTGAAGCATTTGATAAGACGGCTAAGCTGATGGGGCTAGATTACCCAGGCGGTCCTCTGTTATCTAAGCTAGCAGAGAAAGGTACTCCGGGTCGCTTTAAGTTCCCACGACCAATGACCAATGTGCCGGGTTTGGATATGAGTTTCTCGGGTTTGAAAACCTTCACGGCAAACACGATTGCAGCGAATGGCGATGACGAGCAGACTCGTGCTGATATTGCATACGCTTTTGAAGAAGCCGTGTGTGCAACGTTGGCAATCAAATGTAAGCGTGCATTAGAGCAAACCGGTATGAAGCGCATCGTTATTGCTGGTGGTGTAAGTGCGAATCGTCGCTTGCGTGCAGAGCTTGAGAAGCTTGCGAAGAAAATCGGTGGTGAAGTGTATTACCCACGTACCGAGTTCTGTACTGACAACGGTGCAATGATTGCGTATGCGGGTATGCAACGTTTGAAGAATGGTGAAGTCGCAGATATGTCGGTGGAAGCGCGTCCGCGCTGGCCAATTGACCAGCTAACGCCAATCGCGTAATCAAACCTTGTATATTGACTGGCCTCTATTTATAGAGGCCTTTGTTTTTGTGGTTTATTTCCCCAAGAAAAAGGCGCGAGATTTCCAGACTGATGTGAGCAGTTTTCTTTGTGTTCAGTGATAGGATGGCGCGGAAGAATAATAAATGGATATAACAATGAAGAAGTTTGAAATTGAAGGTCAGCAACTTGCTTACCTAGACAAAGGCGAAGGGCCTGTGCTGCTGTTTGGACATAGCTATTTGTGGGATTGCCAAATGTGGGCGCCTCAAATTGAAGTTTTGAGCCAGTCCTATCGTTGTATTGTGCCTGACTTATGGGCGCATGGTGAATCGGACGCCGCTCCTGCTTCGACCACGTCTTTAGTTGATTATGCCCAACACATGCTGGCGCTAATGGATCATTTGGAAATCGACAAATTTTCCATTGTTGGCTTATCTGTTGGCGGCATGTGGGGCGCGGAACTGACCGCTCAAGCCCCGCAACGAGTGAAGTCATTGGTGTTGATGGATACCTTTATTGGTTGGGAACCAGAAGTGACGCATAAAAAATACTTTGCGATGCTAGATACCATCAGCCAAGTTCAAGGTGTTCCTGAGCCTATTATCGAAGCAGTTGCACCACTGTTCTTTGCGAATAACGCGGATCAAGTTCACCCAGAATTGGTCGCTTCATTTAAACAAAGCCTTGAATCGCTAACAGGTGAGCGAGCTGTAGAAGTTGCTCGTATCGGTCGCATGGTATTTGGGCGACGTGATGTGATTGAAGATGCAGAAAAATTCGCACTGCCAACATTGATCGCAGTTGGTCGAGAAGATAAGCCGCGTCCGGTATTTGAATCTTACCTAATGAATGACTGCATTACGGGCAGTGAGTTGGTGGAGATTCCTGAAGCGGGTCATATCAGTTCGCTTGAACAGCCCGAGTTTGTGAATCAGATGCTGTTGAGCTTCCTAAACAAAGTTCACGCTTAAAATGCATTTAAAAACTCGGCGTTATGCCGAGTTTTTTTCTGTCAGTTTCTTTTCACCAATTTTAGGCTCTTCACCCGAAAGTAAACGACGAATGTTTTGATGATGTTTAAACACGATTAGACAACACAACATGGCAACGGGCAGGGTGTATTGCGGTTTGAACATCCAAGTATAAAACGGTGTGACTAACACAGTGACGAGTGCGGCAAGGGAAGAGTAGCGAAACAGGACTGCAACCGAGAGCCAAGTCAGCATAACTAGGCCTGTAAGGTCTAAGCCAATTGGAGCAATGGCACCAAGCGCGGTAGCGACGCCTTTACCCCCTTTAAAGTGGAAGAAAATTGGGTACATGTGACCAAGGCACGCCGCGATAGCAATAACGCCAAGAATGATAGGATCGATACCAAGAAAGTACCCCCCCCAAACTGGAATCGTCCCTTTGAGCATATCGCACAACAACACCGATACGGCCGCGCCTTTTCCGCCAATGCGCAATACATTGGTCGCGCCTGGATTGTTTGAGCCAACGTTACGAGGGTCTGGCAGTTTTAACAGGCGACAAATCAACACCGCACTGGAAACAGAACCCAGTAAGTAGGCGGCCATTGTCATTATTAGTGCCAGTGCGTCCATAGAAGTCCTTGATGGATTGGAAATTAATGCTCAGTTCCCGCGTAGTTGGTATCATAGCCTGATTCAGCGGTGAGCTGAAATACTCTCTGCGATAGAGCTTGCATTATGTGAGTTCTTGTATATAAAGATGCAGCGCAGTTTATACCTAAGTAACATTTCGATGACCTAGCCAAAGGTTACTTAGGTATAGAATATTACGATCAAATTACCCCTGACGGGTATCCGACCTCTGTAAAGAAGGACATAAGATGGCTCTGGATAAAGTATTTATTGAACAGTTAGAAGTAATCACCACGATTGGCGTGTATGACTGGGAACAACAAATTAAACAAAAGTTGGTTCTGGATATTGAAATGGCGCACGACAACAAGCCTGCGGGTAAAAGTGATGATGTTCAAGATGCCTTAGATTACTCACAGGTGAGTGAAGCAGTATTAAATCATATTGAAAATGGTCGCTTCTTGTTGGTAGAGCGCGTAGCGGAAGAAGTTGCAGAACTTATCATGCAACGCTTCAGCGTTCCTTGGGTGAAGATTCGTTTAGCGAAACCGGGCGCCGTTCCTCAGGCACGATCTGTTGGGGTTGTGATTGAACGAGGTCAAGCATGATCACCACTTATATCGGTGTGGGGACAAACATAGACAGAGAGCAACACGCTAAGGTTGCCTATCTCGAGTTGCAGAGGCTCGGCGAAGATCTCCTCGTCTCACCGATATACGAATGTGAACCTATCGGCTTTAGTAGCCAAAACTTCTACAACTTTGTGATTGCGATGCGCACAAAGTTGTCACTCGAAGAGTTGAGTCACCACTTACGTGAGATTGAATATAAGTGGGGGCGTGAGGAAAATGCGCAAAAGTATCAGGATCGAACACTGGATCTCGATATAGTGCTCTTCGGTGAGTGCATCTCGACACAAAAACCGGAGCTACCTCGCAGTGATATCTACAAATATCCTTTTGTCACAAAGCCCTTGTATGATCTCGAACCTCATTTAGTGATCCCCGGCGATGGACGCACTGTAGCCGACATTTGGCATGCTATGCAGCCCGTTGATTCACTCAAACCAGTTTCTTTTTCACTTTAAATTTGAGTTGTTTACATGAGTTATTTTGAAGCCTTTATTTTGGCTCTGATTCAGGGTCTGACAGAGTTTTTGCCCATTTCCAGCTCTGCGCACTTGATCCTACCCTCCGCCATTTTCGGCTGGGCCGACCAAGGTCTAGCGTTTGATGTGGCAGTACACGTCGGTACATTGATGGCGGTTGTGATTTATTTCCGCCACGAAGTGATCACTTTATTCCGAGCGTTGTTTGCTTCGATCTTCAAAGGTGACCGCAGTAAAGAAGCAAAACTGGCATGGATGATCGTGATCGCGACGATTCCGGCGTGTGTGTTCGGTTTGCTGATGAAAGACGTTATCGAAGTCTACCTGCGCAGTGCCTATGTGATTGCGACAACCACCATCGTATTCGGTTTGTTGCTTTGGTGGGTGGATAAGAATGCCAAGCTTGTTGCCGATGAGTACCAAACTGGCTGGAAGAAAGCGGTGTTTATTGGTATTGCTCAAGCACTTGCGATGATCCCTGGAACTTCACGTTCTGGTGCAACGATCACTGCCGCTCTATATTTGGGCTTCACTCGTGAAGCGGCAGCGCGTTTTTCATTTTTGATGTCGATTCCTATCATCACATTAGCTGGTAGCTACTTGGGTATGAAGCTGGTTACCAGCGGTGAGCCTGTGCACGTAGGCTTTTTGCTGACTGGTATTCTGACTTCATTTATTAGCGCATACATCTGTATCCACTTCTTCTTGAAGATGATTTCACGCATGGGCATGACGCCATTCGTGATTTACCGTCTGATTCTAGGTGTGGGCCTATTTGCATTCTTGCTTAGTGCTTAATCCTTGAAAACAAAAACGCCCGCTCAATTGAGCGGGCGTTTTTATTTTGGCGTTACTTATTTAAAGCGACTTTGACCGCTTCAATACGTCGTTTTTCTTGTTCATCACGAATAGCTGGACCTTTGAAGCCATCCTGAATGATGGCTTGCACATCTACTGATGCCGCTGCTTGATAGGCCAGCATAAAAATATCCGCTTGTGGATACGGTAGATCTTCTAAACCTTTGCGGCCTGCATGATCCGCTTGGCAGCAAATTAGAATGTCTTTTAGGCGCTCCGACTTGCGCCATACATCAAACTTGTTCAGGATTTTGATGACGGTTTGCGGCTTTAACTCAGCGGCGCGATGAATGTTGGAGTGTTGCTCGCAGACCATGAGCGCTAAATCTTTAAATTCATTCGGTACACGTACACGTTCGCACAGTTTTTTAATTAGCTTTAAACCGGTATGACAATGCATTTTATGGCTTGGCCATTCGCTCTCTGGTGTCACGCCTTTCCCTAAGTCATGTACCTGTGCGGCAAATCTAACAGGGAGTGATGTGCTCAGCTTTGCGGCTTGCTCTGCTACCATCAACGTATGGATACCCGTATCGATCTCTGGATGCCATTTTTCAGGTTGAGGCACCCCAAACAGCGCATCGATTTCTGGTAGCACGACAGCTAACGCGCCGCAATCTCGCAATACTGATAAAAACACATCGGGACGAGGCGTTGAAAGCGATTTATGCCACTCTTGCCACACGCGTTCTGGGGTTAGCGTATTGAGTTCACCAGAGTCTGCGATGTCGCGCATGAGTTGCATGGTTTCTTTTGCTACCGTAAATCCCAGCGAGGCAAGTTTTGCAGCAAAACGTGCGACCCGAAGTACTCTAAGGGGATCTTCCACAAAAGCATCCGATACATGACGCAATATGCGATTATTCAAATCGGCTTGGCCGCCATAAGGATCGTACAGCTGGCCGCTATCATCCATCGCCATGGCATTAATGGTTAAATCACGGCGAATCAAATCCTCTTCTAGCGTGACGCTTGGATCGAAGAAACAGTCAAAGCCCGTGTAACCTGAGCCTGATTTTCTTTCGGTTCGTGCAAGTGCGTGTTCTTCTTTATTTTTAGGATGAAGAAAAACAGGAAAGTCTTTTCCGACGGCAGTGTATCCTTGAGCAAGCATCATTTCTGGTGTGGCACCGACTACCACCCAATCGTTGTCATAACTGTCAATGCCGAGCAATTGATCTCGAACTGCGCCACCTACTAAATAAACTTGCACGAATTACCTCTGAATTTATGGATATGACGTTGGACATTGTAGCAAGCAATGGTACTTTTCTTTACTCCCAAGAACAGATGCAACTATGTTTACATCATATTTGATTCTTTTGGGATGGGTTTTTAGCTGGAGATCCTAATGTATAAGGACTTTTTTGGGTTTGTTGAACAGCCGTTTTCGATTGTTCCAAACTCACGTTATTTGTATTTAAGCCAACGTCATAAAGAAGCGATCACGCACCTCAATGCGGGATTGGGCGACGGCGGTGGTTTTGCCATGCTGACCGGTGAGGTAGGAACAGGCAAAACGACAGTGGCCAAAGCTATGCTCGCGAATTTAGATGAAAGCACCAAAGCGGGGCTGATTCTCAATCCGACTTTTTCGAGCCGAGATCTGCTAGAAGCGATTTGCGATGAATTTAAGATCTCTTATCCGCAGGATGCGACGTTAAAACAGCTAAACCAAGTCATACATCATTATTTGCTGCGTAACCACAAGGTGGGTTGGCAGACGTTGCTCGTCATTGATGAGGCTCAGCATCTTGCTGCCGATGTACTTGAGCAACTGCGCTTGTTAACGAACTTAGAAACCGATACCAGAAAGCTGCTTAAAGTGCTGTTGGTAGGGCAGCCAGAGTTACAACGCTTGTTACAGACTACGCAGTTGCGTCAGCTCGCACAGCGTATCACTGGCCGTTATCATCTGTTACCTCTTGATGAGAAAGAGACTGCGGATTACATCGCGTTTCGTTTGCACACGGCTGGTGGCGATCAGCAACTGTTTCATCGCAGTTCCAGTAAGTTGATTGCGAAGTATAGCCATGGCATTCCGCGTCTCATCAACCTGATTTGTGATAAAGCATTGAATATGAGTTATCACCAGGGCAGTGTCGTTGTCGATAAACAGACGGTGCAACAAGCCTGCGAAGAAGTCATGCAGTTTCAGGCGGACATTTACCAGCAAGATAAACCTCGTCAGTCATTTACTTGGCCAGCTTGGGGATCGGCTGCTATTGGTGTAATGGCAGCGGTTGGCGTCGGCTGGGCTGCAATAAATTACATGCCAGTGAAGCCTAAGACTCCGATGT
The DNA here is from genome assembly GCF_002002385.1 of Vibrio sp. SALL6. Lineage (NCBI taxonomy): Bacteria > Pseudomonadati > Pseudomonadota > Gammaproteobacteria > Vibrionales > Vibrionaceae > Vibrio > Vibrio sp. SALL6. The sequence goes on from NZ_MQVK01000020.1 coordinate 110,942, forward strand.
CGGAAGTCCCCGTTGCTGCGTCTTCGTCTACTCCTGCTCCTCTTATGGCAAGTGAGCAGCTAACTGATGCACAGCGCGATATGCTGTTGGCGCAGAAACAATCCAATCTTGCCGTGAATGATCTTTACCGCCTTTGGGGATATCGAGCATCAGTGCGCGATAATCTTTGCTTGTCTGAGCCTCAATCCACCATGCGTTGTGAAAGAAAAATGGCAACGTGGCCCTTGCTGATGCAGCAAAATCGACCGGTTATTTTAGAGCTGAATTATCAAGGCGATGTTGGTTACGTGATTTTGTATGCGGTTGGCAACGACCAAGTAGAAGTGCTCAATGGCAAACAGCGTCTGCGTTTGCCTGTTTCGTGGCTGAAACCAATGTGGCAGGGCAACATCATTGAATTGTGGCAAGCGCCGCTTAAAGAGACGTTGCGTTTAGATATGGAAGGGCCGGCGATCGAAGTGCTTGACCAATTGCTTGCCAAAGCGGTCAGTGAATCACCACTGGAAACGTCTATTTTTGACGGTGCGTTAAAAGAGCGAGTGGAACTGTTCCAACGTTGGCAAGGCATCGGTGTGGATGGCATTGCGGGTCATCGCACGTTAGAACGCTTACAACAAAGTGTGCAACCTAATGCGCCAACACTAGCAAGCATTAACAAGGAGGAGGCGTAATGTCAGTCATCAAACATGTTGGACTCTTTCTTGTGCCTATTAGCGTGTCAGCGATTGCGGTTGCGTGGCATTTAGATTTGCTTACGCCAGAGGCTCAAGCGGTTACGCCAAAGGTAGTGGTGGCGGAAGTCGTACAACCATTTGAAGTTTTAGATTATCCAGAATCAACGGATCTTGCTCAACTGCCACGAGAATGGCCGAGTGCCGAATTATCTCGCGACATTGGGACATTCTTACAACCCTCCGAGTATGCCAACGAGAGTGAGGCTCCGGATCTGACAACGGCTACTCCCGTCACGAGCACAGCATCTACGCATCGTCGTGACGACTTAGGTTTGTCATTGGATGATCTAGACTTGTCTTCCTTGTCTCCAGATCTCGCCAAAAAAGTGGAAAATGCGCTGTCTCAAAACGATGCGCCGACTTCTGCATCGTCACAGGTGAATGACTTGGAGCGCAATGCGCAGCAGTGGCAAGGACGTCTTCCAGCCCTTAATTTGCAAACGCACATGTATGCCAGTGATGCCAATCGTCGTTGGGTGAAAATCAATAACGTGGAGTATCACCAAGGGGATGTGGTGGATGGACAAGTCACGCTGAAAGAGATTCAGCCGCAGGCTGTCATTGTCGAATTCCAAGGTGAGCAAATCCGAATCCCTGCGCTTTACGAATGGGATGGTTAGTACTCTCGCGTGAAACCATTAGATAAGCAAAAGGCCACATGAATGTGGCCTTTTTCGTATCCGCTATGTGCAAACCGGTAGTTTGCGGGGCAGTTATGCCCAACCTGCAGGTGATTTCTTTCTGCGTGGAATGATATGAGGAAGAATCAAACCAAATAAAAGACCAAGGCCGGCTACACCGCCACCGTAAGTGAAGTACTTAAGCAGCATGTCATCTTTTTGTGTATCCAGCTTGGCGCGAAGTTCACGGTTTTCTGTTTCAACAGAAGTGAGCTGGTCGCTGATCTCAGAGTATTTTTTCTCTAGATCTGTAATTTGTTGGTTACGAGTTTCTAGTGATGTTACTAGACCCGCTTTCTCGGTATCAGAAGTTTGACGAGCATTTGCTAGCTGTTCTTTCACTTCTGACAGCTCTTTCTCAATACGAGGAAGGCGAATTGCCATGCTTTCTTGATTTGTCACAAACTTGCTTTGTACCCAACCAGTGCGGCCGCGGTCATCACGAACTTGCGTGTAGCCTGTATCTTTGTTGGCTTGTAAAAGCTGAACTTTAGAGCCAGCGTTAATGCTGCCAATGATACGGTAAGTGTTGTTTGGACCTGAGTGCATGAAAGTGAATAGGTCATCAGAAATATAACGGTTTGCTGCTAGTGCCGCTGGTGCTGCTAGCAAAGTAAACAAAACCGTGATGATTAGTTTTTTCACAGTAAATCCCTTAACGATTTTCTTGGATACAGCGTTGGCACCGAATGATTGGAGCCGGAAATAGACGAATAGTATGCAGTTTCAAAGTTCGGTGCAACAAAGAAGGGAGGCAAAGCCTCCCTTTCTGTGCGTTTGAGTCAATAATGACAAAGCGCTTACATTCTATTGACGGATGTATTAAGAGAACATCGCTTGAATGCCGTAGAAGAATACGACAGCCAATAGTGCACCTGCTGGTAGCGTAACAATCCATGAAGCCACGATGTTACGTACTACACCTAGGTTTAGCGCCGCGATACCACGTGCAAAACCTACACCTAGAACCGCACCAACCAGTGTTTGAGTGGTAGAGATTGGCAGACCAGTACCTGATGCCAATACAACCGTACATGCAGTTGCAAGCTGAGCAGCAAAACCACGGCTTGGTGTTAGTTCAGTGATGCCTGTACCAACGGTTGCCATTACTTTGTGGCCCATTGTTGCAAGACCGACAACAATACCGATACCGCCCAATGGAAGAATCCACCATGCGATAGTGCTTTTCGCTGTAACCTCACCCATGTGTTCAACAGTCGATACTACTGCAGAAAGAGGGCCAATCGCGTTTGCTACGTCGTTTGAGCCGTGAGCAAATGCCATCGCACAAGCTGTGATTACCATTAGAACGCTGAAGATACCTTCTACGCCAGCAAAGCTGCGGTCTTCTTCACGGTTAGCGAATTTTTTCTGAATGTAGAAGTAGCCGCCAGCCATAACAAGTGCAGATACCGCTACTGCCCACATCCACGCTTCGCCGTTAGTCAGGTGAAGACCAACGTGCTTCAGACCTTTTTTGATGGTTACAAGTGCAATCACCATTGTCGTGATGAACATGTAAACAGGAACGAAACGTTTTGCGTTGAATAGTGGGTTCTCAGTATCAAAAATCAGACGCTGTGCGCTGACGAAAATGACGTAAGCAAAGAAGCCTGAGATAACCGGAGTAATGATCCAGCTACCGACAATCCCTTGAACGCTGCTCCAGTCAACCGCTTCAGTACCTACAGACACACATGCAAAACCGATGATTGCACCGATGATAGAGTGAGTCGTTGATACAGGCCAGCCCATGTAAGAAGCAAGCAGCAGCCATGTACCAGCAGCAAGAAGTGCTGACATCATACCGAAGACAAGAATGTCTGGTTGGCTAGCAAAGAGAGATGTTTCGATAACACCTTTACGGATAGTGTCGGTTACTTCACCGCCTGCAAGGTATGCACCCGCAAATTCGAAGATCATCGCAATGATGATAGCTTGTTTTACTGTTAGCGCTTTTGAACCTACTGATGTACCCATCGCATTAGCAACGTCGTTCGCGCCAATACCAATCGCCATCATGAAACCAAAAATCGCTGCAACAATAATCAGGACAGTGCCGTAGTTCGCAAGGATATCCATCGTAATACCTAGTTGTTTTATAACAAGCGGAGCAAAATTTTACGCGCGCCAAACCATAAGACGGTGAAAATAGTCATCGTCCATCTGACACGTGTTCATTATGCTCTTCGTTATGTCGTTAACTTATGTTTTAAGATCGAGATAGCATCACTTCCAAACGAGCACCTACGCGCTGCGCTTGGTCGGCAATACCACCTACCCATTCAAGAATCTTGTACAAGAACATGACATCGATAGGGTTCATTTCAGATTCAATCGCCATCAGTTGTTGGCGCAGTTCAATCTGCATGGCATCGGTATCATCTTCAATAACGTCCAACTGATGAATCATTTCAGCGACGAGCGTCACTTCGCGGCCTTTGAAGCCGGTTTCTAGCAGTTCATCAAGTTCATTGATTACTTTTTGCGCTTGGTTAGCAGCATCAAGACAACGTTGAACGTAAGCGAGGAAGTTTGGTTGGAGAGCCTCAGGAATGACAAGTTGTCGACCATATACACGGCCAGCAATGTCTTTTGCCAGGTTAGCAAGTTTGTCCTGTTGAGTCAGAAGCTCAAGCATGTCAGTACGATCGACTGGCATAAACAAACCGCGAGGCAGTTTTAGACGGATTTCACGTTTTAGCACGTCCGCTTCTTTCTCTAGATGAGAAATTTGTGCACGGATCTCAGATGCTTTTTCCCAGTCACCCTTTGAAGAAACTTCAAAGAACTTCACCAGGTGTGAACAACATTCGTTGACACACACAACGTGGCGTTGCAAAGGCTTAATTGGGGACTTTGCAAATAACCCCATAATTGTATTTACTGGCATGGTCATTCAACCTAATAACTATAACCTTAAAAAAACATACACCATTTCTTAGTTCTTGGCGAAATGTTGAACGATGGCTATAAAGGCGCGCATGTTAACGCATTAAATGGCTCATTAAAACTGTTTTAGATCATCATTCGGGTGATATTTCTTTCTTGCCGTGCGAGAAATTAGGCAATATCCTGTTTCTATCTGCTTTGAAAGGTATAGCTATGGAAACCGAGATAGAACTGAAGTTTTTTGTTTCTCCTGAATTTTCAGAAACTTTACGAGCAAAAATTTCTGAAACAAAAGTACTTCAGCATAGTTGTCGTGACTTGGGTAACACCTATTTTGATACAGCCGACAATTGGCTAAGACAGCACGACATTGGTTTAAGAATTCGCCGTTTTGATGACGTTTTCGTCCAAACCGTAAAAACCGCAGGACGCGTTGTCGCAGGCTTACATCAAAGACCAGAATACAATGCTGAGCACACAAATAATGAACCGGATCTTTCGCTTCATCCTTCCGATATCTGGCCGTCAGGCAAAGATGTCGCGACTCTACAATCCGAGTTAGTTCCGCTTTTTTCGACCAACTTCACGCGTGAGCAGTGGCTGATTGGTATGCCAGATGGCAGCCAAGTAGAGGTCGCGTTTGACCAAGGCATGGTTGTTGCGCAAGGGGAAGACGGAGAAGAGAGACAAGAACCGATTTGTGAAGTCGAACTTGAACTCAAATCTGGCCAGACCGATGCACTATTTACCTTGGCGCGCAGTTTCTGCGAACAAGGTGGGATGCGTCTGGGTAACTTGAGCAAAGCCGCAAAAGGCTACCGTTTAGCGACTGGTTACACTGGCGACGAAGTGAAGCCGCTTTCTTTAGTGGACAGTAACAAAACAGACACCGTTGAATACTGCTTAATCAATTCACTTGAACATGCTTTATCGCATTGGCATTACCACGAACAAATTTACTCAGAGCGCGACAGTGTGGAAGCGCTGCGTGAAATCAGTAACGCCATTCGTTTTATTCGCCAAACATTGACCATTTTTGGTGGCGTAGTGCCTCGTCGTGCGAGCGCTATCTTGCGTCAAGAATTGAAGTGGTTAGAAGAAGAGCTCGTTTGGCTTGATGAACATGCTCACCTTGAAGAGTTGCTTGATGATAAAGGTAACGTATTGCGCAAACTTGACGCGCGTAAGTTCCTTGTCTCCGAGTTGACCCAACAGTTGGAAGAGTTGCCAAGTCGTGAAGAGATGCTGACATTGTTGAGTTCGGCGCGTTACACAGGATTACTGCTGGATCTTAGCCGCTGGATCTTAGCGCGTGGCTGGCAGCCATTCTTGGATGAGAAAGCGCGCGAGAAGATGGCAAGCAACATCATGCCGTTTTCTGTGACGCAATTGGATCGCACTTGGGCAGAGCTGATGGAAGCTTTCCCTGCAGAGCGTGATTTGTCTGCGCAAGAGTATGTGGATCAGCGTTACCGTCTGCTGCGTAACCTTTACACTGGAATTGGTTTTGCGAGCTTGTACAACTTCGACGAGCGTAATAGCTTCCGCCTTCCTTGGGCTGACTTAGTGCATGGCATTGATGATCTGTTGATGCTGAACCATCTATTGCCTTTGGTCGATATGCTGGAAAATGAAGAGAAAGAACAGCTAGAGCGTTGGCTGCACCGCCAAGAGCGTTCGATTCTTCATGCAATGGATCAAACAAGAGCAATCAGCGTAGAGACTCAGCCATACTGGCGTGAAAAATAAGACAAGCGAGCGTAAAGCAGCGTTATCTTCATTAATTTAAAGAGAAATAGGACCGATAGGTCCTATTTTTTTGTCTGAATTTTGCGTTGCTGCATTTCCTCTTCGATAAGAGTTAGTCGCTCAAGGATTTGTTCTTGCTGTTCTAATAGCTGTTCTAACATCCGCTCTTTGTTCTTAGAACGGTGATCTTGCTGTTTAGTCGGAGCGGTTAAAATCGACGTAATCACACCAGAGATCATACCGAAGATCCCCACTCCACAAACGATGATGATGACGGCTAAAAACTTTCCTCCAGAGGTCACTGGATAATGATCGCCATAACCCACAGTGGATATGGTCACGAAGACCCACCACAAAGCATCAGCTCCAGTACGGATGTTCGCAGCTGGGTTTTTGGCTTCGATAAACAGCATGGCGGTGGAACCGAGCGTTATGAGGATCACCATCAACAGCAATATAGAAGCGACGGTCGTTTCTCGGCGGTTTTCTTTGAGCTGATGCAGAATGAACTTTGAAGAGCGCAGCACCAACACCACGCGCAAAATATGAAAGATGCGAGCAAAGCGTAATGGCTCGATCATTGGGATGCTGGCCACAAAATCTATCCAATGAAGCTTAATAAATGAACGTCGATCTGTGGAGCGGATCAAATCAATGGTGAGCTGCAATAGAAAAATACTACAGATTATAAAATCCAGACCGATAAGAACTTGACGGGTTTCGTTATCGATTGGAAAAAACAACAGGCCAGAGATCACAAATAACGCCATAAAGGACAAGATTAGTGACAACAGGCCCATCGGTCGAGTGCTGTCTTTGATATCATTATTTTTCATACGAAGCTCGAAATAAATCGCGTGATAGAACCCAAGCGCAAACATAACTATAAGAGATGTAAAAACTATATAAGACTCAGTGGAGAACTGACAATGGAAAAGCTGGCATTCAAGCCATGGGAAAGGGTCATATCCGATATTCGACTTGTACCAAAAATGGTCATGTTGATGGTATTCAGTACCGTTCTGATCGTGGCAAAACAACTTTGGGACGCAAACACATTTTACGATTCACTTTTAGCAGCCACTCAAAATGCGCAAGTTGCTCAACAACATTATGAAGCGTATTTGACTCAAGTAGTGTGGCAGACCGCGCTACTTATCGTCGTTTTTGTGGCTTTACTATTGGCCGCCGCACGCGTAATGCTGCGCCAAACTCAGTATCTCAATGAAGCCATCAAATTAATGGCGAGCAAAAACTTGTCGGTACCGTTTGGTATGGACTGTAAAGATGAATACGGAGATGTGGCACGAGAGCTAGAGAAAACGCGTCGCCAACTGCATGACGTGATTCAAATGCAAATCAACGCCTCAGACGAGCTAGCGACACTGACGGAAGTGATGACATTGAGTATGTCAGAAACTAAAGAGTCGGCGCAGGAAGAGTTCAACGAGATTGACCAACTGGCGACGGCCATGAGTGAGATGTCATCGACCGTACAAACGGTGGCTGATCATGCTCAAACGGCTTCTTCTTTGACGGAACAAGCTTCTACGCAAGCCGTAACGGGTCAACAGTTCTTGCAAAGTACAGTGGCGAAGATGAGCGAGCTATCTTCAGATATTGCTTCTTCTGCACAAGCCGTAAACCAAGTTGAAGAGCGTGTTGAGTCGATTGGTAGCGTAGTGGGTACGATTCAAGGCATTTCTGAGCAAACCAACTTGCTTGCTTTGAATGCGGCGATTGAAGCGGCGCGTGCTGGTGAAGCAGGGCGTGGTTTTGCTGTGGTGGCGGACGAAGTTCGTAACCTTGCGCAGCGCACGCAACAAGCGACGGTGGAAATTCAAGAAATGATCACTCAGCTACAGGCCAGCGCGACTTCTGCGGTTGATTTGATGGAGAAAAGTGTTGTCGAAGCTGCTGAAGGCGTGGAACTGGTTTCTAACGCGGGTAGTGAGCTTGATGGCATCGTTGCTCAAGTAACACAAATCAACGACATGAACTTCCAAATAGCCACCGCTTCAGGACAACAAAGCAGTGTAGCGGAAGAAATGAGCCAGAACTTGACGAACGTTCGTGAGCTGGTTGAAGCATCGGTCGTGGTGGTCACAGAGTTACTGGAAACCTCTGAAATGATGCAAAGTAACGCCGAAGAGCTAGATAAGAAGATTAAGTCATTTAGCGTATAAAGCGAATTGGATTTGATAAAACGCCCACAAACCTTTTGTGGGCGTTTTTATTTGCTTTAAGTCTGGTATAAAGAATGAATCACCGTGCTTTTCACACAAGGAAGAAACATGCAGCTGCCTTCGTCACTGGTCTCTGTCGCCGAATCTGCCGTTCAAAATGCCCAAGAAGCGGGTTTCCTTCAATCATGGCCAAATGAGGTCCTAGAGCAGTTTCATTACGTCTCGGCGTTGAGCCAATTTATTACGGAAACCATTCACCGTGACGAGGCTCTCGCGCAGCAGTTACCAACGATGTTAAGTGAGCTTAGCCGACACCAAGCTTATCGCACCCGTCTGGCCGCCTTATTGGCAGAATGCCCAGATGAAATGTCTGGTCATCGCGTTCTGCGTCAGTTCCGAAATCGAGAAATGGTCTACATCGCGTGGAAAGACTTCTTACATGCTTGGACACTTGAAGAGTCATTACGTCATTTGTCCCAATTGGCAGAGGCGATGATCTTTGAGACATACCAATGGCAATACAAAATTTGCTGCGCAGAATGGGGAACGCCAACAAATGCAGAGGGTGAAGCTCAACCGATGTTGATCATTGGGATGGGTAAGCTAGGCGGCGGCGAACTGAATTTCTCTTCCGATATCGACCTAATTTTTACTTACCCTGAAAACGGCGAAACCCAAGGTGCCCGCCGCAGTATCGCCAATGCGCAGTTCTTTACTCGTCTTGGTCAACGGATCATCAAAGCTCTCGATCAACAGACGTTTGATGGTTTTTGTTATCGCGTCGACATGCGGTTACGTCCGTTTGGAGAAAGCGGCCCGTTGGTAATGAGCTATGCCGCGTTGGAAGATTACTACCAAGAGCAAGGACGGGACTGGGAACGTTACGCGATGATCAAAGCGCGCGTGATGGGATGCGAAATGTATCCGCAATATCAAGAGCTACGCAAAATGTTGCGTCCGTTTGTGTTCCGTCGTTACATCGACTTTAGTGCGATTCAGTCATTGCGCCGCATGAAATCAATGATCAGCAGTGAAGTGCGACGTCGCGGTTTAACCAACAACATCAAGCTGGGCGCTGGTGGTATTCGAGAAATTGAGTTTATCGCGCAAGTTTTCCAACTGATTCGTGGCGGACGAGAGCCATCTTTGCGCAATCGTGGCTTGCTCGAAACCTTAAATGGTATTGAAGAGCTTGCATTGTTAACCCCGCAAGAAGTCAGCAATCTGGAAGCGGCATATAAATATTTACGCCAGCTAGAAAATCTACTGCAAGCAATGGCAGACAAGCAGACTCAAACGCTGCCCGATTGCGACATTGAGCGTTTAAAACTGGCAACTGCGATGCAGCTAGAGTCGTGGGAGCTGCTCATCGAACAAACTCAGCAGCACATGAACAAAGTGCATCAAGTATTTGAAACCTTGATTGGTGACGACGAAGAAGATGAGGGCAGCACGATTGCTCGTCATTTCCATGAATTATGGGATATGGCCAATAAACAAGATGTGCTAGAGCTGATTTTAGAGCAGGACATTCAAGTTGAAGAGCCCGCCATATTCTCTAAAGCTATCATCAACTTTAAAGCCGACTTGGCCAAGAAAACGCTCGGCCCCCGTGGGCGAGAAGTCTTAAACCGCTTGATGCCAAAAGTGTTTGACGCGGTGTTTGCCCACCCTGATGCACAGTTTGGTTTACCGCGAGTGCTGCACTTACTGCACAATATTTGCACGCGCACGACGTACTTAGAATTGTTGGATGAACACCCTGCCGCATTGGTGCAGTTAGTGCGCTTGTGTACCGCAAGTCCGATGATTTCCGAACAGTTGTCTCGTTATCCAATCCTTCTGGATGAGTTGATAGATCCTCAACAGCTGTACAACCCAATTCCACTCGATAGCTATCGCACTGAATTGCGCGATTTCCTTGCCCGTATTCCCGAAGATGATATGGAGCAGCAAATGGAAGCGCTGCGTCAGTTTAAGCAAATTTGTATTTTGCGTATCGCGGCGGCGGATATCGCTGGCGTGCTGCCAGTCATGAAAGTAAGTGACCACTTAACTTATCTAGCAGAAGCCATTGTTGAAGCGGTGGTCAGCCAAGCGTGGCTTCAAGTGTCTGAAAAATACGGCGAGCCAACACACGTGAAAGACCGTGAAGGCAAAGGCTTTGCCGTGATCGGTTATGGTAAGGTCGGTGGATGGGAGTTGGGTTACAACTCAGACTTAGATATCGTCTTTATGCACGACTGCCCAGTTAATGTATACACCGATGGGAAGAAGGAAATTGACGGCCGCCAGTTCTACCTTCGTTTAGCACAGCGCATCATCCATATTTTCTCAACCCGCACCGCATCAGGCATTCTATACGAAGTGGACACTCGCTTACGTCCTTCTGGTGCGTCCGGCCTGTTGGTGAGTCCAACCGATGCGTTTGATGATTATCAACATCAAGATGCGTGGACTTGGGAGCATCAAGCTTTAGTGCGCGCTCGCATGATTTATGGTGATGAACCATTGGCGATTGCTTTCCATAACACTCGTCATGATGTGTTGTGTAAACCGCGTGATGAGCAAACGTTGAAAAAAGAAGTCGTCGAGATGCGCGAAAAAATGCGCGATCATTTAGGCGGTAAGAAATCTGGTCGCTTCATGATCAAGCAAGACGTCGGTGGTATTACCGATATCGAATTTCTGGCTCAATATTTGGTGCTTAACTATAGTCACGAGAAACCTAAGCTTACGCGTTGGTGTGACAATGTCCGAATATATGAAACGCTAATTGCTCAAGGTGTCATGGAGGAAGACCAAGCGATGCAACTGATACGCGCGTACACGACGATGCGTAACGAAATACACCACAGAAACCTGCTTAATTTGGATGCAGATGTGGTTGAAGATAAGTTTGTTGCAGAAAGAGAATGGGTGAAGCAAGCATGGAACCAGTGGTTCGCCTAAGTAGAAGTAGTGCTCAAGGTTCAGCCTAGAAAAAGGCTGTGCTAAACTCACCACGATTTAATTTTTGGAGACCAATAATGAAACCAATTCTACCTGATTACAACAGCGCTGGTGTGCTCATCATCGGTGATGTCATGCTAGACCGTTACTGGTATGGCCCAACTGGACGTATCTCGCCAGAAGCACCAGTACCTGTTGTAAAAGTAGAAAACAATGAAGAGCGTCCGGGTGGTGCTGCGAACGTTGCGATGAACATCGCGTCACTAGGTGGTCATGCTCACATTGTTGGTCTGACTGGTGAAGATGAGCCAGCAAAAGTGCTAACGGAAACACTCAGCGCATTGAACGTGAAGTGTGATTTTGTTGCGCTGCCTGATTATCCAACCATCACTAAATTACGCGTTATGAGCCGTGGCCAGCAACTTATCCGTCTTGACTTCGAAGATAAGTTTGAGAATACCGATGCGACCCCGGTTCTGTCTCGAATGGATGCAGCGCTACCAAACGTGAAAGCGGTGATCATGTCTGACTACGCAAAAGGCTCTCTAGAGCACGTTCAAGCGTACATTCAGAAAGCGCGAGCAGCGAATATTCCTGTTTTCATTGATCCTAAAGGTGCGGACTTTGAACGTTACCGCGGTGCAACTCTACTGACACCAAACATGAAAGAGTTTGAAGATGTGGTCGGTAAAGTAAAATCGGATCAAGAGCTGGTAGAGAAAGCTCTGGCACTTGTTGAAGAGTTTGATTTTGAAGCGCTATTGGTAACACGTAGTGAGCACGGTATGACGTTGATTCGTCGTGGCCAAGAGCCATTCCATCTACCAACGCAAGCGAAAGAAGTCTACGACGTAACAGGTGCTGGTGACACGGTGATTTCTGTACTTGCAGCATCGGTTGCGGCAGGTAAATCCTTTGAAGAAGCGTGTGCACTTGCTAATGCAGCTGCTGGCGTTGTCGTGGGTAAACTGGGTACGTCGACGCTGTCTGAAATTGAATTGGCAGAAGCGGTTCATGGCAGTCAAGATACCGACTTTGGTGTCATCTCAGAAAAAGCACTGATTGAAGCGGTGAAAAAAGCACGTGCTCGTGGCGAGAAAGTCGTTATGACTAATGGCTGTTTTGATATTCTTCACGCTGGTCATGTGTCTTACCTTAACCATGCTGCTGAGCTAGGTGATCGCTTAATTGTCGCAGTAAATACTGATGAGTCTGTAAAGCGTTTAAAAGGCCCTGGTCGTCCAGTAAACCCAACCGATCGCCGTATGGCAGTATTGGCAGGTTTAGGTGCAGTTGACTGGGTTGTACCGTTTAGTGAAGATACGCCACAGCGTCTGATCTCTGAAGTGCTGCCAAGCATGTTAGTTAAAGGCGGTGACTACAAACCAGAAGAGATTGCCGGTGGTAAAGAAGTGATTGCAGCAGGTGGTGAAGTTCGTGTTTTGAACTTTGAAGATGGTTGCTCAACCAGCGAAATCATCAATGCAATTAAAGGCGGCAAAGGCTAAGCCTTACTGCTTTGAACAACACTATCTGGAAGGTCGCTGCAAAGCGGCCTTTTTGTTTTTCTATGCTTGCTGTCCTACGTTCTGGTATAGCAATGCATTTGCGAGATAATCGCTATGCGTACAATGTTAGGTACTTTGCATCGAATGATAGACAACAAAAAACGCCAGTTGAAGAATCAACTGGCGTTTTAATTTCGTTGTATAACTGAACGTTATTTCGCTGGTTTCAAACCTGCATCCACATCCAAGATGTCTTGTTCGCTTAGTGTACCAACCGCTTGGCGAAGCTGAAGAACACTCAGGATGTAGTTGTAACGAGCGTCTGAAAGGTTTTTGTTCGCATCGTATAGACGACGAGTTGCGTCTAGAACATCAACGATAGTACGAGTACCTACATCAAAACCAGCTTCTGTCGCTTCTAGCGCAGATCTCGCTGAAACTACCGATTGCTCATACGCTTTTAACGCACCAATAGAAGCGTTGATGTTGTTGTTTTGCGCACGAACATCTTTCACTACGCTACGGTACTGAGCTTCAAGATCTTCGCTTGCTGCAACGTACGCAAACTCAGCTTGTTTGGTTTGTGATGTCACGTTGCCGCCAGTGTAAAGTGGCACTGCTAGGTTAACGCCAATATTGAAGTTATCCGTCGTGTTATCACGAGCACTGTTTGAAGTATCACCGTAGTTGTAACCACCGTCTAGAGACAGTGTTGGTAGGTGACCAGAGCTAGCTAGTGAGATGTTGTCGCGCGCGATGTCTTGAGAAATACGAGCTGACAATAGGCTAAGGTTCTTCGTTTTCGCTTCTTCGATCAATGTTTCAGCTGGGCTGCTAGTGCGAGTCGCAGAGAAACGGTTAGTATCAAGAACGTTTAAGTTTTTGTGTTCTTGACCTGTGATTTCACGTAGCGATTCGTAGCTGTTGATCAGGTCATTTTCTGCCAACACTTCATCCGCTAGTACTGCATCGTACTGAGCTTGTGCGTCGTGAACGTCAGTAATTGCCGACAAACCAACTTCAAAGCGTTGTTTTGTTTGTTCTAGTTGGCGACCAACGGCTGCTTTTTCTGCACGAACGAAGACTAGGTTGTCTTGAGCGCGCAATACTTCGAAGTACGCTTGAGAGACACGAAGGATCAAACCTTGTTGGGTTGCTGCGTAAGTTGCGTCTGCTTGACGAGCGCTTTTCTCTGCTGTGTCTAGAGAAATCCAAGATGCACGGTTATAAAGTGTTTGAGAAAAGCTAACACCAGCGGTTAAGGCGTCTTGATCGTTTGATGATTTGCCTAAAGCGCTATCGTCGTAGTCGGTGTCGCCACGAGTTAGGTTGTAACCCGCAGTTAGGTTGATTTGTGGTAATAGAGCACTACGGCTAGAGGTGATTGCTTCAAAAGCTCGGTCACGCTGTGCTGCTACACTGAGCAATTGTGGATCATTTTGCTTTGCTAAGTCGTAGATTTCAGCTAAAGAATCTGCCCATGCAGAAGAACTTATGCCACCTAGCGCTGCACTGATAAATAGTGGAAGCAATTTTTTCATTTTCTATTCCCGCGGTCAATAGATTGGTTAATTCTCAGTAGTTTAACTCAATTTGAACGATATTTACTCTAAAGTTTGCACTTTTTTACACGTAATTATCCATCTGTGCAATAAATTTTTGACTCAGACTTAAAATAAATTATAACTATTGTACAAAAAGTTGAGCCAAGTCCTTTGAGCAAGTGATTAACAATGAGTAAACTACAAGATTCACTCAGAGAGGTGTTGAATGCAACAGTGTGACAAACGACAAGATGAGTTTACTTCACAAGACGTAGAAATCATCTCGAAAGAATCTGTGTTTGAAGGCTTCTTTAAAATGGTGAAGTACCGTTTTAAGCATAAGCTATTCGCTGGTGGTTGGAGCGACGTGGTCGAACGAGAAATGTTCGAGCGTGGCCATGCCGCAGCAATGCTGCCCTACGATCCTAAAACGGATCAAGTGGTTATCATTGAGCAGATCCGCATTGGTGCATTGGAACATGAACACCCTTGGCAGCTAGAAATTGTCGCCGGTATGATCGATCGCGATGAATCCGCAGAAGAGGTGATTCGCCGTGAAGCCGAAGAAGAAGCAGGCATTACCGTAGGGCGAGTGGCATCAGTCACGTCTTATTATCCTTCTTCCGGTGGATGCTCTGAAAAACTGGATGTGTTTGTTGGTGAAGTTGATGCTTCTAAAGCGCACGGCATTCATGGTTTAGACTATGAAGATGAAGACATTCGAGTTCATGTGCTAAGTCGTGAACAAGCGTACCAAAGGGTGAAAGACGGAATATTTGAGAATGGTGCTTCTATTATTGCGTTGCAATGGTTGCAATTAAACCATCAAGAGTTGAGGTCACAATGGGGATACCCCCAAATAGTGGAGAGTAAGTAATGGCGCAGGTGGCTGAAAAACAGCGATATCATGTTGATTTAGCGGGTCTGATGAGAACCTATGAGACCAATTACGCTAAGTTAAATGCCTTACTACCTGTCTCTGCTGAGGTTGGGGATGTACGTTGCTATCAAGCGGCGAACATGGTTTACCAACTGACCGTGAATGAAATCACAAAATACACCACAGTTGTTGAGATATGTCAGAGTGATGAAACGCCAGTGTTTCCTTTGCCGACGATGTCTGTCAGGCTTTATCACGATGCGAGAGTGGCTGAAGTATGCTCAAGCGGAGAGTTCTCACGCATTAAAGCTAAATATGATTATCCCAATGACCAGTTGATGCAGAGAGATGAAAAGCATCAACTTAATACGTTCCTTGGTGAATGGCTGACGTTTTGTTTACGAAGTGGCATTAGTAGAACGCCGCTTGCCTTCAATTGATCGTCACGTCATTCAAGGAAAATAACAAGAAACTATAGAGTGAACGAATCAGGTTTTCATTTTGCAATCATCGAATGACAGCATCAAACTTTTACAAATCACGGATACTCATCTGTTCGCTGCAGACGAGGGAAGTTTGCTGAGCGTAAAAACAGCCGACAGCTTTTCTGCTGTGGTTAACGAAGTTTTGCGCCGCAAAGTGGGGTTTGATTACATTTTAGCGACTGGCGATATTTCACAGGATCATAGCGCCGAGTCTTATCAACGATTTGCTGATGGCATTGCGCCGCTGCAAAAGGATTGTTATTGGCTGCCGGGAAATCACGATTACAAACCCAATATGGGCAGTGTGTTACCTTCACCACAAATTCAAGCGGCAGAACATGTGTTGCTGGGTGAAAAGTGGCAATTGATTTTGCTTGATTCTCAAGTAGTAGGCGTGCCTCATGGGCGTTTAAGCGATCAGCAGTTGACTCTTTTGGAAGAGAAATTAACGGAATTTCCTGAGCGTCATACACTGGTTTTATTGCATCACCATCCTTTGCTGGTGGGGAGCGCTTGGCTTGATCAGCATACGTTGAAAGACGCAGAAGCGTTTTGGCAAGTTGTGGATCGATTCGACAATGTAAAAGGCATTTTGTGTGGGCATGTTCATCAAGACATGAACGTAATACACAAAGGTATTCGAGTGATGGCAACACCATCAACGTGTGTCCAGTTTAAGCCGAATTCCGATGATTTCGCGCTTGATACCACATCCCCAGGTTGGCGTGAGCTAGAACTGCACACCAACGGCGACATCACAACCCATGTCGACCGTTTACCAGAAGGCCAATTCCAGCCAGATTTCTCTTCCAACGGATATTAATGATGCCCGAGCTCTAAGTTCGGGCTCGCTTTTTCATGCGAGACTTCTATGAGTAAACCTTCACTTCTATTGTACATCCACGGTTTCAACAGCTCACCGCTCTCAATGAAAGCCAATTTAATGAGAGAATATTGCGCGCAGCATCGTCCGGACATCAAAGTCATCGTTCCACAATTGCCTTGCTTTCCTGAACAAGCCGCTCAATTGTTGTTGGATATTGTTGAGCAATACAAAGACGACTACAACATTGGCTTAGTGGGTAGCTCGCTTGGTGGTTACATGTCGACGTGGTTAAACGCGAAGTACGGTTTTAAAGCGGTTGTCGTGAACCCTGCAGTTAAACCTTATGAGTTGCTTGTTGATTATTTGGGGGAGCAAACCAACCCATACACGCATGAAACCTATACACTTGAAGCTTGTCATATTGACGAGTTAAAAGCTCTTGATGTACAAAGCATCGCGTCGCCTAACTCTTTCTGGTTGTTACAGCAAACCGAAGACGAGGTTTTAGACTATCGCCAAGCGGTAGATAAGTTTGCAAAAGCTAAGCAAACGGTAGAACAAGGCGGTGATCACAGTTTTGTAGGCTTTGAGCGTTATCCTGCTAAGATTATCGAATTCCTTGAACTGTAATACTAATGAGACGATTGGAATAGGCTCATAGTTTTTATTGATATATCCAACTGTTTCTTGACATAGGCGGTATGCTTTCCGACTATGTTTTGCCTAAAGATCTTAAGGGTCATCGACCCTGGCTACGTTGTTATGCATCAGATTTATAAACACTTAACGATGCTGACAGGGTAGCTTTTTCGTTTCCTGAGTATGTGCTTACCGATAGGTAAGACTTGGGTAACAAGTAAACTTTGAGAACAATTCCGTATTATGACTGAACAATATAATGCTGGTGCCATTGAAGTACTGAATGGCCTTGAGCCAGTACGTCGCCGACCAGGGATGTATACGGATACAGCGCGCCCAAACCACTTGGGCCAAGAAGTTATCGATAACAGTGTCGATGAAGCGCTAGCCGGACATGCCTCAAAAGTACAAGTCATCCTACATGCTGACCAATCACTAGAAGTGATCGATGATGGTCGAGGCATGCCAGTTGATATCCACCCTGAAGAGAAAGTATCTGGTGTTGAGCTGATCTTATGTAAGCTCCATGCGGGTGGTAAATTCTCCAACAAAAACTACCAGTTTTCAGGTGGTTTGCACGGTGTAGGTATCTCAGTAGTAAACGCGCTGTCTAAGCGAGTTGAAGTGACGGTACGTCGTGATGGTCAAGTGTACGAAATTGCTTTTGAGCACGGTGACAAAGTATCAGACCTTACTGTAACGGGCACATGTGGTCGCCGCAATCGCGGTACTAGCGTACACTTTTGGCCGGATGCGAAGTATTTCGATTCAGCTAACTTCTCTGTAACTCGTTTGGTGAACAACCTACGAGCGAAAGCGGTACTTTGCCCAGGTCTAGAAATTACGTTTACCGATAAAGTAAACAACAAAGACTACCAGTGGTACTACGAAGATGGTTTGAAAGACTATCTAGCCGAAGGCGTAAAAGGTTACCCAGTACTACCAGAAGAACCGTTTACAGGGGAGTTTTCTGCAGATACAGAAGCAGCAAACTGGGCAGTAATCTGGCAGCCAGAAGGCGGCGAGATGATCACCGAAAGTTACGTGAACCTTATCCCAACAGCTCAGGGTGGTACACACGTAAATGGTCTTCGCCAAGGTTTGTTGGATGCGATGCGTGAGTTCTGTGAATTCCGCAACTTGCTACCACGTGGTGTGAAGCTAACGGGCGATGATGTTTTCGACCGTTGTTCGTACGTGTTGTCGGTTAAGATCCAAGATCCACAGTTTGCTGGTCAGACTAAAGAGCGTCTCTCTTCTCGTCAAACCGCTGCGTTTGTCTCTGGTGTGGTAAAAGATGCATTCAGTCTGTGGCTAAACGAAAAGCCTCAACTTGCAGAGCAACTAGCGGAAGTGTGTATTGCTAACGCGCACCGTCGTATGCGCGCAAGCAAGAAAGTCGTACGTAAAAAAGTCGCATCGGGTCCTGCCTTGCCAGGTAAGCTAACAGACTGTTCCGTACAAGACTTAAATCGCACCGAAATCTTCTTCGTGGAGGGTGACTCGGCGGGTGGCAGCGCGAAGCAAGCCCGAGATCGTGAATTCCAAGCGGTAATGCCACTGCGTGGTAAGATCCTAAACACATGGGAAGTCTCTGCCGATCAAGTTCTGGCGTCTCAAGAAGTGCATGACATCTCGGTTGCGTTGGGTATCGACCCAGACAGCGACAACCTTGACAGCCTACGCTACGGTAAAATTTGTATCCTTGCCGATGCGGACTCGGACGGTCTTCACATCGCAACGCTATTGTGTGCTTTGTTTACTCGTCACTTCCGCGCGCTCGTTGAAGCGGGTCATATCTATGTAGCAATGCCGCCTCTGTATCGAATCGACTGTGGTAAAGAAGTCTTCTACGCCCTCGATGACGATGAAAAAGATGGCATTCTAGAACGTTTGTCGAAGAAGAAAGCCAAAATCAACGTACAACGATTCAAAGGTCTGGGTGAGATGAACCCAATTCAGCTACGCGAGACCACAATGGATCCGAACACGCGTCGTTTGGTTCAACTTACGATCGACGACTCTGAAGCCACTATGGAAATGATGGACATGCTGCTAGGTAAAAAACGCGCAGATGACCGTCGTTCTTGGCTACAAAACAACGGCGATTTGGCAGAGGTTTAACGGATGTCTACAGAAATTACCTACGATGGCGTTGAACAGTTGCCAATGCGCAAGTTCACTGAAGACGCTTATCTGAACTACTCGATGTACGTAATCATGGACCGTGCATTGCCATACATTGGCGATGGTTTAAAACCGGTTCAACGACGCATCATTTACGCGATGTCGGAGCTTGGTCTTTCGGCATCAGCAAAATACAAAAAGTCTGCACGTACCGTTGGTGACGTGTTAGGTAAATACCACCCGCATGGTGACTCTGCATGTTACGAAGCGATGGTATTAATGGCGCAACCATTCTCTTACCGTTACCCACTGGTTGATGGTCAGGGAAACTGGGGTGCTCCGGATGACCCGAAATCTTTCGCGGCAATGCGTTATACCGAAGCGAAACTGTCGAAGTTTGCAGAAGTATTGCTTGGTGAGTTAGGTCAGGGCACTGTGGAATGGCAACCAAACTTTGATGGCACGATGAAAGAGCCTCAAATGTTGCCAGCACGTCTACCTCATATCTTGTTGAATGGCGTAACGGGTATCGCGGTTGGTATGGCGACAGATATCCCACCTCACAACGTTCGTGAAGTGGCTGACGCAACTATCCATCTGATCGACAATCCGAAAGCAGAATTGCCTGAAGTTATGCAGTTTGTGAAAGGTCCAGATTATCCGACAGAAGCGGAGATTATTTCGCCTCAAGCGGAAATTGAAAAGATCTATCGCAACGGCCGTGGCAGCATCAAGATGCGTGCAGTATGGCATAAAGAAGGGTCAGACATCGTCATCACGTCGATTCCACATCAAGTGTCTGGCTCGAAGCTGCTTGAGCAGATCGCAAACCAAATGCGTGCGAAGAAGCTACCAATGGTAGAAGATCTTCGTGACGAATCGGATCATGAGAACCCAACTCGCATCGTAATCGTGCCACGTTCGAATCGCGTTGATTGCGATTTGCTGATGAACCACTTGTTTGCATCTACTGATCTAGAGCGTAGCTACCGTGTTAACTTGAACATGATTGGCTTGGATAACCGTCCTCAAGTGAAAGGTCTCGTACAGATCCTATCTGAGTGGATTGAGTTCCGCCGCAGTACCGTGCGTCGTCGTTTACAATACCGTTTAGATAAGGTGATGGCTCGTCTACACATCTTAGAAGGTTTGTTAGTTGCTTACCTCAACCTAGATGAAGTGATTGAGATCATTCGTACCGAAGACGATCCAAAAGCGGTGTTGATGGAACGCTTTGGTATTACCGATATTCAAGCCGATGCGATTCTGGATACCAAACTTCGTCATCTAGCGAAGCTAGAAGAGATGAAGATCCGTGGTGAACAAGACGAACTCGAGAAAGAGCGTGAGAAGCTAGAGCAGCTGCTTGGTTCTGAGCGTCGTCTGAACACACTGCTTAAGAAAGAAATTAAAGCCGACGCAGAGAAATACGGCGATGACCGTCGTTCTCCTTTAGTTGAACGTGCTGAAGCAAAAGCACTGACTGAGCGTGACCTAGTACCAAGTGAACCAATTACCGTTGTACTGTCTGAAAAAGGTTGGGTTCGTCATGCGAAAGGACACGATGTCGATGCGGAAAGCTTGAACTACAAATCAGGCGATAAATACTTGGCGCATGCGCGCGGTAAGAGCAGTCAGCCGGCGGTCTTCCTTGGCAGCGATGGTCGAAGTTACTCGCTTGAGTCGCACTCGTTGCCATCAGCACGTAGTCAAGGAGAGCCGATTACTGGTCGCTTGAACATCACGGCGGGTAGCAGTATTCGTCAGGTGATCATGAGCGAAGAAGATCAGCTATGGCTGGTGGGCTCCGATGCTGGTTACGGCTTTGTGTGTAAAGGCGCTGATTTGCTATCGAAGAACCGTAGCGGTAAAGCGTTGGTTACGTTGCCTGCAAATTCTGAAGTGATGACGCCAAAAGAAGTCGGCGATCTGGATTCAGATGAGATTCTCGCGATTACCAACCAAGGGCGTATGTTGTTGTTCCCAATTAAAGACTTGCCGCAATTAGCGAAAGGTAAAGGTAACAAGATTATCAACATCCCAGCAGCTAAAGCGAAAGAGCGTGAAGAAGTGTTGTCCCACTTAATCGCGTTGCCGCAAGGTGCTTCTTTAACCTTGTACGCTGGTAAGCGCAAGCTAGGTTTGAAACCTGCTGATCTTGAGAACTTCCGTGGTGAGCGTGGTCGCCGAGGTAGTCTGCTGCCAAGAGGCTTACAGAGAGTGACGCGAATTGACGTTGAGCTTGGTGAGTCGAGCAGCACTGAAGAATCGATCGAAAGCGAATAAAACGAATAGAAACAAAAATCCCAGCCATTGGCTGGGATTTTTTTATGCTTCTTGTTTGTCTTCGGCGATGGTGACTTTTAGAGTCATTTCCTTGCCTTTACGAATGATACCAACGTCGACAGAAGTGCCTGGGCGTAAATCCGTGACGATATCCATCACGCTTTGACGGCCCTGAACTTTATTGCCATCGATACTGATAATGATGTCTTGTTTTTCAAAGCCTGCGGCACTTGCTGGACCATTTGGGTCGATACCTAAAACAACGATACCGCCAATGTGCTCGTTTCCTAGTAAACGGGCCGTCACTGCATTGATGTCTTGCCCATCAATACCGATGTAGCCGCGAATCACACGACCATCAGCGATGATTTTCTGCATAATTTTGCTGGCGAGTGGGGCAGGGATTGCGAATGAGATACCGTAGGTTTCAAGATCGGTTGCCTGCTGGAAAGATGCGGTGTTGATGCCTACCAATTCACCTTGAGTATTCACCAATGCGCCGCCCGAGTTACCTTCATTGATTGCCGCATCAGTTTGGATGAAGGCTTGACGACCATCGCTAATAGAAGAGCGACCTGTCGCGGAAATAATGCCGAAGGTCGTGGTTTGCCCTAAGTTGTATGGGTTACCAATCGCTAAAACGACATCACCAACCTGAGGTTTGTATTCGGAATTCAATGGGATGACAGGTAGGTTAGAACCTTCAACTCGTAAAACGGCAATGTCCGTGCGTTTGTCGGTGCCAACAAGTTGAGCGGCAGCAGCTCGACCATCTTGCAATGCAACAACGACTTGGTCTGCTTGAGCTACCACGTGATAGTTGGTAATGATATAACCTTTTTCGCTGACGATAACCCCAGAACCCAGCCCTTGTGTCGAGAGTTTACTGCGATCGTTTTCAACGTATTTTCGGCTGTAGATATTCACAACCGCTGGCGCCGCTCTTCTTACGGCTTGGTTAAACGACAACTCAAGAGATGCGATATTTTTCGGTTGTTGGTCGAGCGCGACAGGAATAACGTTATTGCGCAATGATGGAACTGCGAGCAGTACAACGGCAGCGGTTGCTAAGCCTAAAAAGACAGAACGTAATAAAAAGCTAAGCATATCCTCTCCATGCATGAGCGCCAAAATGGCATAGAAAGGTGAAGAATAGCATTACATTTAAAAATAACAAAAGGGCAGTGCGTGATCGCACTGCCCTTTTAATAATCAGATTGATAGTAAGATTAACTCTTCGAGCTTCATCACCAAGAGTGATGGTTCAATCGTCTGGGTTTGCCCTGATTTTAGAGGCTAGAGACTATCGAATCACCAAGTAGATAGTGCGTTCCCCTCGTTGAATATTTAGTGCAAGCACACCTTTGTGTTTATCAACAATAGAGCGAAGCTCCGCAAGGTTTTTCACTCGTTGACGATTGACGCCAATAATGATGTCACCCTGCTTTAGCTGGTATTGCGCGGCAGGTGAATTCTCTGCAACACTGGAGACTTTTACCCCTTGGATGGCATCACTCGGTGTAGTGTTACTTAACTCTGCTCCTTTTAGGCCTTCATGCAACGTTTCTGCTTTGGCTTTCATGTTGGTGGACTCGCCAAGAGTCACGTCAAACGACTTGCTCTTACCATCACGAATAACGCCTAGCGTGATCTTCTTACCCGCTCCTAATGTGGCGACTTTGGCGCGCAACTCAGAGAAAGTGTCGATTGACTTACCGTTAACTGATACAACCACATCACCGGCTTTTAGACCCGCTTTGTCCGCTGCGCTATCGGGCACGACTTGGCTGATGAATGCCCCTTTACTTGACTCGTAACCCAGTGCTTCTGCCAGCTCAGAGGTCACTTCACCACCTTGAACGCCCAACATGCCACGTTTTACTTCACCAAATTCTAAAATCTGCTCAGTGAGGTTTCTCATCATGTTCGATGGGATCGCAAAACCAATCCCGACGTTGCCGCCATTTGGTCCCAAAATGGCGGTGTTAATACCGATCAGCTCACCGTTAAGGTTTACCAGTGCACCGCCAGAGTTACCACTATTGATTGCGGCATCGGTTTGGATGAAGTTTTCGAAGTTCTCCACGTTTAAACCACTACGACCCAGTGCAGAAACGATACCCGAGGTGACGGTTTGGCCGAGGCCAAATGGGTTGCCGATAGCAACAGTAAAGTCGCCGACGCGTAACTTGTCAGAGTCGGCAATCTTAATCTGAGTTAGATTTTTCGCTTTTTCTAATTTCAGCAATGCGACGTCTGCCATCTCATCACCGCCAACGAGTTCTGCATCGTACTCGCGGCCGTCATAGAGGCGCACTCGAATTTCATCCGCGCCTTTTATCACATGATAGTTAGTGACGATGTGCCCTTTTTGGGCATCAATAATGACGCCAGAGCCCAATCCGCGGAATGGACGCTCTCGAGTTTGCTCCATCGGGAAGTCAGGGCCGAAGAAGAACTGAAATTGTTCCGGAATACGACTGGTTTGAACTTGTTTACCCTCAACCGCAATGCTCACGACTGCTGGGGTCACTTTTTCTAGCATCGGGGCTAGGCTTGGTAATTGCTGGCCATCAACACTTAGAGGCAGTGCTGCCGTGGCCGTTATCGGCGTGATAATAGAACTCAAACTTAAAGATAGAACGGTTAGCGCAAGCAATGGCTTTTTCATCCAGTAACTCCTCTTGAAACATGTCTGCCAAAAAGAAATATCCGCACTTTACACCAATAAGAATAAGCGTTTGGTCATCCATGACAGGGTACGTTTAGCCCAACCGATAGCGCATGCCATTAGTCAAAGGCCGCAACAGACTGAAACGAATTGCCTGCATAGGTTTATGAACATCAACTTATCTTGATTGATATTTTTAATATAAGGTCTAGTTTGGATATTCAAAGGGTGACGGCAGTTCACATGCAAGTTAGAGAGGGATTGCTGCAGAAAAGTTCAAAAAGGGTCGATACAAATTACGATTTATATCGACCCAAAAGAAAGGAAAAGAGCTGGTTAAGAGGCTTTAGCCGTCACCACGTCGGGAGCGTTGATGATCTCTTTTTCTTGATCTTTCAAAAGACCGGTCGCGCCGTTGGCGTAGTCTTTTGGTTGTTCGTTGACCTCTGGTTGGTCTTCTTTGATTTGCTCTGAAGACATCGCCGTTTTCTTATCAAACGGGTTATCTTGTTCTGGTAAGTTAGGCAGAAGTTCTGAAGAGGTCTTCGCCATATGTTGGTAGAGTTTAGTGTAATCCTTACCCAGGGTATCCAACATTTCTGCGGTTTGTGCAAAATGATCTACGAGCTCTTGACGTTGTTGCTCTAGTTCAAACTTAGCCGCTTCAAGTTCTTTTTGCACAGACTTTTGTTTCTTGTATTCAGGGGTGGTTAGTCTACTAATGACTACGCCTACGATTGTACCGACCAGCAAACCCACAATGGCATAAATCCAAGGCATAACTGCTCCTTATAGTTGTTTTAACAAGTCTTTTACTACTTAGTTACACGCGGTGCTTGTCCATGTTACTATGGCTTTCACAGCCGATAAAGAAAAATAGCAGTATGTCTTCGGGGACTGATAACTACTTCTCTCTATTCTCAAAGTTGACCCCGAGGTGACCATTTTCTCTGTACCTCTAACACGACTTAATCTGATGACACCACTAAAACGATATCAAAAAGATATAGCAGAACATGGATTCCAGCGCGATGAAGCCCAGCAGCAAGCCGTTGTCGCTTTAGACAAACTCTACCATGATATTGTTGAGTTTCAGTCTGCGCCGATCCCTCAACTTTCTAAATGGCAAAAGCTCATGGGTAAGAAGGTCGAGATGCCTCAACCCCCAAAAGGTTTGTACTTTTGGGGTGGGGTAGGTCGAGGTAAAACCTATTTAATGGACGCCTTTTTTGATGCTTTACCTACTGACAGAAAAATGCGCGTGCACTTTCACCGCTTTATGTATCGGGTACATGACGAGTTAAAGCGTTTGGGGGAGGTAGAAAATCCTCTCTCCAAAGTTGCCGACTTATTTAAACAAGAAGCAGATATTGTTTGTTTTGACGAGTTCTTTGTGTCTGACATAACTGATGCCATGATTCTTGCCACATTGTTGCAAGAAATGTTTAAGCGTCAGATGGTGCTGGTGGCGACGTCAAACATCGAACCACAAAATTTATATCGTAATGGCTTACAGCGAGCTCGTTTCCTTCCTGCTATTGATATGATTTTGGCGCGTTGCCATGTACTAAATGTGGATAGTGGTGTCGATTATCGTCTGAGGACGTTGGAACAAGCCGAAATCTACCATTATCCATTGGATGAGCAGGCTTCTATTAATTTAAATACCTATTATCAGCAGCTTACGGCTGAGCGTAAAAGCGTTGCCCACAAAATCGACATTAATCATCGACAGATTAACGTGATTGAAGCCAGTGATGGGGTGTTACATGCTTCTTTTGAGCAGTTGTGCCAAACCGCTCGAAGTCAAAACGATTACATTGAACTCTCACGTATTTATCACACGGTTTTACTGGCCGATGTTCGTCAGATGAATCGTAAAATTGATGATGCTGCGAGGCGTTTTATTGCTTTAGTCGACGAGTTTTATGAGCGTAACGTAAAACTGATTATTTCAGCGGAAGTCGAGATGGATGCCTTATATACCGAAGGACAACTGGAATTTGAGTTCAAGCGTTGTGTATCGCGTTTAACCGAGATGCAGAGTCATGAGTATCTTGCTCGCGAGCATTTGGCGTAAATTTGATTGTCTCTTAAAAAAGTGAAGAAAAAATTAGTGATTTGGCGCAAAAAAAGGTGATTTTTTCTTCGCTCTTCTCTATAATCCTGCGACCCACCGTTACTGCAGACCGGATTATCGAAGTTATTTCGAAATAGATGGTCGAGAGTACCAACGACTCGAAGGGGTGATGACTGGGCTCTTAGACAGTGTGGGAGCACCAAACGGGTGTTCCTTTAAAGTTTAAATTTTAATTAACGGGTTATTATTAGCATGAAAACTTTCGTTGCTAAACCAGAAACTGTAAAACGCGACTGGTACGTTGTAGACGCTGAAGGTAAAACTCTTGGCCGTCTAGCAAGTGAAATTGCATCTCGCCTACGTGGCAAACATAAAGCTGAATACACTCCTCACGTTGACGCTGGTGACTACATCATCGTTATCAACGCTGAGAAAGTTGCTGTAACTGGTAACAAAGCTAAAGACAAAGTGTACTACCGTCACTCTGAGTTCCCAGGTGGTCTAAAATCTATCACTTTTGAAAAGCTGATCGATCGTAAACCTGAGATGGTTCTTGAGCTAGCAGTTAAAGGCATGCTTCCACGTGGTCCTCTAGGCCGTGCTATGTACCGTAAGCTTAAAGTTTACGCAGGCGCTGAGCACAACCATGTTGCTCAACAACCACAAGTACTAGACATCTAATTGGGGATTTCGAAAATGGCAGAGAATCAATACTACGGCACTGGCCGTCGCAAAAGCTCAGCTGCACGTGTTTTTATTAAACCAGGCAGCGGCAACATTGTAGTAAACAAGCGTAGCCTTGATGAATACTTCGGTCGTCCAACTTCTCGCATGGTTGTTAAACAACCTCTAGAGCTAGTTGAACTAACTGAGAAGCTAGACCTTTACGTTACAGTTAAAGGCGGCGGTATTTCTGGTCAAGCTGGTGCTATCCGTCACGGTATCACTCGCGCGCTTATGGAATACGATGAGTCTCTACGTCCTGCTCTACGTGCAGCTGGTTACGTTACTCGTGACGCTCGTTGCGTTGAACGTAAGAAAGTTGGTCTACGTAAAGCACGTCGTCGTCCACAGTTCTCTAAGCGTTAATTTCCTTTTACCGGAAATTATGCTTTCCAGAATTATTCTGGGACTGTGCACCAAAAGCTCGGCTATATGCCGAGCTTTTTGTTTTTTATTGTCAGATAAAACATCCGTTCTCTCTGGTTATCTCAGAACACTTCCCCTTAATATCCACGCAACATTTTACGAAGGTTTTATCGCAATATTTACGCTTTACCTGTGCTACAAAAGTTTAAATTTACGTGTTAGTGATTTTTGTCACTTATTGAAAACTTATTCGGTGTAATTCTCTGAAAACAACCAAAATAAAAGGCATGTGAGGCTTAATTTTGTTGTTCTTCATTTCGCTTTCTTGTTACAAATCACATCAATTTTTTATAATTCTGCCGCTTTTGTGACGACGCGAGCGATTTGCCTCACAAATGTTACAAAAAGGTAGCTTTATCTTGTCAAAAAGTAGGGTTTTCTTTATCATTTCTCCCCAATAATTAGAACTAAATTCATTATTTGTTAGCCATGCTCTTATAAGCGGAATAATAACGATCCAAAGGGAGCAAATGGGAGAATGTTTGGATGAGCAACGCGCCTTTAAATAACGGTCGCAGGCGTTTTCTAACCGCTACAACGGCAGTTGTTGGTGGATTAGGGGCAGTCGCCGTCGCCGTGCCTTTTATTAAATCATGGAATCCGAGTGCTAAAGCCAAAGCGGCGGGTGCACCGGTGGAAGTGGATATAAGTAAAATTGAACCAGGTCAGCTGGTACGTGTTGAGTGGCAGGGGAAACCTGTATGGATTGTTCGCCGTACTCAAAGCGTTCTGGATAACTTAAAAACGATCAGTGATAAGCTTCGTGATCCACAATCTGAAATGGAACAGCAACCAGAGTACGCTCAGAATGAGTTTCGCTCGATTAAAGAAGAGTACTTTGTTGCCGTTGGTTTCTGTACTCACCTTGGTTGTTCACCTACTTATCTACCAGACTCTTTCTCAGAGCAGGTGCAGGGCGTAAGGTCCGGCTTCTTCTGCCCTTGTCATGGTTCTAAGTTCGATATGGCAGGCCGAGTATTCCAAGGGGTACCTGCTCCATTGAACCTTGTCGTTCCTAAACACATGTATTTGAGCGACACCAAGCTCATTGTGGGTGTTGATGAGGGGGATGCATAATGCAAGCACTATTAGACTGGGTAGAAAAGCGTATTCCAGCAATGAATGCTTATAAAAAGCATTTATCTGAATACCCAATGCCGAAGAACTTCAACTTTTGGTATCTTTTTGGTTCTCTGGCGATGCTGGTTCTTGTCAACCAAATCCTAACGGGTATTTGGCTAACGATGAACTACGTTCCTTCTGGTGAAGGTGCGTTTGCATCTATCGAATACATCATGCGTGACGTTGAGTACGGTTGGCTTCTGCGTTACATGCACTCAACTGGCGCATCAGCGTTTTTCGTTGTTGTATACCTGCACATGTTCCGTGGTCTGATCTACGGTTCGTACCAAAAGCCTCGTGAACTACTGTGGATCTTCGGTATGTTGATCTTCCTAGTTCTAATGGCTGAAGCATTCATGGGTTACCTACTACCATGGGGTCAGATGTCATACTGGGGCGCTCAGGTAATCATTTCTCTGTTTGGTGCAATCCCTGTTATCGGTGATGACTTAACGCTTTGGATTCGTGGTGACTACATCATCTCAGGTGCAACGTTGAACCGTTTCTTCGCACTACACGTAATTGCGCTGCCTATCGTACTACTTCTACTTATCGTGCTTCACGTATTGGCACTGCACGAAGTGGGCTCTAACAACCCTGACGGTATCGAAACTAAGTTACCAAAAGGTTCAATGGGCGATGATTACAAAACGCAGTTCAAGTTCCACGATTACTACACGAAGAAATACGACATTATTGACTCTATTCCTTTCCATCCATATGGCACGGTTAAGGATTTGGTTGGTGTCGCTGGCTTCTTGTTCTTCTTCTGTTATGTGTTGTTCTTTAACCCAGAAATGGGTGGATACTTCCTTGAGCCGCCTAACTTTGAAGCTGCAAACCCATTGAAGACGCCTGAACACATTGCTCCGGTATGGTACTTCACTCCGTTTTACGCAATCTTGCGTGCGGTTCCAGACAAGCTATTGGGTGTAATCCTAATGGGTGCGTCTATCGCTGTACTGTTTGTTCTGCCTTGGTTGGATCGCTGTAAAGTACGTTCATACCGTTACCGTAGCAAAATCCACCTATTGAATATTGTTCAGTTCACTATCGCCTTTATCGCTCTGGGCATTTTAGGTGCGTTGCCTGCAACACCGACGTACACACTACTATCTCAGATCTTTAGCTTGTGTTACTTCATGTTCTTTGTACTGCTGTTCTTCTACAGCAAAAATGAAGCAACCAAACCATTACCAGAGAGGGTGACATTCAAATGAAGAAGTGGATTGTAATTCTATTTGCTATGTTGCCATCTCTTGCGATGGCAGCAGGGGCCAACGTTCCGCTTGATAAAGCAAACGTGGACCTAACGGATAAAGCTTCGCTACAAAATGGCGCGAAGTTGTTCATGAACTACTGTTTTGCTTGTCACTCTACGCAATACCAGCGTTATGAGCGTGTAGCAACAGACTTAGATATTCCAGCTGACCTAATGAAGGAAAATCTGATTTTCAACCCTGAAGCGAAAATCGGTGACCTCATGGTTAATGCTATGCCACCGAAGCAGGCGGCAAACTGGTTTGGTGCTCCACCACCGGATCTAACTTTGGTAGCCCGAGTGCGTGGTGCGGATTGGTTGTATACATACTTACGCTCTTTCTATGTTGATCCATCTCGTCCATTTGGCGTGAACAACATCGTATTCCCAAGTGTTGGTATGCCGCACGTTCTTGAAGAACTGCAAGGTATTCCAACGCCAGTGTACGGCACTAAGATGGTTGATGGTGAAGAAGTCAAAGTGGTTGTTGGTACTGAGACAAACGGTACTGGCGAATTAAGCGAAGGCGAATATGACAAAGCGGTTGGTGACTTGGTGAACTTCTTGGTTTACGCCGGCGACCCAGTTCAACTTGAGCGTCATGCTTTGGGTTGGTGGGTAATGGGCTTCCTAGTTCTACTAACGATTGTTGTCGTGATGCTTAAGAAAGAGTATTGGCGTGATGTGCATTAATTGTGCTATCATACCGTGCTAATTCCCAATTTTAATTGATGGATAATGGAGGCTTAGCCTCCATTATTTTTATTTGTAAGTGTACTGGAGGGCTCCATGGCTGTAGCTGCCAATAAACGTTCTGTGATGACTCTTTTCTCAAGTGCATCAGATTTGTATAGCCATCAGGTTCGCATCGTACTAGCTGAAAAAGGCGTAAGTGTTGAAGTTGAGCTTGTTGATGAAGCTAATCTTCCTGCTGAGCTTGTTGAGCTAAACCCATATAAATCAGTGCCAACTCTTGTTGACCGTGAGCTAGCTCTTTACGATTCAAAAATCATCATGGAGTACTTGGACGAGCGTTTCCCTCATCCACCTCTAATGCCGGTTTACCCAGTTGCTCGTGGTAACAGCCGTTTGATGATGTACCGTATTGAACGTAACTGGTACTCACTAGCTGAAAAAATTGTTAAAGGTAATGCAGAAGAGTCAGAAAAAGCGCGTACGAAACTTCGTAACGATCTACTGACTCTAGCGCCAATTTTTGCTGAATACGAATACTTCATGAGTGAAGAATTCAGCCTAATCGATTGTTACCTAGCTCCACTATTGTGGCGCCTACCTCAACTTGGTATTGACCTAGTTGGCCCAGGCTCAAAAGAAATCAAGGTATACATGAACCGCGTATTTGAGCGTGATTCATTCCTTGCTTCTTTAACTGAAGCTGAACGTGAAATGCGTCTAGTTCGCTAAGCGATTTAGAGACGTTATGGATATTGCAAAAATGACTGCTCGCCGTCCGTATATGCTTCGCGCATTTTACGATTGGCTAGTAGACAATGACTTAACTCCCCACTTGGTTGTTGATGCAACTATGCCGGGTGTGCGTGTGCCTGTTGAGTTTGTTCAAGATGGTCAGATTATCTTGAATATTGCTCCTCGTGCCGTTGGTAACTTAGAGTTGGGTAATGATGCGATTACCTTCCATGCTCGTTTTAGTGGCCGACCACACTCAGTGATCGTGCCAGTGTATGCAGTTCAAGCGATTTATGCTCGTGAAAACGGTGCTGGAACAATGTTTGAACCAGAAGAAGCGTACACGCACATCGAAGAAGAAACGATTGAAGAAGAAGATTTGTCACCATCTTTTAAGGCGGTGACGGAAGAAACTTCTGAGGAGATTGGTGCAGAATCCCAAGAGGAAGAAGCTCCTCGTCCTAAAGGTCGACCAAGCTTAAGAGTGATTAAGTAAATAAAAAGCAGCGTTAACGCTGCTTTTTTTATACTTCGGTTTCAAGTTTTTCAATATCGTTTAGTCACTGATGGTAAACGTCTCGACATCTGGATCAGTATCATCTTGTGTCTGTGTCTGTGTTGTCACACCGTCGCTAGGTAAATCGACTTTAACTGGTTCTGCGTCTCCGTATTGGAACCCTTTGATCACCTGTTTTACGCCAGAGATATTCCGCGAAATCTCCGTCGCGCGTTCACCTTGCTGAGCGGTTACATAGCCAAACAAAAATACGTCACCATCCTCTGTAATGACTTTGACTTTAACGCCATTGAGGTCCGAGTCGGTTAATAGAGCCGATTTTACCTTGGTTGTGATCCAGCTGTCGTTGCTGATTTGCGTCACGCTCAATGGCTCTTTAGCCTTAATTTGATTATGAATGGTTTTGACGCCATCAATAGCTCTAGCTCGTTGCTCAATTTGATTAATCAAATCTTGAGTTGGAGCTTGGCCCATTAAAACAACCGTACCATTGTACGAGCTCGCAACAACTCGAACATGCCCTTTAAACGGTTCTTTATTACCGATCGCTGCGACTTCAAATTCAATATTGTTGTCTTGCCAGATCTGCTTCGTGGTGCGAGTATCTGTCACAATATTTGCCGTGGTGGCAGCTCCAGCAATGAACAGTCCCGCACATCCGCTCAAGCTTAAGATGGTACATAAAATGATAAGGCTACGTATCATAATGCTGATTCTCAAATCTGTTATTCTTCGTGAGCAGGGAAAAGTACTTGGTCAATCAAATCGCATAAGCAGTGAAGAGTGACCATATGCACTTCGTGAATGCGAGCCGTGCGATGGGATGGAATACGAATTTCTACATCGTTTTCGCCCAGCAATCCTGCCATCTCACCACCATCTTTACCTGTTAGGGCGATAATGGTCATGTCGCGAGTTACGGCGGCTTCCATCGCTTTGATGATGTTTTTGCTGTTGCCACTGGTAGAAAGCGCCAGAAGAATATCGCCTGGTTGGCCAAATGCACGAACTTGCTTAGAGAAAATCTCTTGATAGTGGTAGTCGTTTGCAACTGCCGTTAGTGTGGTGTTGTCCGCAGTCAGCGCCATAGCGGGAAGGCTAGGGCGCTCGGTCTCAAAGCGATTTAAAAGACAAGAAACAAACTGTTGTGCATTTGAGGCGCTGCCACCGTTGCCGCAGCAAAGAATTTTGTTGCCATTCAGCAAGCTCGAAACCATGGCTTGAGCGGCGTGCGTGATCGCATCAGGCAGAGCTTCTGCGGCTGCGATTTGAATTTGAATACTTTCTGTAAAGCTATCTTTAATGCTGTCTAGCATCGCTTATCCTTCAGATATTGCATTTTGTATCCAGTTGATGTCGCGACCACTGTCATGAATGGCGATGACATCGAACCGATAATCTATGGTGTTCATTGTGCGTTGTTGGCTGAGCCAAACTTGTGCTGTTTTGATCAGTTTGCGCATTTTAGCGTTTGTGACCATTTCTGCCGCTGAGCCAAAATGATCGTTCTTACGATATTTGACTTCAACAAAGACGATAGTTTCACCTTGTTGGAAGATTAAATCAATTTCGCCGAACTTTGTCAGATAATTTTGATCTAAAAAACGCAAACCCTGACGCTGCAGATACTGCTTCGCCAGGGTCTCGTACTGATTACCTATTTGACGCTTACTAAAGAGCCCCACGCTCAGCCCAGCTCAATTCGCGTTGTACAACACAGTTGTTGTCAATGCTTAACGTACCAGTTTGGCCGCTTACTGAGTAACCTGGTACCACTTTCATTTGTGGCAATTCACCGATCAGTTTGTAGGCATCCATCCCTAGAGCTTTTAAGCGTTTTTCCATGTTGGATTGATCTGCCCATAGCTCATTCATTTCAGCGGTCACGATTGGGTCTGGGTTTACTAACAGCGGAATGTCACTGTAGATAATGCCTGTTAAGTCTTCGTACGTCGCACCACCGCTGTTGCTACGAGAGTTCGAGAACAGTTTTGGTGGCTTCGCATCTGGGTTAATTGCGACCTCAATGAATGGTTTGATAAGTGTTAGTTCAGAGCTACGAGCGACAATGTAAACTGCGTCCACATCACGACGACTGCGTGGCTGTGTTTCCAACTTAATGCGCATGAGCGATTGCATCTGTGCGATACGCTGTTTGCTCTCTTGTAATCCAAAGACGTCGTTAATGTCTTTTTGTAGCTGGCGCTTATCACCAAAGTAGCTTGTTGCGACTTTGTTTGAGCTGTACTTGCTCCATTCTTCATTGAAAGCTTGCACAACACGCTCACCGTAGCTGCCTTTTGGCGCTAGGATCAGCGGGAAGTTATAGCCTTCGCTAAACAAGTATTTTGCAGCTTGAGCCACTTCTTGCTCTGGTGACAACGCTAGGTAGCAAATGTCGGTACCTGGCTGAACATCTTCAGGAATATTCAACGCCAGTGCGGGAATGGCTGGACTGTTTGCTGAACCATCCATTGTGGTTTGCAATAGTTCAACATTTTCTTTTTGCAGCGGGCCGACAACAAAATCGATGTTTTCGTTGATAAGACGTTGTTTCACTTCATCAGCGCTGTACGCATTCGTATCAATGACGGTAAGCGTTGCGCTTGGATCGCGGTTTCTATCATTCATCATCGCGAACACAAAACCATCGCGGATCAATTGTGCCTGAGGCGCAAACTTACCTGTTAATGGTAACAACAATGCTGTGTTATTTGGTTTTACGATATCAAGTGACAGAATGTTTTGAATTTCTTCTGGTGTATAGATTGCCGCTGGGTGTGACGGGTTCTCGTTCAACCAACGCTCAAGGGTATTTTTTAACTGAGACAGATTGCCGGAGAGCGTTTTTGCG
The DNA here is from genome assembly GCF_002002385.1 of Vibrio sp. SALL6. Classification (NCBI taxonomy): domain Bacteria; kingdom Pseudomonadati; phylum Pseudomonadota; class Gammaproteobacteria; order Vibrionales; family Vibrionaceae; genus Vibrio; species Vibrio sp. SALL6. Next base: position 145,512 of record NZ_MQVK01000020.1, read on the forward strand.
TAAACTGCTAATTGCAACCATCCGTCTAACACGTCTTCGCTGGGTTCAGTTTGTAGCGAAGTCAGTTCATATTCAGAGTAACTGCCAAAGTTCATCCAAATTCGGCTTGAGATTTCGCGTTGCTCTGCTGATGACGCGTATTGACTAAACGCTACCAGTTGGCGGTTGGCTTCAAACGGCTGATTTAGGCTTTGGTAAGCGTCGGCACGTAGAGAGTAGTAATCTTTCCACTGCTCATTTGGTAGTTTCCACCAAGGCTTAAAGTTGAGAAGTTGCAACAACTGAGAGTAATCGCCTTGCTTTTGCTGTATGGTCGCACGCGCCAGTTGCCACTCCGCCTGTTGAACTTCTGTCAATTGTTGGCGAGCCAGACGTTTTATCAGAAGGTCTGCTTGATCCAATTGGTTCGCTTGGATTGCGGCTTTGGTTGCCATGATCAACCAGTCGTTTTGTAAGCTGCCTTCCGTGCTATCAGCTTGAATCATGTAGTTCTGTACCGACTGGGTAGGCTCAAGTGTGACATCTACGCCATCAGGCTGTCTCGGGCCTGAAGAACAGGCGGCGAGCGTAATTGCTAGTGCAACAGGAGTGAGTATGCGTGGTACACTGAGTCTCTTATGGTTAATCATTGCCGTGAGTTCTCTATAATTTTGTACAAAATTGTCTCTATATTAATCGTTGAAGTGATGGTAAACAAATGACAGATAAAAATAAGTTGCCGAATGAGGGGCCAACTCTCTACATCGTACCGACTCCAATCGGAAATTTAGCGGATATCACACAACGTGCTATCGAAGTTCTGTCGAACGTGGACATCATCGCAGCAGAGGATACCCGACATACGGGTAAATTACTGTCTCACTTCAATATCCAAACCAAAACTTTTGCGTTGCATGATCACAATGAGCAACAAAAAGCACAGGTTTTGGTCGAAAAGCTATTGTCAGGTCAGTCTATCGCCTTAGTGTCTGACGCTGGTACACCACTAATCAGCGATCCAGGATACCATCTGGTGACAAAATGTCGTCAAGCGGGCGTAAGAGTTGTGCCTCTTCCTGGTGCGTGTGCAGTTATCACTGCGTTAAGCGCGTCGGGATTGCCGTCAGATCGCTTTAGTTTTGAAGGCTTTCTACCGCCCAAAAGTAAAGGTCGTAAAGATAAATTCTTAGAGATTGCATCGGTAGAGCGCACATGCATTTTTTACGAGTCACCACACCGAATTTTAGATTCGTTACAAGATATGTTAGACGTTCTTGGCCCTGAGCGAGAAGTCGTTCTAGCAAGAGAACTCACTAAAACATTTGAAACCATCCAAGGCATGCCTTTGGGTGAACTCATTGAGTGGGTGAAAAGTGACGATAACCAGCAACGTGGTGAAATGGTGCTTTTGATCCATGGTCATCGTGAAACATCGGATGAGGCATTGCCCGATGAGGCTTTGCGTACTTTGGGTATTCTGACGAAAGAACTGCCTTTGAAGAAAGCGGCAGCGTTGGTGGCAGAAATCCACAATCTGAAGAAGAACGCTCTATACAAATGGGGTTTAGAAAACTTAGATTAAGGGCTGTTTAGATTGAATATTGCAAAGGGTTGATGTGAAAGCATCGACCCTTTTTTATTGTTTACCTTTTGCGTTTTGACTAAAAACTCATCACTCGGTGCATTCATTTCATCATATCTGTGATCTAACTAGACTCTGAAGTGAGAACTCTATACAATCCGCCCTCGGAGCTGACTGGGTAGTCGCTGCTTTGTTGATGTCCTTCGGGAGACTGACGTTGAGGTCCTTCGGGAAACTGACGTTGACGTCCTTCGGGAGACTGACAAAGGGGAGGAAAGTCCGGGCTTCATAGAGCAAGGTGCCAGGTAACGCCTGGGGGGCGCAAGCCTACGACAAGTGCAGCAGAGAGAAGACCGCCGATGGCCCGTAAGGGAACAGGTAAGGGTGAAAGGGTGCGGTAAGAGCGCACCGGACGACTAGTAATAGTTCGTAGCAGGGTAAACTCCACCTGAAGCAAGACCAAATAGGCCTCCACATTGCGTTGCTCGCGTAAGGAGGCGGGTAGGTTGCTCGAGCCAGTGAGTGATTGCTGGCCTAGACGAATGGCTACCGCCGCGCAAGCGGAACAGAACCCGGCTTATGTGTCGGCTCCACCTATTCGAGACCCATCTCTACTTCGGTAGCGATGGGTTTTTTGCATTTAATTGACGCAAACTATGTCATTACCAATAAACTTGGCGTAAATCACGTCTAACTTTAGACTTGTGGTGGCGATGATGTAGGAAATCAGTACACTAAAGAATCGCTTCAAGATCATTCAACGAGAAAGCTATGACCGAAACCTTCCAACATATTTCCGTGTTATTAAATGAATCCATTGATGGCTTGGCTATCAAACCAGATGGTATCTACATTGATGGAACATTTGGCCGAGGCGGTCACAGCCGTACAATTTTATCCAAACTTGGCCCAAATGGCCGACTGTACAGTATTGACCGTGACCCTCAAGCGATTGCGGAAGCAGGCAAAATTGACGACCCTCGTTTTACCATTATTCATGGCCCGTTTTCTGGCATGGCTCAATACGCAGAAGAGTATGACCTAGTTGGTAAAGTAGACGGTGTGTTATTGGATCTTGGTGTGTCTTCGCCTCAGCTGGATGACGCAGAGCGTGGTTTCAGCTTTATGAAAGATGGCCCGCTAGATATGCGCATGGACCCAACGTCAGGCATCCCGGTTTCTCAATGGTTGATGGAAGCGGATCTGGATGATATCACTTGGGTGATTCGTGAATTCGGTGAAGACAAACACGCTCGTCGTATTGCTCGTGCGATTGTGGAATACCGTGAAAACGAAGAGAACGAGCCAATGATTCGTACTGGTCAGTTGGCAAAACTGATCTCTGAAGCTGCACCAAAAAGTTTTAAAGAGAAAAAGCACCCAGCGACGCGTGCTTTCCAAGCGTTCCGTATTTACATCAACAGTGAGCTAGAAGAAATTGATACTGCACTGAAAGGCGCGGCTCGTATTTTAGCTCCTGAAGGTCGTTTATCTGTCATCAGTTTCCATTCGTTGGAAGACCGCATGGTAAAACGCTTTATCCGCAAAGAAAGTAAAGGTCCTGAGGTTCCACATGGGATTCCTTTGACGGAAGCGCAAATCAAAGAGCTTGGCAGCGCAAACATGAAAACTGTTGGCAAAGCGATAAAACCGAGCAAACAAGAAATTGACATGAACCCTCGTTCGCGCAGTTCTGTGCTAAGAATTGCTGAAAAGCTTTAATTATTATGACGAAACCCACTCCCAACCTTGCTAAGTTGATCGCCACGGATTTAATTACCGTTGGTCGCTGGTCATTACTATTGTTGCTATTGATCATGGCATCAGCAATGGGAGTGGTATTTGCTACCCACCATGCGCGTCAAGCGATCACTGAAAAAGATCACACTCTGGTTGAGCGCGAGCGATTAGATAGCGAATGGCGCAACCTGATGTTGGAAGAAACCGCCTTAGCAGAACACAGTCGAGTGCAAGATCTTGCGAAAAAGGATCTTGAAATGAAACGACCTGACGGCGATAAAGAAGTGGTTATCACGCTAAAATGATAAGAAAGAAAACCAACGCTAAACAAGGAAATAAGCGTAAGTCTTCTGCGAAACCCAAAGCCGCAGTAAACGACACCAAAACCGCACCGAAAACAGCGAAAGTAGAAGTAGAGCCATCATTTTTGATTCGCTGGCGCTTCCATTTATTGCTGTTTTTTGTTTTCTGCGCCTTTGCGCTTCTTGTCGCTCGTGTGGCCTATATTCAAATCATCGAGCCGGACAATCTCATTAAGCAGGGCGATCTACGTTCGATTCGTGTTAAGTCTATCCCGTCTGCACGAGGCATTATTTCTGATCGCAATGGTGAACCTTTAGCGGTGAGTGTGCCTGTTGAAGCGGTTTGGGCGGATCCAGCCACCATTTTTAAAGAAAATGCGCTAAGTCAGAAACAAAACTGGTATGCCTTAGCAGATGTGTTAGGTGTGGAGCGCCAAGGCCTGATTGACAAAATCAAGCGCAACGAAAAGCGTCGCTTTATTTACCTGCAGCGTCAGGTGAGCCCAGCAATGGCAAACTACATTCGTGAACTGAAGCTACCAGGTATTGGTCTTAAGTCGGAGTCTCGTCGTTATTACCCGGCTGGCGAAGTCAGTGCGCACCTTGTCGGTGTGACAGGCATTGACGGTCATGGCCTAGAGGGGGTTGAGCGCAGTTACGATGAATGGCTAACCGGTGAAGAAGGTAAAAAGACCATTCGTAAAGACCGCTATGGCCGTGTCGTTGAAAACATCGCTTGGCAAGACAAACAAGAAGGCAAGTCGTTGCAGCTGACCATTGATCAGCGTTTGCAGGCTATCGCTTACCGTGCCATCAAACAGGCGGTTGCTGATCACCGTGCAACTTCTGGCTCCGTGGTGATGCTGGATGTAAAAACGGGTGCCGTTTTGGCGATGGTTAATGCTCCGTCATACAACCCAAATAACCGCACGGATTGGCAAAGTTATAAGATGCGTAACCGTGTGATCACGGACTCAATGGAGCCCGGCTCGACCATTAAGCCTTTCGTTATTTTAGCCGCCTTAGAAAATGGAGTGGCGGATAAAGATACTATCGTTGATACCGGTAATGGCGTGCTTCGATTGGGCGGTAGCCGAGTCAGGGACGTTTCGTGGGTAGGCAAAGCTAGTCTGTCTATGATTCTGAAAAAATCGAGTAATATCGGTGTGACCAAACTTGCGATGCAAATGCCTGTTGAGGCGCTGCTTGGCTTGTACAGTTCGGTGGGTTTTGGGGAACTTTCTGGTTTGAACTTAGTTGGCGAAGTGACTGGTATCTTCCCAACTCGAACGCGTTGGTCTCCCATTGAACGTGCAACCATTGCGTTTGGTTATGGTCTGTCTATCACGCCGATTCAGCTTGCACATGCGTATGCAACGTTAGGGAACCTTGGCAAGTACGAGCCGATTCATATTATCGAGAGTAATGACCGTGATATGTCACGTCAGGTAGTAAGCAAGGAAAATGCGCGTCTTGTGCTTGATATGCTTGAGACCGTAACTCAAAAAGGCGGTTCGGCTCGTCGTGCAGCCGTTCCGGGGTATCGAGTCGGTGCTAAAACGGGTACGTCTCGAAAAGCATCGGCGGGTGGCTATAGTGATGAATACATCACTTATACCGCAGGTCTAGCACCTGTGAGCGACCCACGAATTGCGTTGGTGGTGATTGTGAATGAGCCGCAAGGTGATGATTACTATGGTGGTTCGGTCGCGTCTCCTGTCTTTTCTGAAATTATGAAAGGTGCACTGCAAATCCTGAACGTCGCACCTGATGAAAACAAATTCCAGCAGTAGGCGATGTAGCCTGCTGCAAAGCACTTTAAGAAAACCTGAGCCAAAGCTCGGAGAACAATTATGACTAAAGCCATCAGTATGGACGCGCTGCTTTCCCCTTGGGTGGATTGCCCTAGTTTGGCGTCCGTTCTCGTTTCAGAACTAGAACTTGATAGTCGCAAAGTTCAACCAGGTACAACTTTTGTCGCTCTTGTCGGCCATGCGGTAGACGGACGTAAGTTCATTGCCTCTGCGATTGAAAAAGGCGCCAATGCGGTGATTGCCCAGGCTTGTGATGTGAAAGCGCATGGCACAATTGACATCATCGATGATATTCCGGTGGTTTATCTCGATGCGCTTGATAAATGTTTATCTGAAATTGCCGGCCAGTTGTACACCTATCCTGATATGAAGTTGATTGGTGTGACAGGTACAAACGGTAAAACTACCATCACCCAGCTTATCGCGCAGTGGATTGGATTAGTTGGCTCAAAAGCAGCAGTGATGGGCACCACAGGTAATGGTTTCTTAGATGATTTAAAAGAAGCGGCGAACACCACAGGAAACGCGGTGGAAATCCAGCATACGCTGGCTTCTTTGGCCGAACAACAAGCGCAATATACGGCGTTAGAAGTGTCTTCTCATGGCTTGATCCAAGGCCGCGTTAAATCCCTTTCCTTTGCTGCTGGCGTATTTACCAACTTGAGCCGAGACCATCTTGATTATCACGGTACGATGGAAGAGTACGCCAACGCCAAACTAACGCTGTTTACCCAGCATCAATGTGATCAAGCAATCATCAATGTTGATGACGAAGTTGGCGCTGCGTGGACGAAACAACTGACCAATGCGATTGCCGTTTCTCTTGCTCCTACAACTGAGTTTGAACACGCGCTGTGGGCGAGCCAAGTGGCTTATGCTGAATCCGGTATTACGATTCGTTTTGATGGTCAGTTTGGCGAAGGTACGCTGCATGCGCCGTTGATTGGTGAATTCAACGCAGCCAACTTAATGCTGGCATTTGCGACCTTATTGAGCCTTGGTTTTGATAAGAGCGATTTGCTAGCGACGGCTGCTCAATTGCAGCCGGTGTTAGGCCGAATGGAGCTATTCCAAGCTGAGCATCGCGCCAAAGTTGTGGTCGATTACGCTCACACGCCTGATGCGCTTGAAAAAGCATTACAAGCACTGCGCGTGCATTGTGACGGACAGCTTTGGGCTATTTTCGGTTGTGGTGGCGATCGCGATGCGGGTAAGCGTCCGATGATGGCAGAAATCGCTGAGCGTTTGGGTGACAAAGTCGTCTTGACCGATGATAACCCGCGCAGTGAAGACCCTGTATTCATCGTCAAAGATATGCTTGCTGGCCTATCCAAACCAGCAGAAGCGATTGTCCAGCATGATCGCTTTAAAGCGCTTTCTTACGCGTTAGAAAACGCTGCGCCTCAAGACATTATCTTGCTGGCAGGTAAGGGCCACGAAGACTACCAAATTCGTAATGGCGAAACGATTCATTATTCCGACCGCGAATCCGCAATGCAGCTTTTAGGATTGTCCTCATGATCAAGGTTACTTTATCTCAAATTGCAGAAATCACTGGCGGAGCGTTATTCGGTAACGATCTGACTATCGACGCAGTGTCCACTGACACGCGAACGATCGACAATGGTGCGCTGTTTGTTGCGCTTGTCGGTGAACGATTCGATGCTCATAATTTTTGTCAGCAAGCATTTGAAGCGGGGGCTGGTGCCTTATTGGTTGAAAAGCGTCTTGATGTGAATGCGCCGCAAGTCGTGGTATCGGATACCAAAATCGCACTGGGCGAGTTAGCTTCTTGGGTGCATCATTCTTGCCAAACGCCTACCGTTTCGATAACTGGCAGCTGTGGAAAGACCACGGTGAAAGAGATGGTTGCCAGCATTCTTCAGCAAAAAGGCAACGTGTTGTTCACGGCAGGGAACTTCAATAATGATATTGGTGTTCCGCTGACCTTGCTGCGTTCTCAGCAAGATGACGATTACGCGGTGATTGAGCTAGGCGCAAACCATATTGGTGAAATTGCTTACACTACGCAGCTTGTGAAACCGGATATCGCGCTGGTAAACAATGTTGCGGCGGCGCATTTGGAAGGCTTTGGTTCTATTGAGGGTGTAAAGCAAGCCAAAGGTGAAATCTATCAAGGGTTACAGGCTGGTGGCATTGCCATCGTCAATCTCGATAGTAACGGTGACGCGCTGTGGCAATCGGTTCTTGCAGATAAAAAAGTGATCACTTTCTCGCATAATAATTCGCAAGCGGACTTTTACGCATCGAACGTGACAATGAATGAGGAAGGTAAAGCGAGCTTTACTTTGCATATTTCATCAGATTCGCGAGAAATTGAACTGTCACTTGGTATTATTGGTCAACATAACGTTGCAAATGCCATTGCGGCCTCAATCATTGCGCTACACATGGGGGCAACCGTTGAAGAGATTCAGTTTGGTCTTTTAAACCTTAACAAAGTAAAAGGCCGAGTGGATGTAGATCAACTCAGCTCGACGATCAAGTTGATCGATGACAGCTACAATGCAAGCGTACCTGCGATGAAAGCGGCGGTTGATTTGCTTGGGGCGTTTCACGGTCAGCGCTGGTTGATTTTAGGCAATATGGCGGAATTGGGTGAGGAAAGTCTTGCACTTCACCGTCAAGTCGGGGAACATGCTGCCCCACAAAAATTTGAACATGTTCTCACATATGGTGCAGACGCAAAGATCATTAGCGAGCTTTGCCATGGCATTCACTTTGAGACACATCAAGAGATGATTGACTACATCAAGCAGCATCTAGACCAAACCGTTTCTGACCAACACACTATTTTGGTTAAAGGCGCGAACGGTGCACGTATGTTTGAAGTCGCTGCTGCTTTGAAGGAGTATTTTTAATGATTATTTGGCTTGCCGAGCTGCTACAGCCATACCTGTCTTTTTTCCGATTGTTTGAATACCTGTCTTTTCGAGCAATTCTCAGTGTACTTACTGCCCTAGGTCTTTCTCTTTGGATGGGACCTATCATGATCAAGCGTTTGCAAATGCTTCAAATTGGTCAGGTCGTGCGTAACGAAGGCCCTGAGTCTCACTTTAGCAAGCGTGGTACTCCTACTATGGGCGGTATCATGATTTTGGCGGCTATTTCGATCACGATTCTATTGTGGACTGATTTATCCAACCCTTATGTTTGGGCGGTACTGACGGTGTTGCTAGGTTATGGCGCCGTTGGCTTTGTCGATGATTATCGTAAAGTGGTGCGTAAAAACACCGATGGTTTGATCGCGCGTTGGAAGTATTTCTGGCAGTCTTTGATCGCATTTGTTGTGGCATTTGCTCTATACGCTTATGGTAAAGACACAGCAGCGACGCAGCTTGTCGTGCCATTTTTTAAAGACGTGATGCCACAGCTTGGTCTGATGTACATCATTCTGACTTACTTCGTTATTGTTGGCACCAGTAATGCGGTAAACCTCACTGATGGCTTAGATGGTTTGGCTATCATGCCGACGGTACTGGTTGCTGCAGGCTTTGCCGTTATCGCTTGGGCTACTGGTAACGTTAACTTTTCTGAATATCTGCACATCCCATATCTACCACACGCCTCTGAGCTTGTTGTGGTATGTACGGCGATTGTGGGCGCGGGTCTTGGGTTCTTATGGTTCAACACCTATCCAGCACAAGTATTTATGGGTGACGTAGGCTCTCTTGCGCTAGGTGGTGCACTAGGCACTATCGCTGTTTTGGTTCGTCAAGAATTGGTGCTGGTTATCATGGGCGGTGTGTTTGTTATGGAAACACTGTCTGTAATCCTCCAAGTCGGTTCATACAAGCTGCGCGGTCAACGCATTTTCCGCATGGCACCAATTCATCATCACTACGAATTAAAAGGTTGGCCAGAACCTCGTGTAATCGTGCGATTCTGGATAATTTCTATGGTTCTTGTTCTGATTGGTCTTGCGACATTGAAAGTGCGTTAAACGCACTTTCCAAGAACAAGCAATACAGTGTGATCACATATGGAACGTTGGCAAAACATACATAACGTTGTCGTCGTAGGGCTCGGTATTACCGGGCTCTCTGTCGTTAAACACCTCCGAAAAACTCAGCCGCAATTGACGGTTAAAGTTATTGATACGCGTGACAATCCGCCAGGCGCCGAGCGTCTGCCTGAACAGGTTGAACTACACCGTGGTGGTTGGAATACCCAGTGGCTTGCAGAAGCTGACTTGGTGGTGACCAACCCTGGTATAGCGTTGGCGACACCAGAGATACAAACGGTGCTAGCGAAAGGCACGCCTGTCGTGGGGGACATCGAGTTGTTTGCTTGGGCTGTGAATAAGCCAGTGGTGGCCATCACGGGTTCAAACGGCAAGAGCACGGTGACAGATTTAACTGGTGTGATGGCGAAAGCGGCAGGATTGACGGTGGGTGTCGGCGGTAACATTGGCGTGCCTGCACTGGAGCTGCTTGAGCAAGATGCGGATTTGTATGTACTGGAACTTTCAAGTTTTCAGTTGGAAACGACGTCGAGTTTGAAACTCAAAGCGGCGGCATTTCTTAACCTTTCCGAAGATCATATGGATCGCTACGAAGGTATGGCAGATTATCGCGCTGCTAAGTTGCGTATTTTTGATCATGCAGAGTTAGCCGTGGTTAACCGTGATGACCAAGAGACCTACCCAGAGGTTGAGATGCCCGTGGTTACGTTTGGCAGCGATGAGCAAGCTTACGGCCTTGAAGTCGATGGTTCTCGCACATGGTTACTTGATCATGGTCAGCGCGTCATCGCCAGCGATGAATTGAAACTTGTCGGCAAACATAACTTAGCGAACGCTCTCGTCGTGTTGGCTCTGCTCAAAGCTGCAGGTGTTGATTACCACAACGCTTTGAATGCACTTAAAAATTACACTGGACTGACACACCGATGCCAGGTGGTTGCGGATAATCGTGGCGTAAAATGGGTGAATGACTCTAAAGCAACTAATATCGCAAGCACTATGGCTGCGCTATCAGGATTAGAGTCGACCGGTAAACTTTATCTGCTCGTTGGTGGTGTCGGTAAAGGCGCGGACTTCACGCCATTAAAACCGATCTTTGCAACGCTTAACCTACAACTGTGCTGTTTTGGTCTAGACGGTGATGATTTTATGCCACTACATGAGTCAGCAATCCGTTTCAACACCATGGAAGATGTGATTCAACAAATATCTTCGCAGTTAAAATCTGGTGATATGGTGATGCTGTCTCCCGCATGTGCTAGCTTTGATCAATTCGACAATTTTATGGCAAGAGGCGATGCATTTGCTGTTCTTGCTCAGAAATATGCATAACTAAAGGTTACTCGTTTCGTGGGTTTAAGTAACGTTAAACACAACATTGGTAATTGGCTTAAGCATCCAGCGCCAGAAGCGCTGTTTGATCGCCAGTTGGTGTGGATTGCGTTGGGTTTGATGTTGACTGGTTTGATTATGGTGACCTCTGCGTCTTTCCCAATCAGCTCACGATTGACCGATCAGCCGTTCCACTTCATGTTCCGTCATGCCACCTTCTTAGTGTTGGCGATCGGGACCTCTGCGGTGATACTTCAAGTACCTTTAGAGCAATGGTTTAAGAAAAGTCATTACTTGCTTTGGGTCTCATTCGGCTTGCTGATTGTTGTACTTCTTGCAGGTAAGTCAGTAAATGGCGCTTCTCGTTGGATTCCGCTTGGTCTGTTCAACTTACAGCCTGCCGAAGTTGCGAAGTTATCGCTGTTCATCTTCATGTCCGGTTATTTAGTCCGTAAGCAAGATGAAGTGCGCCAGACCTTCTTTGGCGGCTTTATGAAGCCAATCATGGTGTTTGCTTTCTTCGCCGTCTTGTTACTTGGTCAGCCGGACTTGGGTACCGTCGTTGTAATGCTGGTTACTCTGTTTGGCATGTTATTTATCGCGGGCGCGAAGCTAACCCAGTTTCTGGCCCTGATGATTGCAGGCATTGGCGCTGTCGTCGGTTTGATCTTGGTAGAACCGTACCGTATGCGCCGTGTTACTTCGTTTCTTGACCCATGGGAAGATCCGTTCGGTAGCGGCTATCAGTTGACTCAATCTTTGATGGCGTTTGGTCGCGGAGAATGGTTTGGTCAAGGGTTAGGGAACTCAATTCAAAAACTGGAATACCTACCAGAAGCGCACACCGACTTTGTATTTGCGGTATTGGCTGAAGAGCTTGGTTTCGTCGGTGTTGTTTTAGTGCTGATGTTGATTTTTAGCTTGGTACTTAAAGCTGTGTATATCGGCAAACGTGCTTTTGAAGAAGGCGAGATGTTTGGTGGTTACTTAGCGTTTGGGATTGGTATTTGGTTTGCGTTTCAAACCATGGTCAATGTGGGCGCAGCCGCTGGTATTGTTCCAACCAAAGGTTTGACGCTTCCACTAATCAGTTATGGTGGTTCCAGTCTGATTATTATGTCCGTTGCAGTGTCCATATTGCTGCGTATCGATCACGAATGCCGCTTGAAACGCGCGCAACAACAATCAGAACAACAGACGAATGAAACAGAATAAACGTTTGATGGTGATGGCTGGTGGTACCGGCGGTCACGTATTCCCAGGTTTGGCGGTGGCAAAGCAGCTTCAAGAACAAGATTGGGAGATCCGTTGGTTAGGTACAGCGGATCGAATGGAAGCCGATTTGGTGCCAAAGCATGGTATTGAGATCGACTTTATCAAAGTAAAAGGTCTGCGAGGCCAAGGTGTTAAACGTCTTTTAACTGCCCCTTTTCAAATTATTAATGCCATCATGCAAGCACGAGCGCACATGAAGCGCTGGCAGCCGGATGCAGTTTTAGGTATGGGCGGCTATGTGAGTGGTCCGGGTGGTATCGCGGCTTGGTTAAGCGGTATCCCGGTTGTTCTACACGAACAAAACGCGGTTGCAGGTTTAACAAATCAATGGCTATCAAAGATCGCTAAGAAAGTCTTTCAAGCGTTTCCCGGCGCATTTCCTTCTGCGGTGGTTGTCGGTAACCCAGTACGTGAAGACGTAACGCAGTTGGATGAGCCCGCTCAACGTATGCAAGAGAGAGAAGGACCAATTCGTATTCTTGTTATGGGCGGCAGCCAAGGGGCGCGTATTCTTAATCAAACATTACCAGCGGTGATGGCAAACTTGGGACAAGACTACTGTATTCGTCATCAAGCAGGTAAAGGCGCAGCGCAAGAAGTGCAAGCTGCTTATCAAGCGAACAATGTTGCTAATGCAGAAGTGACCGAGTTTATCGATGATGTTGCACAAGCGTATGCGTGGGCAGATCTGTTAGTGTGCCGTTCTGGCGCATTGACGGTATCTGAAGTCTCAGCAGCAGGTGTAGGCGCGATTTTTATCCCGTTCATGCATAAAGACCGTCAACAGGCACTGAATGCCGACCACTTAGTGGAATGCGGTGCTGCGAAGATGATTGAACAACCTGATTTAACCGTGGAGTCTTTGACTCAACAGATCCAACAATTGGATCGCCAAGCTTTACTTTCAATGGCTCAAAAGGCACGCAGTGCCGCAAAATTAGATGCTGACAAAGTTGTCGCACAAGCCATTGTCGCTTTGACCGAAAAGCGTTAACGAATTATTGAGAATCGAATTAATGACTATCCAACATACACAAGACTTAGCTCAGATTCGCGCGATGGTACCAGAAATGCGTCGCGTGAAATGCATCCACTTCATCGGTATCGGTGGTGCGGGCATGAGCGGCATTGCTGAAGTTCTTCTAAACGAAGGTTATGAAATCACGGGTTCAGACTTGTCTGAAAACCCAGTAACCGAGCGCTTAGTGTCAAAAGGGGCAACCGTATTTATTGGTCACCAAGCAAGTAATGTCGAAAAGGCTAGTGTGGTAGTCGTTTCCACAGCGATTAACGAAGAAAACCCTGAAGTCATGGCGGCTCGTGAATTGCGTATTCCTATTGTTCGCCGAGCAGAAATGCTGGCTGAACTGATGCGATTCCGTCATGGTATCGCTGTTGCGGGTACACATGGTAAAACCACCACCACAGCACTAGTCACACAAATCTATTCTGAAGCAGGCCTTGATCCAACGTTTGTAAACGGCGGTCTAGTAAAGAGCGCGGGCACCAATGCGCGCTTGGGCTCTAGCCGTATTCTGATTGCAGAAGCGGATGAGAGCGACGCCTCTTTCTTGCACCTGCAGCCTATGGTGAGCATCGTTACCAACATTGAAGCTGACCACATGGATACCTACGGTGGTGACTTCGAAACGTTGAAACAAACCTTCATTGATTTTCTTCACAACCTGCCGTTTTATGGCCAAGCCATTGTCTGTATCGATGATCCAGTGATTCGTGAGTTGATTCCGCGTATTAGCCGTCAAGTGATCACCTACGGCTTTTCTGACGATGCGGACGTACGTATCGAAAATTATCATCAAGAAGGTCAGCAAGGTAAATTTACAGTAGTACGTAAAGGTCGAGCTAACCTCGATATCACGCTAAACATTCCAGGCCGTCACAATGCGTTGAACGCATCAGCAGCAATAGCGGTCGCAACGGAAGACGACATTGAAGATGACGCGATTCTAAAAGCGATGGCGGGCACTCAAGGTACTGGCCGTCGTTTTGATCACCTTGGTGAGTTTGATACAGGTAACGGTCATGCGATGTTAGTCGATGATTACGGTCATCACCCAACGGAAGTTGACGTAACCATTAATGCAGCACGCAGTGGTTGGCAAGATAAGCGATTGGTTATGATTTTCCAACCACATCGTTACAGTCGCACTCGTGACCTTTACGATGATTTTGCAAACGTGCTTGAGCAGGTTGATGTATTGATCATGCTTGACGTGTATGCCGCGGGTGAAAAACCGATTGCCGGCGCGGATGGACGCTCTTTGTGCCGTACGATTCGCAGCCGAGGTAAAGTAGATCCGATTTTTGTTCCAGAAATCGAGCAATTACCATCAGTTTTGGCTAACGTTATACAAGACGGCGACCTAATTTTAACGCAAGGTGCTGGTGATGTTGGTAAAGTTGCCAAACAGCTTGCTAATCTTGAGTTAAATATAAACAAGATGCTTGGATAAGTCAGAGTGATGACGCAAAGGACAGATAAGACTCAGATCTCGATTTTGCGTCAAGATCGTTGTGATTTATTGTTATCAGTGTTTGATAGTTTACAAGAGCTCAGTATAATCCCAAGGTTAAAGTCAATACTTTTGCCGATACGATATTATGCGGTGAAAAGTACACGACAAAAGTCAGGAAACGAAGACGTTGTTGAATATTGCACTTAATGAAGAGCGACTAAACACGGACAATAACCGTGGTCGCCAAGATAAAATCTTGGGTGCGCTATTTTTCGTTGTGGTTGTGACCTTAATTAGTTCTGTTTTGTACTCGGCGATCAGTTGGATGTGGGATGACCAAAGGTTACCTCTCTCCAAAATAGTGCTTCAAGGTAAATTGGAGTACGTCAAAGCTGACGATGTTCAGGCTGCATTTAGTCGAATAGATCACATCGGTACATTCATGTCTCAGGATATTGATGTATTACAGCAAAGTGTTGAAGCATTGCCGTGGGTTGCTCATGCAGCGATTCGCAAGCAGTGGCCCGATACAGTAAAAGTTTTCTTAACAGAGCATCAACCCGAAGCCATTTGGAATGGCAACGAACTGTTAGATAAAAACGGTTTGGTTTTCGATGGTGATGTTGCTTTGTTAAAGGACGAGAAAGTTAAGTTGTATGGACCCAAAGACACTGGCCCGGAAGTGTTACAAACTTACCGCGAACTGAGTCCTAAGTTTCAACAATTGGGTTTAGCGATATCGTCTCTGGTGTTAAACGAGCGACGAGCTTGGCAAATCATCCTAGATAACGGTATTCGATTAGAGCTTGGTAAAGAGTCTCTTCTTGAGCGTATAGAGCGTTTTTTTTCGCTCTATAACAAGCTTGGCAGTGACACGCAACGAATCAGTTATATCGATCTCAGGTACGATACAGGAGCCGCAGTCGGTTGGTTTCCTGAAGAAGAGTTAGAAGAGAGTACAGATGACTAAGGCCGCAGATGACAACATTATTGTTGGTCTTGATATAGGCACTGCAACCGTATCAGCTCTAGTGGGTGAGATTCTACCTGATGGCCAAATTAATATTATTGGTGCGGGTAGTAGCCCTTCGCGTGGCATGGATAAAGGTGGCGTGAATGACTTGGAGTCGGTTGTAAAATCAGTACAACGTGCAATTGATCAAGCTGAGCTAATGGCCGAGTGCCAAATCAGCCGAGTCTTCATTTCGTTGTCTGGTAAGCATATCGCAAGCCGAATTGAAAAAGGCATGGGCACCATATCAGACGAGGAAGTTTCTCAAGAAGATATGGACAGAGCGATCCATACCGCGAAATCAATTAAAATCGGTGATGAACAGCGAATCCTTCACGTGATTCCTCAAGAATTCACCATCGACTATCAAGAAGGGATCAAAAACCCTCTTGGTTTATCAGGGGTAAGAATGGAAGTCAGTGTCCATCTTATCTCGTGTCATAATGACATGGCACGCAATATTATTAAGGCAGTAGAGCGCTGCGGCCTTAAAGTAGAGCAACTTGTGTTTTCAGGGCTTGCTGCAAGTAATGCGGTAATCACCGAGGATGAAAGAGAGCTCGGAGTTTGTGTGGTAGATATTGGCGCCGGCACGATGGATGTGGCTATCTGGACTGGTGGTGCGTTACGTCACACAGAAGTATTTTCGTACGCAGGAAATGCTGTAACGAGCGATATTGCTTTTGCTTTTGGTACGCCAGTGAGCGATGCTGAAGAAATAAAAGTCAAATATGGCTGTGCTTTGAGTGAACTGGTCAGTAAGGATGACACGGTTAATGTCCCAAGCGTAGGAGGACGTCCTTCACGTAGTCTACAGCGTCAGACTTTATCTGAAGTGATTGAGCCACGATACTCTGAGCTTATGGGATTAGTTAACCAAACTATCGACTCTGTACAAGCGAAACTGCGCGAAGAGGGCATTAAGCACCATCTTGCTGCGGGTGTAGTTCTAACCGGCGGTGCTGCGCAAATTGACGGAGTAGTAGAATGTGCGGAGCGCGTATTCCGCAATCAAGTAAGGGTCGGCAAACCGCTCGAAGTCAGCGGGCTAACTGACTATGTAAAAGAGCCGTACCATTCTACGGCAGTTGGATTACTTCATTACGCAAGAGACATGCAGTCTAGCGACGATAGCGATTACAATGAACCTAAACGCTCATCTGTTACTGGCTTTTTCGATAAATTGCGTAATTGGATACAAAAAGAGTTTTAACCTGAGTTGCAGGATAAACGGAGACAACACATGTTTGAACCGATGATGGAAATGTCTGACGATGCAGTAATCAAGGTCGTTGGAGTTGGTGGCGGCGGTGGTAACGCCGTTGAACACATGGTGCGTGAATCCATCGAAGGTGTGGAATTCATCAGCGTCAACACTGATGCGCAAGCACTTCGTAAGACAAGCGTTGGCAATGTCATTCAGATTGGTGGTGATATCACTAAAGGTCTGGGTGCAGGTGCGAATCCACAAGTTGGCCGTGAGGCAGCTCTCGAAGACAGAGATAGAATTAAAGATTCCCTAACTGGTGCCGATATGGTGTTTATCGCAGCTGGTATGGGCGGTGGTACAGGTACTGGTGCAGCACCTGTTATTGCTGAAGTGGCGAAAGAGCTAGGTATTCTGACTGTAGCGGTTGTAACAAAACCGTTCAGCTTTGAAGGCAAAAAGCGTTTAGCGTTTGCTGAGCAAGGCATCGATGAGTTATCTAAGCACGTTGACTCGTTAATTACGATTCCAAACGAGAAGCTACTTAAAGTTCTTGGTCGTGGCGTAACATTGCTTGAAGCATTTGCGAGTGCGAATGACGTTCTTAAGAATGCAGTTCAAGGTATCGCCGAGCTAATCACTCGCCCTGGTATGATCAACGTCGACTTTGCAGACGTACGTACAGTGATGTCTGAAATGGGTCACGCGATGATGGGTAGTGGTATTGCGAAAGGTGAAGACCGAGCTGAAGAAGCGGCTGAGATGGCAATTTCTAGCCCACTTCTAGAAGATATCGATCTTGCTGGTGCTCGCGGTGTTCTTGTTAACATCACTGCTGGTCTGGACATGCGTCTTGATGAGTTTGAGACAGTGGGTAACACAGTGAAGGCATTTGCATCTGACAATGCGACCGTGGTTATCGGTACTTCTCTAGACCCAGATATGACAGATGAAATCCGTGTGACAGTAGTTGCGACAGGTATTGGCAATGAAAGAAAGCCAGATATCACGCTAGTCGCTGGTGGTAAAGCAAAAGTAGCTTCGGCTCCTCAAGCTCAGCCACAACAAGTTGCGGCAACGCAAGCTGAAGAAAAGCCGGCACAAACTTTGCAGAATCAAGTGCAAGAGAAGCCACAGGTAACTCCTCAGCCGACAAACACAGTTTCTTCTTCTCCTGCCGCGGGCCAAAGCTCAGCAGCACCAAAGCAAGAGAAAGAAAGCGGTTACTTAGATATCCCGGCATTTTTACGTCGTCAGGCTGATTAATCTTTAACCCATAAATTTGACATGGCTCAAAATTATGGTAGCATTCACGGTCGACGTTACAGACGGCCGTGTTTTGTAGCATATTTTAGAGAGGCAAGCAGATGATCAGACAACGTACTCTGAAAGAAATAGTGAAAACTACTGGTGTGGGTCTCCACTCTGGTCGTAAAGTCACGCTTACTCTGCGCCCGGCTGCTGCAAACACAGGTATTATTTACCGTCGTACAGATGTAAATCCACCTGTGGATTTTCCAGCTGATCCAGCTTCTGTTCGTGACACTATGCTTTGTACTGCATTAGTGAACGACGAAGGTGTGCGTATTTCAACGGTTGAACACTTGAACGCTGCACTTGCAGGTATGGGCATCGACAACATTATTGTTGAAGTTGACGCACCTGAAATCCCAATTATGGATGGTAGCGCAAGCCCGTTCGTTTACCTGCTTCAGCAAGCTGGTATCGAAATGCAAAACGTTCCTAAGCGTTTTATCCGCATTAAAAAGTCAGTTCGTTTTGAAGATGGCGATAAGTGGGCAGAATTTGTCCCATTTAACGGCTTCCGTATGGACTTCGAAATTGACTTTAACCACCCTGCGATTGAATCAGACGAGCAGCGCCTGCTGTTTGACTTCTCATCTCAAGGTTTCGTTCGCGAAATTTCTCGTGCACGTACGTTTGGCTTTATGCGTGATATCGAGTACCTACAATCTCAAAACCTAGTTTTGGGTGGTAGTTTCGACAATGCTATCGTATTGGACGATTACCGAATTCTGAACGAAGAAGGTCTGCGCTTTGAGAATGAGTTTGTTACTCACAAGGTGTTAGATGCAATTGGCGACCTTTACATGTGTGGTCATCCAATTATTGGTGAATTTCGTGCTTATAAATCAGGTCACGGTTTAAACAACCAACTTCTACGCGCAGTATTGGCGGATCAAGAAGCATGGGAATGGACCACTTTCGAAGAAGAAGTGGGTTCTCCAGTCGCTTTTGCAGAGCCAAACATGGTGCTAGCATAAGTTAGTCAAAGAATATTAAAAACCAGGTTTCGACCTGGTTTTTTTCTATCTAAATTTTACCGCACTTGATGATGGTTGATGGTTATTGGCCAGATTTTTCTGCCATATCTGCGAGCCTTTTTAGTCGCTCTTGGATTTTTGGTGGGGCCATATCAGCGATGGTCATCAGTGATTGAGCTGCTGACTCAGTGAGTGGCGGGCGTTTTGGCCTATCGTCTTTCTCGTATCGATTACGATAAAGTGAAGGGTTGATCCGAACGTCGACACTTATCAATTTTGCATAACCTTGTGTGCGCAGTTTGTTTAAGATCATTAGACGATCGTAGTCGATCTTCATTTTGATGGCCGCGCTAGATACGTCTATCAGAAGATGGCCATTGCGAATATTTGCAACTCGGCAATGATCTGCCGTCCCTTTTGGTAAAATTGTTTGTAGAGCTTGGTTAAGCTGCAAGATATCTCCGGCATGTTCTTGAATTTGCTTAAATTGAGACTCAGCAATTACATCCTCTGTCGAGGTTGGTCGATGATCACGCATAGGTAAAATCTAATTTTGTTGAGATATGACTATTCTAGAGCAGCTTTCTCACTAGGTATAGTTTACATTAACGTCTTTAGCCTCAGTTTTACAATGGAGATGGATTGAACGTGGTAAAGTCCTGTTTTTGCCAAGTTTCGTCGTGTAGCAGCTAATAATATTGGTTAATCCATCACCACTTTAACTAAAAATTTCAGAGTGCTTCAAACAAATACGTCTATTTATGGTTGTATCGATGAAAAATCCTTACACTAAGCCACATTGTTTCGAAACTTAGCCTTGAAATATGAATGTTTGAACTCAATATCTTTGATAAATGATTTATCTCAGTATTCTTAGTTCCAAACTGGCAGAGACTGAAGGCATTACGAGTAGATCGGGAACGGTCTGATTAAAGAGAGATTCACGAAAAATGATAACTAAGCTACTGACAAAAGTAATTGGCAGTCGCAACGACCGAACACTGCGCCGCCTTAGAAAAATTGTAAAAGAGATCAATAACTACGAACCAACATTTGAAGCACTTTCAGATGAAGAGCTTAAAGCGAAAACTGTTGAGTTCCGTGAGCGCCTAGAGCAAGGCGAAACTCTTGATAAGCTACTTCCAGAAGCTTTTGCTACTGTTCGTGAAGCGTCTAAACGTGTATACGGTATGCGTCACTTCGACGTGCAGCTCATCGGCGGTATGGTTCTAAATGCAGGCCAAATCGCAGAGATGCGCACGGGTGAAGGTAAAACTCTAACGGCAACTCTTCCTGCTTACCTAAATGCACTTCCTGGTAAAGGCGTACACGTTGTTACGGTCAACGACTACCTCGCTAAACGTGATGCGGAGACAAACCGTCCGCTATTTGAATTCCTAGGTATGACGGTTGGTGTTAACGTACCGAACATGCCTCCTCAAGCGAAAAAAGAAGCGTACCAAGCTGATATTCTATACGGAACAAACAACGAGTTTGGTTTCGATTACTTGCGCGACAACATGGCTTTCCGCAATGAAGACCGTGTTCAGCGCGAACGTTTCTTTGCAGTGGTCGATGAGGTGGACTCAATCCTTATTGATGAAGCTCGTACTCCTTTGATCATCTCTGGTCCGGCAGAAGACAGTTCAGAACTTTACACTCGAATCAACCTGCTTATCCCGCACCTACAGAAGCAAGATAAAGAAGATTCTGAAGAGTATCGTGGCGATGGTCACTACACTGTTGATGAAAAATCAAAACAAGTTCACTTGACTGAAACGGGTCAAGAATACGTAGAAGAGCTATTGGTTAAAAATGGTTTGATGGAAGAAGGTGATACATTGTACTCACCTGCGAACATCAGCTTGCTTCACCACGTAAATGCTGCTCTACGTGCACATGTGCTGTTTGAGCGTAATGTGGATTACATCGTTAACGATGACGGCGAAGTTGTGATCGTTGATGAACACACTGGTCGTACAATGCCAGGTCGTCGTTGGTCAGAAGGTCTTCACCAAGCTGTCGAAGCGAAAGAAGGCGTTAAGATCCAAAACGAAAACCAAACGCTAGCCTCTATCACATTCCAGAATTACTTCCGTCTATACGAGAAACTGTCTGGTATGACTGGTACAGCGGATACTGAAGCGTTTGAGTTCCAATCTATTTATGGCTTGGAAACTGTTGTTATTCCAACCAACAAACCAATGATTCGTAACGATATGCCGGATGTGGTGTACCGTACCGAAGCTGAGAAGTTTGCTGCAATCATTGAAGATATCAAAGAGCGCGTTGCGAAAGGTCAGCCAACATTGGTTGGTACAGTATCGATTGAAAAATCAGAACTACTCTCCAACGCCTTGAAGAAAGCGAAGATCAAACACAACGTTTTGAACGCTAAGTTCCATGAGAAAGAAGCGGAAATCGTTGCTGAAGCAGGTATGCCTGGTGCGGTAACTATCGCAACAAACATGGCGGGTCGTGGTACAGATATCGTGCTAGGTGGCAGCTGGCAAGCAAAAGTTGAATCACTACAAGATCCAACGAAAGAGCAAATCGACGCAATCAAAGCTGAGTGGAAAAAAGTTCACGATCAAGTTTTAGATGCTGGTGGTCTGCATATCATCGGTACTGAGCGTCATGAATCTCGTCGTATCGATAACCAGTTACGTGGCCGTTCTGGTCGTCAAGGTGATGCGGGTTCATCTCGTTTCTACCTATCGATGGAAGACTCACTACTGCGTATCTTCACTTCAGATCGTATGGCAAGCTTGATTCAAAGCGGTATGGAAGAAGGCGAAGCAATCGAATCTAAGATGTTGTCTCGTTCTATTGAAAAAGCACAACGCAAAGTGGAAGGTCGCAACTTCGACATCCGTAAACAGCTTCTTGAATACGATGACGTGGCGAACGATCAACGTAAAGTGGTTTACGAACTGCGTGATGAGCTCATGAACGTTGACGATATCAGCGACATGATTGAACAAAACCGTGAAGATGTGCTCACAGCGATCATCGACGAATACATTCCACCACAATCTCTAGAAGACATGTGGGATGTGGAAGGTCTTCAAGAACGTTTGAAAGCAGATTTCGATCTAGACGCGCCAATCAAGCAATGGCTTGAGGAAGACGACAAACTGTACGAAGAAGCGCTGCGTGAGAAGATTATCAGCCTAGCCGTTGAAGTATACAAAGCGAAAGAAGAAGTTGTGGGTGCACAAGTGCTTCGTAACTTCGAAAAATCAGTGATGCTTCAAACACTCGATACGCTTTGGAAAGAGCATCTGGCGGCGATGGATCATCTGCGTCAAGGTATTCACCTACGTGGCTATGCACAAAAGAACCCGAAACAAGAGTACAAACGTGAATCGTTCGAATTGTTTGAAGGTTTACTTGAAGCGCTGAAGACTGACGTTATTACTGTTCTGTCTCGTGTTCGCGTTCAACAGCAAGAAGAGGTTGAGCGTATGGAAGAGCAACGTCGTGCACAAGCAGAAGAAGCTGCTCGTCGTGCGCAGGCTCAGCATGCAGCTGCGGAAAATCAGTTGGCTGATGGTGAAGAGTCTGAGGGCTCAAATCAACCTGTTGTTCGTGATGAGCGTAAAGTAGGTCGAAACGAACCTTGTCCATGTGGTAGTGGCAAGAAATACAAGCAGTGTCACGGTCAGATCAATTAATCTAACTTGATAACTTAATAAGAAAGAGTCGCTTAGGCGGCTCTTTTTGTATCGATAGATCCTAGGTAAATATCCATGAAAAGAATTCACATTGTTGCAGCGATCATTTTCAATCAAGATAAGTCGCAAATCTTTATTACTAAACGTCCTGATGATAAACACAAAGGTGGTTTTTGGGAGTTTCCGGGCGGTAAAGTCGAGCTAGGAGAAACAGTTGAACAAGCGATGGTTCGTGAGCTTGAAGAGGAAGTGGGGATTCGAGTGATTGAACAAGCACCGTTTGAACACCTTGAATACGATTACCCAGATAAGTCACTAAAATTTGATTTTATTACCGTCTCTCAGTTCGAGAACGAACCTTATGGTAGAGAAGGCCAAGAAGGTCGCTGGGTCGCAGTTGGTGAATTAGGGGATTACACCTTCCCTGAAGCTAACGTGCCGATCTTACAACGTGTCGTAAAAGAGTTCGCTTAAGCCCAATGAACGTGCTTGTGGTTAACACAGTATGTTGTTAGTTTAAAAAGATTCAGCGAAACGAAAGAGAACGAGAAGCCTCGTTATCCAGAGAAGGAGAGAAAGCGCAATGGTTCGTATTGCAATCGCAGGAGCTGCTGGCCGTATGGGTCGCAACCTAGTCAAAGCCTCGCACATAAACCCAGATGCATCCGTAACGGCAGGTTCAGAACGTCCAGAATCTTCGCTCGTCGGTGTTGATATCGGTGAACTTTGTGGTGAAGGAAAGTTCGATGTTTTCCTGACCGATGACCTAGAGAAAGAGGTCGACAATTTTGATGTTGTTATCGACTTTACCGCTCCAGTAAGTACGTTAGCGAACTTAGAGTTATGTAAACAGCATGGGAAGTCTATCGTAATTGGTACCACTGGCTTTAGTGAAGAAGAGCGAGCACTGATTGATGCAGTTGCGAAGCACGTACCTGTTGTGATGGCTCCTAACTACTCTGTTGGTGTGAACCTAGTATTTAAGTTGCTTGAGAAAGCTGCAAAAGTAATGGGTGATTACTGCGATGTCGAGATTGTCGAAGCTCATCACCGCCATAAAGTTGATGCTCCGTCAGGTACTGCGATTGGTATGGGTGAGGCGATTGCTGGCGCTATGGGCAACAAGTTAAGTGATGTTGCGGTGTATGCGCGTGAAGGCATTACTGGTGAGCGTACTAAAGATGAAATCGGTTTTGCAACCATTCGTGCAGGTGACATTGTCGGCGAGCACACAGCAATGTTTGCTGATATTGGTGAGCGGGTCGAAATAACGCACAAAGCGACGGACCGCATGACTTTTGCTAATGGTGCCGTGAAGGCTGCAGTGTGGCTACATTCCAAGCCGGCGGGCTTTTATACCATGACCGATGTGCTTGGTTTGAATGAGCTTTAAATACATAATTATTCGCCGGCGTAAGCCGGCTTTTTTGTATTTGAAGAAAGTTATGTAAATAAAATGAGTATTGTAGGACGTCATTTTTGATCTTGTTTGTGTGTATTTTTGCTGGCTTTGTTGTCTTATTTGCCTTAACTGCTTAAAAGTTGATGTTGTTTTGTTGTGATTAACGTTTGCGTGAAAATCTCATAAAAATTTGTGATCTATAAAAAGTTCAAATTTGTAAAATCTAAAAAAAGAACCATCTTCAAAGTTTGCAGGTGGTGGAAACTTGTGTTTTTAGGGCTTATTGCTAGTAAATGCTATTACTCTTTAGAAAAAGATAATTTATTTTTCATTGTGTGTTGACAGGTTTGCAGTCCATCTTTAGAATACCGCCAATTTGTCTGAAATACCTATTTATGTAGATTTTATAGGTAAAGGAAGGCATGATTGCAGTTTGATTTATTTTTTTTGCATTTTTATTCTGGAGGTTGTCTTGAGTAAATTAGCACTGTTAGTCCTAGAAGATGGGACAGTGTTCCGCGGAGTGTCCATTGGGGCAGATGGCGTTTCCGTCGGTGAAGTCGTTTTCAATACCTCGATGACGGGGTATCAAGAAATCCTCACTGATCCTTCCTATTCTCAGCAAATCGTTACTCTTACTTACCCTCACATTGGCAATACCGGAACCAATTCCGAAGACGAAGAATCCTCTTCCATTCATGCACAAGGCCTTGTGATTCGCGATCTCCCTCTTATCGCTTCTAACTTCCGTAATGAACAATCCCTTTCTGATTATCTTAAGTCGCAAAACATCGTCGGCATCGCAGACATCGACACGCGTAAGCTAACTCGTATCCTGCGTGAAAAAGGTGCTCAAAACGGTTGTATCGTAGCTGGTAACAATCTAGACGAAGCTTTGGCGCTAGCGAAAGCAAAAGAATTTCCTGGTTTGAAAGGTATGGATCTTGCGAAAGAGGTTACAACAAAAGAAGCGTATCAATGGAAACAAGGTTCGTGGACGCTTGAGAGTGGACTTCCAGAAGCGAAAGACGACAGCGAGTTGCCATACCACGTTGTTGCTTACGACTTCGGCGCAAAACGCAACATCTTACGAATGTTGGTTGACCGCGGCTGCCGCCTAACGGTTGTTCCTGCTGAAACGTCAGCCGAAGAAGTTTTGGCTCTGAATCCAGATGGCGTGTTCCTATCGAACGGCCCTGGTGACCCAGAACCATGTACCTACGCGATTGAAGCGACCAAAGTGTTCCTAGAAAAAGGCCTACCAATTTTTGGTATCTGTCTAGGTCACCAAATTCTGGCGCTAGCGTCGGGTGCGCAAACGGTGAAAATGAAGTTTGGTCACCACGGTGCGAACCACCCAGTAAAAGATTTAGAGCGTAACGTTGTGATGATCACTTCGCAAAACCACGGCTTTGCGGCAGATGAAGCAACATTACCGGAAAACTTACGTGCGACTCACGTATCACTATTTGACGGTTCTCTACAAGGTATTCACCGCACAGACAAGCCAGCATTTAGTTTCCAAGGTCACCCAGAAGCAAGCCCAGGTCCACACGACGCGGCACCGCTATTTGACCACTTTATCGAACTCATCAAAAAACACAGCGCTTAATTCGGAGTAGTAGATAATGCCAAAACGTACTGACATTCAAAGTATTCTAATTCTTGGTGCTGGTCCGATTGTTATCGGTCAGGCATGTGAGTTTGACTACTCTGGCGCACAAGCGTGTAAAGCTCTTCGTGAAGAAGGCTACCGAGTTATTCTAGTTAACTCTAACCCAGCAACCATCATGACAGACCCTGAAATGGCAGATGCAACATACATCGAGCCGATTCAGTGGGAAGTTGTTCGCAAGATCATTGAGAAAGAACGCCCAGATGCAGTATTGCCAACAATGGGTGGTCAGACGGCGCTTAACTGTGCGCTAGATCTAGAGAAGCACGGCGTTCTTGCTGAATTCGGCGTAGAGATGATTGGCGCAACGGCTGACGCGATTGATAAAGCAGAAGACCGTTCTCGCTTCGATAAAGCAATGAAGTCTATCGGCCTTGAGTGTCCTCGTGCTGATACCGCGAAGACGATGGAAGAAGCTTACAAAGTTTTAGACATGGTTGGCTTCCCTTGTATCATCCGTCCATCGTTCACCATGGGTGGTACGGGTGGCGGTATCGCGTACAACAAAGAAGAGTTTGAAGAAATCTGTCGTCGTGGTCTGGATCTTTCTCCGACTAACGAACTTCTTATCGATGAATCGCTAATCGGTTGGAAAGAGTACGAAATGGAAGTAGTTCGCGACAAAGCGGACAACTGTATCATCGTATGTTCAATCGAAAACTTCGACCCAATGGGCATCCACACCGGTGACTCAATCACGGTTGCTCCAGCGCAAACTCTGACTGACAAAGAATACCAGCTAATGCGTAATGCATCGCTAGCGGTTCTGCGTGAAATCGGTGTTGAGACAGGTGGTTCAAACGTACAGTTTGGTATCAACCCGAAAGATGGCCGTATGGTTATCATCGAGATGAACCCACGTGTATCTCGCTCTTCTGCTCTGGCATCAAAAGCAACAGGTTTCCCAATCGCTAAGATTGCGGCGAAACTGGCTGTTGGCTTTACTCTAGACGAGCTGCAAAACGACATTACAGGTGGTGCAACTCCGGCATCATTCGAACCCACTATCGACTACGTAGTGACCAAGATTCCTCGTTTTAACTTCGAGAAATTTGCTGGCGCTAACGATCGCCTGACGACTCAGATGAAGTCAGTTGGTGAGGTAATGGCGATTGGTCGTAACCAACAAGAATCTCTTCACAAAGCATTACGTGGCCTAGAAGTTGGCGCGACTGGCTTTGATGAGATGGTTGACCTAGATGCACCTGACGCACTGACTAAGATTCGTCACGAACTAAAAGAAGCTGGCGCAGAGCGTATCTGGTATATCGCAGATGCATTCCGTGCGGGCATGTCAGTGGATGGCGTGTTTAACCTGACGAACATTGATCGCTGGTTCCTAGTTCAAATTGAAGAGCTAGTTAAACTAGAAGAGCAAGTGAAAGCCGGTGGCTTTGCTGGTCTAACAGAAGAAGTTCTACGCCAGATGAAACGTAAAGGTTTCTCTGATGCGCGCCTATCTAAACTGTTAGGTGTGGCTGAAAGCGAAATCCGTCGTTTACGTGACCAGTTTAACATCCACCCTGTCTACAAGCGTGTGGATACGTGTGCGGCTGAGTTCTCTTCTGATACGGCTTACATGTACTCATCTTACGATGAAGAGTGTGAAGCAAACCCAACAGATAAAGACAAGATCATGGTACTGGGCGGTGGTCCAAACCGTATCGGTCAAGGTATCGAATTCGACTACTGTTGTGTACATGCATCACTAGCGCTTCGTGAAGATGGCTACGAAACCATTATGGTGAACTGTAACCCAGAAACAGTATCGACAGACTACGATACATCTGACCGTCTTTACTTCGAACCAGTAACTCTTGAAGATGTGTTGTCTATCGCCCGCGTTGAAAAGCCAAAAGGTGTGATTGTTCAATACGGTGGTCAAACGCCACTTAAACTGGCTCGCGCACTAGAAGCTGCGGGCGTGCCAATCATCGGTACAAGTCCAGATGCGATTGACCGCGCAGAAGACCGTGAGCGTTTCCAGGCTGCAGTTGAGCGTTTAGGTCTTCTACAACCACAAAACGCAACAGTGACGGCGATGGAGCAAGCGGTTGAGAAATCTCGTGAAATCGGCTTCCCACTCGTTGTTCGTCCATCTTACGTTTTGGGTGGTCGTGCGATGGAAATCGTCTACGATGAACAAGACTTGCGTCGTTACTTCAACGAAGCAGTAAGCGTATCGAATGAATCTCCAGTTCTACTAGACCGATTCCTAGATGATGCAACAGAAGTGGATATCGACGCTATCTGTGACGGTGAGCGCGTGGTTATCGGCGGTATCATGGAGCACATTGAGCAAGCGGGCGTTCACTCTGGTGACTCTGCATGTTCACTTCCTGCTTACACACTAAGCCAAGAAATCCAAGACAAGATGCGTGAGCAAGTTGAGAAGCTGGCGTTCGAACTTGGTGTACGTGGTCTGATGAACACGCAGTTTGCTGTAAAAGACAACGAAGTGTACCTAATCGAAGTGAACCCGCGTGCTGCACGTACCGTTCCATTCGTATCGAAAGCGACGGGTGCACCACTAGCGAAAATCGCGGCACGTGTAATGGCAGGTCAGTCTCTGGAATCACAAGGTTTCACCAAAGAGATTATTCCTCCTTACTACTCAGTCAAAGAAGTCGTTCTACCTTTCAATAAGTTCCCTGGCGTTGACCCTCTATTGGGTCCTGAAATGCGCTCAACAGGTGAAGTGATGGGTGTTGGTGCAACGTTTGCAGAAGCTTACGCAAAAGCAGAGCTTGGTTGTGGCAGTGTGTACCCTGAAGGTGGTCGTGCGCTACTTTCTGTTCGTGAAGGTGATAAGCAGCGTGTTGTTGACCTTGCGTCTAAGCTAGTAAAATTGGGTTACCAATTGGATGCGACTCACGGTACTGCTGTAATCTTGGGTGAAGCGGGTATTAACCCTCGCCTGGTAAACAAAGTACATGAAGGTCGTCCACACATTCTTGACCGCATCAAGAACAACGAATACACCTACATTGTGAACACGGCTGCAGGTCGTCAAGCTATTGAAGATTCGAAAGTTCTACGCCGCGGTGCTCTAGCAGAAAAAGTGAACTACACAACAACGCTAAACGCTGCGTTTGCAACGTGTATGTCTCACACTGCTGATGCAAAAGCGTCAGTAACTTCTGTTCAGGAGCTACACGCTAAAGTAAAAGCGAGTCTGGAAGCGTAATAGATAAAAATCAATAAGCCCGGTAAATAGGGCTTATATGACAACCTCATTGCCCGCTCATTTGAGCGGGCTTTTTTATTTAATTATGGGTGTTTTTGTTAGTATTGGTAGTGTTTATACAGCGTATGAATATAACTAGGGTTATTCTTTATGGAGTTTGTAGATTCTAGTTTCAAGCAGTAAGTTATAGCTGGACTCTGACTTGTCAAATTGAAACCCGTGATTTTTAGCAAATACGTCTATTAATAACAAAGACGGATATGGACTAATAATAGTTAGTAAAGATGTAATTATTAAAAGTCGATTAATGAAATTTCTTTCTTTAGCTTTTGCTGCTCTGCCAACTATAAATGAGAATATGCCCATGAAAGAGAAAATGAGGAAAACACCACTTCCAAAAAAAGATAAAATGTAAATTTGATTAAATATGACCTCAGGCCTAGATTCCATTATGAAATTGGCGAAGTTATAACTTTTGCTAATACCAATATAGAATAAAGTTACTGATAATAACAAAAAAAATACGCCTAAAAAAAATGCAGTGTATCTGTCTTTTTTCGTCATTTCTTTCATTAGAGGTTACTTCCATTTAAACGACCTAAAGCTACAGAGCTATGTATTTTTAGAAATAGCTTTTCGTATTCATTTTTAGCTATATTGTCCATATGAGTATCGATTGCATTAGTAAGTTTATTTGTTAATGAGAACTCTTGGTCTATATAATTTAGGCTTTGCCCCACTAATACACCAACTACAATTATTCCCAATATCGGTCCTGCTGATAAAAATACAGCACTTCCTAGGTAAAGTGTTGCTAGCTTTGTCGACCCCGCAGCTATTGCGGAAGACAATCCGATTTTTATAATATCGCTAGCAACACTCCCATAAAGTTTAGAGAGAGTTTGCTTATCTCCTAAGAAATAATTGGCGACATGATAAGCGGTTACAAGTACTACTGTAATTATGCCTCCGCTTTTTATAGATTTCATCACGCTTTCTGAACCAACTGCAAATTTTATGACAGTTGGGTTAGGGAGGCTACTACCTATATTGGTTAGTCGTAGTTGTAATGCGGAGGACCCTGATACAACAATATGTGGAACCCCAGCATAGCTTTTTATGTAAAATACACTGTTTTTCCCTGTAACTTTCTGACAAAGTTGAGCTACAAAAGCAAAATCACTTCCAGTTACATAGTAATTAGCTGTGTTTTCAAATAGACCTTTAATTCGCTCCCAGCGAGTAAGTGTTAGTTTATCTCTGATTGAGTTATTTATTAAAATGTCAAAAGATTCCACTGAAAATAAGAATGTCTTTTTATTGCCTTGGCTAGGTTTTTTTACTGGATAAGGCGCTGTGGTTTTATTATCTTTTGGAAATTTTTGACCTGCTATTGGATATGTGGTTGACATGTCAGTTATACCTAGTTTGTTTTTATTTTATTTTATTTTATTTTATATAAATGTAACTTTAAATCTATTTTTTCTATAGTTTGCCTTTCGATTTCTTATTAATAAGAAAATATTTGCGACTTAACTCTAATTATTATTTTTATATTATTAATATGTTGTTTTTTTGAGTTGCATTCTTAAGTCTGGTTTTTATGAAAATTGCGCTAGCGCAAAGAAATAATTTATCAGTGCTTATATGGCAACTGAATGGAATGACCAATTTGACGATTTATTGTTAGGTGCGTCTATGTCTATTTTTGGTATTGTCGAAAATACGGCGGCGGATTTAATGATGTTATTATAAATGTAGTAATAGAGTATGATAGTCGTACTTTAACAATACCCTTGGAAATTTATCCAAATTGGAAATGTCTCTGTATAGACATAATTATACAGTGTTGCATTTTTAAAATAAGCCACTATAAACGTTATAAATTATCTTTTTTCAATATAAGTTAGCTTTTATCTGTAGATCTTTAGGTTAGAGCTTCTCAATACTTACTTAAATCAATGAAAATATGGAATAGGTTCATATCTCGACTTTCCTTTTTAGTTTGAGGTGTTAAGTGCTACCGTTTAGCTCTTTTCGTATTTTTGAGCAAGGAAGTGTAAGTGGAGCTTACTTTAGAAGTATTAACCGCGTTGTTTTTGGTTGCATCTGTGGCTGGTTTTATTGATGCCATGGCTGGTGGTGGAGGACTCATTACGCTCCCTGCGCTTTTGGCTGCGGGATTGAGCCCTACTCAAGCTTTAGCAACCAACAAGTTACAAAGTTCGTTTGGCAGCTTCTCGGCTAGCTGGTATTTCGTGCGTAACGGTATTGTCAGCCTAAAGGAAATGCGTTTCGCGATACTCTGTACTTTTATTGGTGCTGCAATCGGTGCCGAGGCTGTACAGTTTATTGATGCTAGCGTACTCACCAGTTTGATTCCTATTCTTCTAATTGCGATTTCTCTTTATTTTTTACTCGCACCAAGTACTCGAAAAATCGATGGAGAACCAAAACTTGCCGAAGCGATGTTTGCATTGTGTATCGGTGGTGGAGTTGGTTTCTACGATGGTTTCTTTGGCCCCGGTACGGGCTCGATTTTTACTGTGTGCTTTGTTGCTCTTGGCCACTTTTCTCTCGTGGATGCAACAGCACGAACTAAGATTTTGAATTTCACTTCAAACATCGCCGCATTGTTGTTTTTCGTTATCGCAGGGTTACCTGTATGGGAAATTGGTTTGACGATGGCGGTCGGTGGCTTTATTGGCGCTCAACTTGGCGCAAAAGTGGTGGTTACCAAAGGTCAAAAGTGGATTCGACCTCTAGTGATTACCATGTCTATGCTGATGGCAACAAAACTTCTTTGGCAACAACATCAGCAATGGCTTCTAACACTGTTTTAATTCGCTGATTGCGGTATGTGTTGTGGCGAAGACAGATGTGTATTGGGCGAATTAGAGGCTCTAGTTCTTCGAATTCAAAACAGAAATTTGATGCGATGTTGAGTGTTTTGATGATGGATTTAGGTATCAGTGCTGGTGCCATACCTTTTAAAGCTAATTGCGCTGCCGCAGTGTAGGAGTCCATTTCCATCAAAGGTTGGATCTCGTACTTGGACAAAATGGCTTGCTGATATGTATTGGCTGGGTTATTCAAATCGTTAGTTAAAATCGCTTTTGGTAATTGAGTTAGCGGGTGCTTACTTATTATAGAGAAAGGCTCATCGGCGAGATGAACGCTCATCAAACCGTGATGAGAAGGTAAGTAACCAGCGCAGAATCCTAGGGTCGCTCGCCCTGATTTTACGTTTTCAACGATTCTCGGAGTGTGATTGGTCGAGATTCTGAGATAAGGATCGCGTGCTAGTTGCTCTTCCATAATCATACTCAGATAACCTGCGACGAGAGTTTCTGAGCAATCCATTTTTATTAATGACGTATCTTCGAGCTCTTGCTGATCGTAAATCTGTCCTCGTAACTCATTGAATGTGGGCTCTATCGTATTGATAAGGGCCAGAGCATCCGAGGTTAGTTTAATGTGTCTGCCGTTTGGCTCGATCAGTTTCTTTCCTAACTTTTTTTCTAAATTGGCGATACGTTTACTCACCGCAGATTGGCTGATGTACAGCTGACTACCAGTGCGGCTCATGGTTTTTTCTTTACTTAGTACAAGTAACGTTTCAATGCCTTCTAATAACATAGCAATTAATGAAAATTAGGAATGAGACGGATAATTTAACGAATTGCTGAGGGATAAGCGAATCGTGTTAATTAAAATGCGAAGAGCCGAGATAAAGTCGGCTCTTTAGATTGAAATCTGTACTTGAATTGCTTAGCGGTTGATGGCGAAAGTAGGTAAAGATAGGTGCCAACGAATCGCACCAAGGCGAATCACCAGTGTTGAGATAACACCTGCGAGCAGGGCTGTGGAATGATCGTAACCCATACTCACAGCCATCGTGTGGAAGATGCCACCAATGATACAGGCTGTGGCGTAGACTTCGCTTCTTAGCACCATAGGTACCTCTCGGGCCAAGACATCTCGGATTATGCCGCCACCGCAACCGGTGATTACACCCATGATCACGGCAACCATGCCGGAGGCGTTGTAGGCGAGTGCTTTTTCTACCCCAATTCCCACAAATACGGCCAGACCGATGGCGTCACACACGGGTAAAACCCACCAAGCTAACCGTTTTGGTCTGCGAACCAAGATCATAGTTAACAAACAGGTGATGAAGATAACCCAAAGATAAGTGGTATCGGTAATCCAAAAGACGGGGGTCGCACCAAGTGCCATATCACGAATAGTGCCACCGCCAATGGCAGTCACGCTGCCTAGGACGATAACACCGAAGGGATCCATTTTTAATCGGCCAGCGAGTAAAACACCAGACACAGCGAAGATTGCTGTACCGAATAAATCGATCATATAAAGCAGCATGGAATCCATGTTACTTGGTACCTATAAAAAGTGTGAGAACAAAAATGGGCGGAAATTGTACGGTATTTCCAACGAAAACGTTAGCGTTTTCGTCTAACGCTTTCAAAGTGTTCACACACTTCAATGATCGCATTGAGTGTGCGTGGTGTTGGGCGATTTATCCAATCAGAATTGAGTGACCAAACATGATTGTTGCGCAGAGCTGGCAGTTCATTTTTCCATTGAGCCCACATTCCATCATCACTCATAGTATGACGAGAGGTGAAGAGTACTTCAGGTTGACGTGTTATCACTTGCTCGATACTGACTTGAGGATAGGGTGCTGCTGTATTGGCAAATACATTTTCACCACCACAGAAGTTAAATACTTCGCTCGGCCAGTTTTTACCTGCCACAGTAATGATCGGCTTTTCGCTGAGTTGATAAAAATAGCGGACTTTCTCTGTGGTGTTGTATTTCGCTTTGAGAGCAGTTAGCTCCTCTCTAAAGTCCCGCGCTGCTTTTTGACCCTTTGATGGATCATCACTGTATTGACTCAGCTGCTCAATATTATTTGCGATGTCTTCTAAAGTACCCGTGGTTGAGTAGTAGATAGGTACGCCAAATTGTTTTAACTTTTCGAGCTCTTTGGCGGGGTTACCCGCAGGCCAAGCAATGACAAGATCGGGCTGAAGGGCAATGATGCGTTCCAACTTTATGCCTTGGTAATTGGATACTTTCTCCAGTTCGCCAGCTTCCTTCGGATAATCACTCATCTCACTCACAGCGATCAGTTTGTCACCTAAGCCAGCTGCATAAGCAATCTCTGTGGCGTGAGGCGCTAAACTGATCACTCGTTCAACGGGTTCGTTCGCCATCGTAAGAGAGGAGAAGAAAAGGGGGAGGGATAGGCAAATTTTGTTCATCATAATCCTTGATAAATCAGTCCTAGAATAAAGCTTTGAATCACAATCCAAGCAAAGATGCGCCAAACCAGCAAAATTTGGATTTGTGCAAGATGAATAGCAGAAGGCACAATGCGTCCACCAATCTTGGTGCGTTCTGCTCTGACGCCTTGGTATAGAGCTGGGCCTCCTAACGAAAGCTGGAACTTATTGCCGATAGTACACAGCAACCAAGCAGGCCCTGGCAATGGCCAAGATTTCACTTGTTGTTTGAGTCCATTAAGCACTGTGGACATATTGTGACCAGCAAGCAACAGTAGGGCAAATAATCTTAATGGAATGAATTCTAAAACGGCAACGATTTGAATGGCAGGTTTCCCAAATGGCGCATACTGACGACGGCTAGGAGACCAAGCTCGTGCTAGTTCCATGGTTAAGCGGTACATAAGCGCCCCAATCCCACCTGCGATGGCATACCAAAACAGTACACACACTACATTGCGACCAAAGCCCATAATGATGGTTTCAGATCCGGCTTTACCTATACCGACAAGCGACAACGTTTCGGTATCACGATTCACAAAAGGCTTGAGTAGCTCGCGACAGCGCGTTTTATCCTCACGAGACAAGGCGAGGGCAAGTTGTTTGGTGAGGGTTTCGCAACTTCGCCAATCTAACGCTAATAGTAACAAGGCAAGTTCGTACAGAGGCTCTTGCCAAACTAAGGGCTTTAGAGCAATTAAGAGCACCAAACACGGCAATGTCATCAAAATAAGAGCGAGGCTTCCTGAGAGAATGCTTTGTGAATAGCTATGGTGGTTATTTACTTTCTCTGCTAATTGTTCGGCTACCTTGCGCCATAAAGTCGCAGGGTGAGCGGAATGAGGAATAGGGAGGATCAGGTGAAACAGTAATGCGCCCCACATCACGAGGAGCGCACCGTTAGCATAGAATTGCTGAAAAATTTCTTCCATGAATGACTTGGATTACTTAACCAGTTCCAGCATCTTGAATACCATTTCTGAAGAGCTTTTTGCTGCTAGAGGCAGGAATTCTTCAAAGCTCATTGGTGATTCTTTATCAGCAACGTCAGAGATAGCACGTACAACAACAAATGGTGTGTTGAACTGGTGGCAAGTCTGAGCAATAGCTGATGCTTCCATTTCAACCGCAATAACGGATGGGAAGTTTTCACGAATGAACGCTTGGCGCTCAGCCGTGCAAACAAACGCATCGCCCGTACAGATCAAACCGCGAACGGCATGTGTATTTGCCATTTGCTCTAGTGCTTTTTCCGCTAGGTCCATCAGTTTTTCATCCGCTTTGAATGCTGCTGGCTGACCTGCCATTTGACCAATTTCATAGCCAAAAGCGGTCACGTCTGCGTCGTGGTGGCGCACTTCTGTAGAAATCACTACGTCACCTAGATTTAGGCTTGAATCGAAACCACCAGCAGAACCTGTGTTGATAACCACATCTGGTTGGTATTCATCAAGAAGAATTGTTGTACCAACTGCCGCAGCAACTTTACCGATACCAGATTGTAGTAGCACTACATCTACATCGTTAATTTGACCAGAGAAAAACGTACAACCTGCTTTGTTTACGGTTTGGCAGTTTGTCATAGCTTCTTTCAGGATGGTCACTTCTTGTTCCATCGCCCCGATGATACCAACTTTCATAGCACTCTCTTTAGGTAAAATATTTAATCGGCGAGAGTATAGCACTCCCTGTCAGCAGTTTTCTATTTGATGAGTTCTGCTTTAGAAAGTTCGGTTCGTAATTGCTCGGCCCGTTTTCGATTGACGCCAAAGTCGGAATACCCTACGCGTGATTCTGAACGCACGATCAGAGTATTCCCGTCGATCTTTAATTCGAGATCATCCACGAAGCGCATGATTTTAGATGTGCATTCAATGCGCAGATAATTGCCATCTTTCTCTGCTGTTTTAGCCCCCGATAGTTGCAGTGCTGCTTGCTCAATTGCATCCAATGTGGCGGATTCGGTGAGAGTAAAAGGTTCGAGGTGGTGTTCTTCTCGTTGGTCTTGTGTTGAAACGCAGTTAGGTTTGTTTCCACATGGGGTTTGAGTTCTATCTGGCATCGAAGTGACTCCTTGGCTGCATGCGGTTAAGCCGAGAAAAGTGATGAGCATCAGAGCGGCTTTTTTCATGAGTTCTATTCCTTAACAGAGGAATTTAATTATATGTAATAAAAGAAAAAAGGATCCAATCTTTGGATCCTTTTTGAGTGTTGGGACGAGGCTACACGTCTAAGTAATCAAGAATACCTTCTGCTGCTTTTCGTCCTTCATCAATGGCGGTTACCACTAAATCAGAACCGCGAACCGCGTCTCCCCCAGCGAAGATCTTTTCATTGCTGGTTTGATATTGAAACTCTTGGTTGTTGGGTGCTTTGATTCGCCCCCATTGATCAAGTTCAACATTGAACGGAGTCAGCCAGTCCATTTGATGAGGTTGGAAACCAAATGCCATGATGACAGCATCGGCTGGTAGGACGTGTTCACTTCCTTCTACGGGTTCTGGGCGACGGCGACCTGCGTCATCAGGCTCGCCTAAAGCAGTTTTGACCACTTTCACGCCTGAAACTTTGCCATACGTATCAACCTCAATACCTAAAGGCTGAAGGTTAAACATGAACTTCACGCCCTCTTCTTTGGCATTTTTCACTTCTCGACGGGAGCCAGGCATGTTTTCTTCATCACGACGGTAGGCACAAATCACGTTAGATGCGCCTTGACGGATCGAAGTTCGCACGCAGTCCATCGCG
Source organism: Vibrio sp. SALL6 (assembly GCF_002002385.1). NCBI lineage: Bacteria > Pseudomonadati > Pseudomonadota > Gammaproteobacteria > Vibrionales > Vibrionaceae > Vibrio > Vibrio sp. SALL6. The sequence goes on from NZ_MQVK01000020.1 coordinate 182,500, forward strand.
GTATCACCACCACCAAGCACTACGACTTTTTTGCCAGCCATATCGATAAACGGTTGGTTATGTTCTAGCTCCATAACCTTATAGGTATTGGAAATCAAAAATGGTAGGGCGTCATAAACGCCCGGCGCGTCTTCATTTTCCAAACCCGCGCGCATGTATTTGTATGTGCCCACACCTAAGAAAACCGCATCGTATTCATCAAGCAGTTCTTGCATCTGCACATCTTGGCCGACTTCCACATTCATGCGGAACTCAACGCCCATTTCGGTAAATACCCGACGACGATTTTCCATGACCCCTTTTTCCAATTTGAAAGAAGGAATACCAAAGGTAAGTAGGCCACCAATCTCTGGGTAACGGTCAAACACCACAGGTTTTACACCGTTGCGAACTAAGATGTCTGCTGCTGCCAAACCAGCAGGGCCAGCGCCGATGATCGCCACCTTTTTATCCGTCCACTCCACTTTGGACATGTCAGGTTTCCAGCCCATTTCAAAGGCTTTGTCGGTGATGTACTTTTCAATGTTACCTATCGTGACAGCACCAAAATCATCATTTAGTGTGCACGAACCCTCACACAAACGGTCTTGCGGACACACACGGCCACACACTTCAGGCAAGCTGTTGGTTTGGTGTGAAAGTTCCACGGCTTCTAAAATTCGGCCTTCATTCGCCAGTTTTAGCCACTGGGGAATGTAGTTATGGACGGGGCACTTCCATTCACAATATGGGTTACCGCAATCCAAACAGCGATCGGCCTGCGCTGTTGCTTGTTGTTTCGTGAACGGCTCGTAGATTTCAACAAACTCAATCTTACGAATCTTAATTGGTTTTTTCGCCGGATCTACGCGTTGAACATCGATAAATTGGTAAACGTTCTGACTCATGATTCAAACATCCTCCATGATTTATTGGGCTTGAACGCGCAGTTCAGCAGCGCTGCGGCTTTGGTGACCAAGTAGCGTGTTTAAGTCAGCCGCTTGAGGTTTCACCAAGTAGAACTTCGGAATCCATTCGTCAAAGTTCGCCAAAATATGTTCTGCATGGCTAGAGCCAGTCTCTTCGAGATGATCCGCAATTAGGCCGCGCAAGTGCTCTTGGTGGATGTATAGATCCGACAGTGAAATGGCTTCCACCGATTCGTTGTTTACACGACCTTGGAAGTCTTGATTTTCATCCAACACGTAAGCAAAACCGCCCGTCATACCAGCGCCGAAGTTCACACCTGTGGCGCCAAGAATAGCCACAATGCCGCCAGTCATGTATTCACAAGCATTATCACCCGCGCCTTCGATTACTGCGATGGTGCCAGAGTTACGAACACCAAAACGCTCTCCTGCTTTACCCGCAGCAAACAGTTTGCCTCCTGTCGCGCCGTACAAACATGTGTTACCGATAATGGTGGCTTCGTTACATTTAAATGCAGTGCCTAGGTGAGGTTTAATCGCGATCTTACCGCCTGCCATGCCTTTGCCTACGTAGTCGTTCGCATCACCAGTGAGGTAAAGCTCTACGCCGCCCGCATTCCAAACACCAAACGACTGGCCAGCCGTACCATCAAGATAGATTTTGATTGGCGAAGCTGCCAAACCTTGGTTGCCATAGCGTTTTGCTATCTCACCAGATAAACGCGCGCCAACAGAACGGTCGGTGTTGATGACGTTGTAGAAGAAACTTGCTGATTGGCTGTTTTCGACAGCATTCAAGGCATCATCAACGATTTTTTGGTTGAGTTCGGCTTTATCAAACGGTTTGTTTGGCTCCGTCCAAAACAGTGGATGACCTTCGGCTGAAATAGGAGCTTCTAAGATGTTTGATAGATCCAACTTGGTTTGCTTCGCTGTGAACCCCTCGACGGCTTCAAGTAAATCAGTACGACCAATTAAGTCTGTTAGCTTCTCTACGCCAAGTTCTGCGAGTAACTCACGTACTTCATCGGCAAGGCCAGTAAAATAGTTCATTACCATTTCTGGTAAGCCTTTAAAGTACTCTTTACGAAGGGTTTCATCTTGAGTTGCTACACCCGTTGCACAGTTGTTCAAGTGGCAAATACGTAAGAATTTACAACCCATAGCAACCATTGGTGCGGTACCAAATCCGAAGCTTTCCGCACCAAGAATCGCGGCCTTAACAACATCTAGCCCTGTTTTTAACCCGCCATCTACTTGAAGACGAATCTTATGGCGAAGGCCATTTGCAACCAGTGCTTGTTGGGTTTCTGCGAGGCCAAGTTCCCAAGGACTACCTGCGTATTTCACCGAAGTCAGTGGACTTGCGGCCGTACCGCCATCGTAACCTGAGATAGTGATGAGGTCGGCGTAAGCTTTTGCGACCCCTGTGGCTATGGTGCCAACACCAGGCTCGGAGACGAGTTTCACCGAAACCAGGGCATTAGGGTTGACTTGTTTTAGGTCGAAGATCAGCTGAGCTAAATCCTCAATCGAATAAATATCGTGATGTGGAGGAGGGGAGATTAACGTCACCCCTTGCACCGAGTAACGCAGCTTGGCGATTTCTGCCGTGACTTTGTGCCCTGGTAGCTGACCACCTTCACCAGGCTTAGCTCCTTGCGCAACCTTGATTTGCAGTACGTCTGCATTGGTTAGGTAATGAGGCGTAACCCCAAAGCGGCCTGATGCTATCTGCTTGATTCGCGAGTTACGCTCGGTGCCAAAACGACGAGGATCTTCACCACCTTCGCCAGAGTTAGAGTAACCACCAAGACGGTTCATCGCCGTTGCAAGTGCTTCGTGTGCTTCTGGGCTCAACGCTCCGATAGACATGGCGGCAGAATCAAAACGTTTGAACAATTCTGTTTTAGGTTCGATTCGTTCAAGTGGCAATGGCGAGTCAGATTTTTTCAGTGCCATTAGGTCACGCAACATCGCGACAGGGCGCTCGTTTACTTGTTTGGCAAAACTTTGATAATCGTTACTTTCACCAGATTTTACCGCTTTTTGCAGTGTGCCTACCACATCAGGGTTGTAGGCATGGTACTCACCGCCATGTACGTATTTGAGTAATCCACCATGTTCAATCGATTTACGTTTTGCCCACGCCTTGCGGGACAAGTTGGTTAAATCTTGTTGGAAATCATCAAAGTTTGCGCCTTCGATGCGAGTGGTTACGCCTTTAAAGCACAAGTCGACCACTTCTCGGCTCAACCCAACAGCTTCGAACAATTGTGAGCAACGGTAGGAGGCGATGGTCGAAATACCCATCTTCGACATGATTTTGTACAAGCCTTTGTTGATGCCGTACTGATAGTTTTGCATAACATCACGGTAGTCTTTATCTAGGGCACCATCGTCAATCAATTTGCCTAACGCTTCATAAGCTAGATACGGATAAACCGCCGTAGCGCCAAAACCTAGCAATACGGCAAATTGATGAGGGTCACGTGCGGTTGCGGTTTCCGCGACGATGTTGGCATCACAGCGAAGGTTGGCTGTAACTAAGCGAGTTTGCACGGCGCCGACAGCCATGGCGGCTGGAATTGGCAACTTGCCTTTAACTAATGCGCGGTCGGAAAGAACCACTAAGACGGTACCTTCTCGCACCACTTGTTCAGCTTGATCACATAAGTCATCAATCGCTTGTTTGAGATCTTTCTCTTGTGGATCGTAGTTTATGTCGAGAATGGTATTGCGGTAGTGATCGTCACCCAGCTCAAGCAACTGCTGCATGTCAGAGTAAAGTAGCACTGGAGAATCAAATGTCACTCGATGCGCGTGGCCGTCGGTTTCACAGAAGACGTTCATCTCCTGACCTATACTGGTGGCTAACGACATAACATGCTTTTCACGTAGTGGATCGATAGGCGGGTTGGTGACCTGAGCAAACTTCTGGCGGAAGTAATCGGTAACCAAACGCTCTTTCGAAGACAGTACTGCCATTGGCGTGTCATCGCCCATAGAGCCTACGGCTTCTTGACCCATATCGCCAAGTACGCGCAGAACCTGATCTACTTCTTCATTGGTCATGGCGAACTGCTTTTGATAGGTCTTAAGCAAATCTTCATCGAAGCTTCGCTCACCCACTTGATCTTCAGGTAACTGAGAGAATGGCGTTAGTTTGCGAACGTTGTTTTCCATCCATTCGCGGTATGGGTGACGAGATTTGAGATCGTTATCGATCTCGCTTGATTGCCACAGTTTACCTTTACGAGTATCGACAACTAACAACTCACCAGGGCCAACACGACCTTTTTTCGCAACTTCGTCTGGTGCGTAATCCCAAATACCGATTTCAGAAGCCAGCGTGATCAACTTGTCTTTTGTGATCACGTAGCGAGCTGGGCGCAGACCGTTTCGGTCGAGGTTACATGCTGCGTAGCGGCCATCGGAAAGTACGATCCCTGCTGGGCCATCCCAAGGCTCCATGTGTTTGGAGTTGAAATCGTAGAAGGCTCGTAGATCGGGATCCATATCTGGGTGATTTTGCCATGCTGGTGGAACAAGCATTCGCATGGCTCGGAAGATATCCATGCCGCCGGCCAAGAAAAGATCCAACATGTTATCCAGACTTGAAGAATCCGAACCAGTCTCATTTACAAACGGAGCTGCGGTTTGTAAATCGGGCAGCAATGGGGAAGAGAATTTATAAGCACGCGCTCGGGCCCATTGGCGGTTGCCTTCAATGGTATTGATCTCACCGTTGTGAGCAAGATAACGGAACGGCTGCGCCAGTGGCCAGCGAGGTTGAGTGTTGGTTGAAAAACGCTGGTGGAACAGACAGATAGCTGATTCCATGCGTAGATCAGCAAGATCAAGGTAGAAGCGAGGCAAATCCGCAGGCATGCACAAACCTTTGTACACCAGCACTTGCGTCGATAAGCTACAGATGTAGAAATCAGGATCTTCGGTGATCTGTTTTTCAATACGGCGACGGGCAATATAGAGACGGCGTTCAATGTCGCGCTCACGCCAGCCCGCTGGAGCTGAGATAAAGACTTGCTGAATATTGGGCAGTGAGTTGGCCGCAATCGGGCCGAGTACTGCAGAATTTGTTGGGACTTCGCGCCAACCCGCAACCGTTAAGGTTTCTTGAGCGAGTTCTTTATTGACGATGTCTTTAGATAATTGAGCTTTAACCGGATCTTGGCTGAAGAAAAGCATCCCTACGGCATATTGTTTGCCTAGGTTGAAACCATTCTCTTCGGCGATAAGGCGTAAATAGGAATCGGGCTTTTGTAAAAGAAGACCACAACCATCACCTGTTTTACCATCGGCGGCAATACCACCACGGTGGGTCATTCGGTCAAGTGCAGAAATTGCTGTACGAACCAGCTTATGGCTTTGCTCGCCTTCCATATGTGCGATCAAGCCAAATCCACAGTTGTCTTTCTCAAGACTTGGATCATAAAGAGCCATTGCAATTCTCCCTTTGCTTATCTGTCATCCCGACAGATACATCAACACTGCTTACGTTGATAGTGATGACTAACTATGCGTCACTTTTATATTTTTGTGTGTATTTATTCAGTTAATTTAGAAAAATATTTAACAAAATTTGTGTGTTTTATTTTCATCAACTTCACAAGCTATAGCTTATTGTAAAAAAGGTCAAGTTATTAGTGGATAATCACGTGAATATGCGATTTACCGTTTAATTACCTAAAATAGTATAATAATTTCAATGAGATAGAAAATTGATTGTTACAAAAAAGTAACATTTGATGCTGGGAGGAATAAAAAAGACCAGCATAAAATGCTGGTCAAAAGATAAAGATTGGAAGGAATTGTTTTCTTTCTTGGTCTTTAGCCATCGATATCGCTGATGGCTAAGTGATGACTTTGAAAGAAGGAAGCGTGAATGCCCCCTTTATGCTGAAAGCATTAGCGAATTTGCTTTTGCTTCAAGGTTAGTGCCACCCATCAGGTATTCATCAATAGCACGAGCACATTCGCGACCTTCGTTGATACAACGAACCACCAAAGATTGGCCTGTACGCATATCACCTGCGGCGAATACGCCTTCTTGATTCGTCGCGAAACCTTGCGTTGCAACGTTGCCGCGATCATCGAGTGCGATATCCAGTTGAGCAAGCACGCCAGTTGGTTCTGGGTGCAGGAAGCCCATCGCAAGGAAAGCCATGTCACATGGGATCACGCGCTCGCTGCCTTCTACTTCTTTAAAGTTTGGGCGCTCGCCTGGTTTCGCATCTTCCCAAACGATATCTGCAAGACGAAGACCTGTAACTTCACCTTTGTCGTTACCGATGAACTCTTTGGTCAAGATGTTCCAGTGACGATCGACACCTTCTTCATGAGAAGTCGAAGTGCGTAGGATCATTGGGTATTGAGGCCAAGGCATATTGGCTGGGCGCTTCTCTGGTGGAATCGGCATGATTTCAACTTGAGTTATGCTTGCTGCGCCGTGACGGTTTGATGTACCCACACAGTCTGAACCGGTATCACCACCCCCGATTACGACAACATGTTTTCCTGCTGCGTGAATTTCTTCTCCTTTTAGATCCATGTTGTTTGCTCGGCGATTGTTTTGTCCGAGGAACTGCATTGCAAAGTACACGCCTTTTAGATTGCGTCCCGGAACAGGAAGATCGCGAGGAACGGTTGAGCCACCAGTCAGCAGTACCACATCGTACTCTTGACGCAGTTGTTGCGCGTTTACATCGACACCAACGTGTTGATTTACTCTAAACTCAACGCCAGCTTCTGCCATTAGATTGATCTTACGATCAATGACTTCCATGCTCAGTTTGAAATCTGGAATACCGAAACGCAGCAGACCACCCACTTTCTCGTCACGCTCGAATACGGTCACGGTATGGCCTGCGCTGTTTAGCTGCTCGGCAGCCGCAAGACCCGCAGGCCCAGAACCAATAATAGCGACTGTTTTACCAGTGCGAGAACGCGGAGTTTTTGGTTTGGCGTATCCTTCACGATACGCCGTTTCCACGATGGTTTTCTCGATATTACAGATAGTGATCGGGTCTTGGTTGATGCCAAGTACACAAGCACTTTCACATGGTGCTGGGCAAACACGACCAGTAAACTCAGGGAAGTTATTAGTCGAGCTTAGAATGTTCCATGCTTCTTCCCAGCTATCACGATAAACCGCATCGTTAAATTCTGGGATGATGTTGCCGATAGGGCAGCCGTTATGACAAAACGGCACACCACAATCCATACAACGAGAAGCCTGAGTATTGATTTTGCTACCAAACTCCTCGTTCAGAACGAACTCTTTGTTGTTCTTGATACGTTCAGCTGGGTCGATCTTCTGTGGTAGTTCACGACCATGCTCTAAAAATCCAGTAGGCTTACCCATTACACTGCCTCCGCTTGAGTTTCATTTCCTTGAGACTGAGCCTCCTCAGCTTTACGCTTTTGAAGAACCGCTTTGTAGTCACGCGGCATCACCTTAACCATAGAGGCTAGGCTTGCTTCAAAGTTATCTAGGAAAGACTGAGCGACTTCACTTCCTGTGAATTGAACATGCTTGGTTAGCATGTCGAGTAATAGATCTTTGTCTTCTTGCTCGATTGGGTCTAGGTCAACCAGCTCTGGGTTTAGTTTCGACTCAAAGTCATCCGATTTATCCCATACGTAAGCCACGCCGCCACTCATACCTGCAGCAAAGTTACGACCTGTTGAACCAAGGATGATGGCTGCACCGCCCGTCATGTATTCACAACCGTGGTCACCGACACCTTCTACAACCACTTTCGCGCCTGAGTTACGAACACAGAAACGCTCACCTGCCATACCGCGAATGAAAGACTCACCCGAAGTTGCACCGTAGAAACATACGTTACCAACTACGATGTTGTCTTCAGCGACAATACTGGATTTCGCGTCAGGGTAGAGCACTAAAGTACCGCCAGATAAGCCTTTACCCCAGTAGTCGTTTGCATCACCTTCCACTTCGAACTTCACGCCCTTAGCGAGGAATGCGCCGAAAGATTGACCTGCAGAACCTTTGAATTTGACATTCATTGGTTGAGGTAGACCTTGGTCTTTGTACACTTTCGAAATTTCGTTAGACAGCATGGTTCCGACAGAGCGGTCTGTGTTAACGATAGGGAAGTCAGCACTTACTGCTTCACCTTTTTCTAGAGCTGGAATTGCGGCTTGAATCAGCTTACGGTCTAGTACTGCTTCAAGGTTGTGGTTCTGCTGCGCTTGGTTAAATACGCCATCAGCTTCGCGAGGCTGTTCAACATGAAGTACAGGAGATAGATCCAGGTTCTTGTATTTCCAATGAGAAACGTCTTGGCGAACTTTCAGTTTTTGGCCTTGCCCTACCATCTCATCGATAGTGCGGAAGCCAAGTTCAGCCATGATTTCTCGCAGACCTTGGGCCATGTATTGGAAGAAGGTTACGACGTCTTCTACGCGACCATCAAAGCGCTCGCGAAGTGTTTTGTTCTGAGTCGCGATACCAACAGGACAGGTGTTCTTATGACACTTACGCATCATGATACAGCCTTCAACCACCAATGCGGCGGTTGCTACGCCCCATTCTTCTGCACCTAGTAGTGTTGCGACTGCAAGGTCACGAGGTGTCTTCATCTGACCATCTGCTTGAACAACGATACGGTTACGTAGGCCGTTCTTCAGTAGCGTTTGGTGGGTTTCTGCCAAGCCCAGTTCCCAAGGAAGACCAGTATGACGGATTGAAGACATTGGTGACGCACCCGTACCGCCATCGAAACCTGCGATAAGTACAACGTCCGCTTTCGCTTTCGCTACACCAGAAGCGATCGTACCTACGCCCGCTTCCGATACCAGTTTCACGTTTACACGACCAGCGCGGTTGGCGTTTTTCAAATCGTAGATCAGCTGAGCCAAATCTTCGATTGAGTAGATATCGTGGTGTGGCGGTGGTGAGATCAGACCGACGCCTGGAGTCGAGTGACGAGTGGCACCGATCCAGTCATCCACTTTGTCTCCAGGTAGCTGACCACCTTCACCCGGTTTCGCACCTTGAGCCATCTTGATTTGAAGTTCTTCAGCGTTAGTCAGGTAGTAAGACGTCACACCGAAACGACCAGAAGCCACCTGTTTGATTGCAGAGCGTTCCCAATCACCATTTTCTTTGCGCTCAAAGCGCATTGGGTCTTCACCACCTTCACCTGAGTTGGACTTCGCGCCTAAGCGGTTCATCGCAACAGCCAGTGTTGAGTGCGCTTCATAAGAGATCGAACCAAACGACATTGCGCCTGTTGCAAAGCGTTTTACGATGCTTTCGATTGGTTCTACTTCGTCGATAGAGATAGAGCCCGCTGGGTTCTTGATGAACTCCAGTTGGCTACGTAGCGTTACCGCGTTGTCGCCTTGTTTATCGACGGCACTCGCATACTGCTTGAACTGCTCGTAATCTTTGTTGCGAGTTGATTGCTGGAGTAGAGAGATAGTTTCTGGGTTGAATAGGTGTTTCTCACCACGTTGTTTCCACTGGTAAACACCGCCCACATCCAGCATTTGAATTGGGATTTCGCGTTGTGGGTAACCGATGCGGTGGCGAATCAACACTTCTTTCGCGATGTCATCCAGAGTCAAACCTTGGATGCGAGAAACCGTACCAGTGAAGTATTTGTCTACCACTGACTTGTGGATACCCAATGCTTCGAAGATTTGCGCGCCATGGTACGACTGCAGGGTTGAGATACCCATCTTCGAGAAGATCTTGAGAAGACCGCCATTGATCGCTTTACGGTAGTTGTTGAACAGATCGCGAGGATTCGCTTCTGGATCCAACTTCTTAGTACGTTGAAGTTCAATGATGGTTTCAATCACTAGGTAAGGGTTAACCGCATTCGCACCGTAACCAAGTAGCGTTGCAAAGTGGTGCGTTTCACGCGCGTCACCAGTTTCAACCACGATGTCACACTTCGCACGTAGACCTTTACGGATCAAATGGTGATGTACTGCACCAACTGCCAGCATTGCTGGGATCGCTGCGTGGTTTGAGTTCACTGCACGGTCAGTTAGAAGGATGATTGAGTAACCATCGATAACCGCATCTTCGGCGTATTGGCAGATACGTTTTAGCGCGCGCTCAAGTTTGCCTTGGTCTTCACTGGCTTGGAATACGATATCCAGCGTTTTGGCTTGCAGGTGCTCATTGTCGATTGCACGCAGTTTTTCAAGCTCAGAGTTAGCCAGAACTGGCGATTCCAATTCCACTTTCTGACAGTGAAGTGGCGTTTCAGTCAGAAGGTTTTGGTCTTTACCCAAGTAAGTATTCAGCGACATAACCATACGCTCACGGATCGGGTCGATCGGTGGGTTGGTTACCTGCGCAAACAACTGCTTGAAGTAGTTTGAAAGATGTTGCGACTGGTGTGACAGCACGGCCAGCGGCCAGTCAGCACCCATTGCAGATAGCGGTTCTTTACCTTCATTTGCCATTGGAACGATGATTTCGTTCACTTCTTCAGTACTTACGCCAAACGCTTGTTGACGGTGTAGAAGATGTTCTGGCTTAGGTTGGCTGAACTGGTTGCTCGCATCAGGCAGCTTCTTCAAGCTCAGTAGGTTTTCTTCTACCCACTTCTCGTAAGGTTGTGCCGTTGCGATGGTGTCTTTCACTTCTTCATCAGAAATGATGCGACCTTGCTCTAGATCCGCAACGAAGATACGACCTGGTTGCAGACGACCACGGAACTCTACGTTCTCTGGTGCAATATCCACTACGCCAGATTCTGATGCCATGACTAGGAAGTTATCTTTGGTCACTGTGTAGCGAGAAGGGCGTAGACCGTTGCGGTCGAGCGTTGCACCTACTTGAACACCATCGGTAAAACAGACAGATGCCGGGCCATCCCACGGCTCCATAATGTTTGCGTGGTACTGGTAAAACGCGCGACGCTTAGGATCCATGTTTTTATTTTCTTGCCATGCTTCAGGGATCATCATCATTAAGGCATGTGGCAGGCTACGACCAGAAAGAACTAGGAGCTCAAGTGCCATATCAAAGTTTGATGAATCCGAGCTGCCTTCCTGACAGATAGGAAGAAGCATGTCGATTTCAGCCTGAGTAAACAGATCTGATTCTAGGATTGCTTCACGGGCTTTCATCCAGTTCAAGTTACCGCGAACTGTGTTGATTTCACCGTTGTGAGCGATGTAACGGAAAGGCTGTGCAAGACGCCATTTCGGGAAGGTATTGGTAGAGAAACGAGAGTGTACCAGTGCCAGAGCGGTCACCATGGTCGGGTTTTGCAGGTCGAGGAAGTACTGAGGCACTTGCTCTGTCGTTAACTGACCTTTGTACACCAATGTCTTGTAAGACATTGAGTTAATGTAGAAGTCGTCACCAATGTTCGAAACGCTTTCTAGGCAAACGCGTACGGTGTAATTACGAAGTACGTAAAGTTTGCGTTCTAGCTCTTCAGGTGTGATGCCAGGACCGCCGGAGATAAACACGTGCTCAAATTGAGGCTCTGTGCTTAGAGGGTCGGCACCAATCATGGAGTTGTCGGTTGGTAATACGCGGTAGCCGATGACTTCGAGATCTAAGCGTTTGGCATTACGCTCTAAAATGTCACGGCATTGTTCGCGTTTGTATTCGTCTTTCGGGAAAAGAACGACACCAACGCCATACTTTTCAAACGAAGGCAGTTTAATGCCTAGTTTAACGGCCTCTTCTAATAGGAATTCATGAGGTTTTTGCAACAAAATACCCGCACCGTCACCGCTGCATGGGTCACAACCTTGACCGCCACGGTGTTCCATGCGAGCCAGCATATCCAATGCTTGAGTCACTACTTCATGAGATTTACGGTTTTTAAGGTGAGCAACAAAACCGATACCACAAGCGTCATGCTCCAATTCCGGAGTGTATAGACCCTGTGAATTTTGCTCTCTATCTACCATAGATACATCCTTCCAGTTCAATGCGACGCAAAGGTACGAGGCAGACCGAAGTTGCCTTGTGACACATGATGCGTCTTGTCCTTTATATTTATTATCGCCACCAGTCGAGGTTGACTGGTCTTGATTCCTTTCCGTATCTCGCAGGAAAAGTATTGCGAGAAAAACAATCCTTGGTGATATCCCTTTATTTATTCTCACTATTTAGTGATTTATATAGGTGGGAGTGGGATAACACCGACAATTCCCGCTGTGCGTGCTGTAATAAAAGTCACAAAAAATGCGGGGTTGTGTAAGTATCCTACAATTTTGTTACTTCGGATTGCAATGAAAAGTCGCCTCTGTGACCCAATTTTTTCGTTTAAATATGCATTTTTAGTTTAACATTTACGCAACATGACGCTTTTTTGTCTGTATTTATGCAAGTTTATTGATTTCACACCGATTGGGCGTTGTTTGAATTGAGTAATATTGTTTGTTTTTTCTTGCAGGGATGTAATTTAGTTACATAAATCGTAGTGAGATTTATTACGGTTTACTATTGGTGAGAATCTATGCAGTTACATGAGTTGGTCAATACACTAGGCCAAGATCTTCAGCGTCGTTACGGCGAAAAAGTCCATAAGCTGACTTTACATGGTGGCTTTAGTTGCCCAAACCGCGACGGCACGATTGGCCGAGGTGGTTGTACATTTTGTAATGTGGCTTCGTTTGCTGACGAAGAAGTACAAATCAAAAGTATTCATGAACAGTTGAAAGATCGTGCTGGGGAAATCCATCGAGCGAAGAAATATCTGGCGTATTTTCAGGCTTACACCAGTACTTATGCAGAAGTTCAAGTACTGAAAAATATGTATGAAGAAGCGCTCAAAGCTGCTGATATTGTGGGTTTGTGTGTGGGAACTCGCCCAGACTGTGTGCCTGACTCGGTATTGGATTTGCTGTCAAATTATGTAAACCAAGGTTATGAAATTTGGCTCGAGCTAGGTCTTCAAACTGCAAATAACGATACGCTCAAACGCATCAACCGCGGACATGATTTTGAATGTTATGCGGAGATCACTCAGCGAGCTCGAGCCTTAGGGATCAAAGTTTGTACTCATTTGATTGTTGGATTACCGAAAGAAACCCGCGACGATAATATTGAAACGCTGCAAAAAGTGTTGGCCGTGGGCACTGATGGCATCAAGTTACATGGCCTGCATATTGTGGAAGGCAGTACGATGGCGAAAGCTTGGAGAGCTGGTAGATTAGAAGCTCCTGGATTGGAAGAATATGTTGCGATTGCCAGTGAAATGATTCGTATGACGCCCGCTGATGTTGTGTTTCATCGTGTCTCTTCCGCAGCTCGTCGTCCAACGTTGTTGTCCCCGCTTTGGTGTGAAAACCGTTGGTTAGCCATGACTGAAATTGGTCGCGCATTAAATAAAGATGGCGCTCAAGGCAGCTTAATAGGAAAACCTTTTATCTACACTAAGCCGGAATTAAAAGCAGATTGCTCAATAAATAACTGATATATTTTTAGCAGTTTGCTTTATAGGTGGAAAAATGGATCAGTTACTTAATTGGCTTTGGAATGGGCAGGAGAGTTATGGATATATTGTCCTGCTATCGATAGTCAGTGCGATTGCGATAGCACTTATCTACTTTCGTTTCCAAAACGCACTTAAGCAGCTTATTACTGATTCGCCTTATCCAGTGCTGGTGCTAGATGCCAGCCATGGACAAATCCTACTTTCGAATCAAGCAGCGATGCAGTTGCTTGGCATTCGATCTCTGGGTACAGGCTTTTTGTACCCAGCCTTGTTTGAGCTTCACAAACTATCTTCGTTGCTTGATAGCTTTTCCAGTCGCTATTTCCGTCACCAAGTCTTTGATTGGCGTTTATCTGAAAACGAATCCATTAAGGTTGAATTGTCCGGCCGAAAGAGTTTGCTACGTGGCCATCGCGTTTGGATCATGTACGCGCAACCTTATCAAGTCACTTTACAAGAGCAGCAGCAAGAGTTGGCGCAGTTAGAGATGGCGCGCTCAGCGCTAGATTCGCTGTCCGAGTTGATCTGCTTGCAAGATTGTCAAGGTAACTTATTGACGACGAATCGTGCCTTTGACCAGTTTTGGGAGGGGCGACGAGAAGAAGCCATCACTGCAACGGCTAGCCGAGTCGCTACCCGTAAAAGTGAACGCAAATGGACGACGGACACGCAAGGTCGCAGCTGCTTGCTTGAAGTGAATTTAAGCTCATTAGTTTCGCCAAGTGGTGAGCTACTCGGAACGTTGTCTATTAGTCACGATGTGACGGAATGGCATAAGATTCAGCAGAACTTACGTGATGAAATGGAACGTCGAAAAGACACTGAAGTCGCCTTGGCTCAGCGTGACACCATTCTTCAAACAATCTTAGATGCAAGCCCTGACTCTATCGGTATTTTTAATGAGAACATGGTGTACCAAGCGTGCAATAAGCCATTTGTAAACGCTTTAGGTATATCGGAAGTTTCTGATTTGATTGGTAAGCGTCTTCAAGATGTCATTCCCGTTGAAATGTACACGCGGTTGGAAACGAGCGACCTACACGCTCTACGACAAGCGGAACCGGTAAGGTACATCGATAAGGTCGTGAGTAGTGATGGCCATATTACGTGGTTTGATGTGGTGAAATCGCCGTTTAAAGACAAGGCATCGGGTACGAATGGCGTTCTTATCATGGCGCGTGATATTTCAGAGCGTTATCTCGCCGAGCAAAAACTTGAACAAGCGAACCTTGAACTTGAGAAATTGAGCTTTATGGACAGCTTGACGCAAGTGGCAAATAGACGCCGATTTGATGAACGTCTTCATGTACTTTGGTATCACCATATTCGTGAAAAATTGCCTTTGACTATTATGTTGTGCGACATCGACTTCTTTAAAGATTACAACGACTGTTACGGACACCAACAAGGCGACGAGGCGTTGATTCGTGTCGCGGCGGTCTTCAAGCAAGTGGTCAACCGTTCTTCAGACTGTGTGGCTCGATACGGTGGTGAAGAATTTGGTTTTATCTTACCAAACACGACAACAGAAGGTGCAGAGCAAGTCGCTCAACGCATTCATCAACAGATTAGACAGCTTGATATGGAGCACGGTAGTTCGGAAGCTTCAGAACACCTCAGTGTGAGTATCGGCTTTGTTTCTTACGTTCCTCAGCATGGTGATGAGCCTGAAATGGGCATCGCTATGGCCGACAGTGCGCTATACCAGGCCAAAGCCGATGGCCGTAATCGCACCTGCATCCACCCTAGTTCCTTCTAGCGCTTTGTGACCGCTTGCTCTAAGTTGATAGCAAGCGGTTTAAATCACCGTATTAAACACGTTAAACTGCTTATACCTTGTGTTCTCGTCTGTGATCCTATGATTCTCGCCAGTTCATCAAGGTGAATGCCTCAAAATCAAACAGACCTAAATTGCGTTAGGCCTTGTACATCTACCCGTTTTCAATATGTCGGGTTGATAGCTTGCTTGTGCCATGGAGTAGTGAATGAAGCCCATGAAAAATCTCGCCCAGTACTATGTAGACTTACTGGTGAAACTAGGGATTGTCCGTTTTTCAATTTTGTTAGCCCTAGCGCTGGTGGCACTTGCTGTCGTCGTACAAGTTGGTATCACTTTGGCTCTCAAAGGGCGTGTCGATGATATCGACATCGTACGTTCCGTTTTCTTTGGTTTGTTAATCACGCCCTGGGCCGTTTACTTCCTATCTGTGGTGGTAGATCAGTTAGAAGAGTCTCGTCAACGATTGACGAAGCTGGTTTCTAAATTGAAAGACATGCGTTCACGCGACCAAGAACTGAACTTCCAACTACAGCAGAACATCGAAAAGCTCAATCTAGAGATTGAAGAGCGGATTAAAGCGGAAGAAGCGCGTGAAGAGGCGATGCAGGATTTAGAAAATGAGGTTTTCCAGCGTGAGCGAACGCAATTAGAGTTAGCAGAGCGTACCGCTTTGTTACGTTCATTCATCGATGCGTCACCTGATTTGATTTATTACCGTAATGCTGATGGCGTCTTCTCCGGTTGTAACCGAGCGATGGAAGAGTTAACGGGCAAGAAAGAGCATCAACTTGTCGGCTTGAGCCCGTGGGATGTCTACAGTAAAGAAATTGCGCAGCCAATCGTAGATACCGACCAAAAAGTCTTTAGCGACAACCAAGCGATCACTTACGAGCAATGGTTGGAATACCCTGATGGGCGAAAACACTATTTTGAATTGCGCAAAGTACCATTCTATAGCAAAGACGGTCGCCACTTGGGGTTGGTTGGTTTTGGGCGAGACATTACTGAGCGTAAGCGTCACGAAGAATCTCTAGAAAAAGCCAGCCGAGATAAAACGACGTTTATCTCCACAATTAGCCATGAACTTCGCACACCGTTAAACGGCATTGTTGGCTTGAGTCGAATGTTGCTTGATAGCCCGCTGACGGAAGAGCAGCGTAAGCACATGCAGACGATCAACGTGAGTGCGATTACGTTGGGGAATATCTTCAATGACATCATCGATATGGACAAATTCGACCGTCGCAAGCTTGAGCTGTTACCTGCGCCATTGAACTTTGAAGACTTTGTCGCCGAGATAGAGAGTATTTCGGCGCTCATGGCGGAACAAAAAGGACTGCGTTTCGACTTAGAACGTTTGAGTGACCTACCAAAAGCGATCGAGGTGGATGCGACCCGTTTACGTCAGGTGATTTGGAACCTAGTCAGCAACGCGATGAAGTTCACCAAAGAAGGTGGCGTTGTGATGACAGTCAGCGCTGATGTCGAAGAAGACTTCGCGACTATCATTATGGAAGTCGAAGACACTGGCATCGGTATTCCTGAAGCTGAACTGGATAAGATTTTTGCTATGTATTATCAAGTTAAGTCGGGCAAAGACAACTTGCATGCAGTAGGTACAGGTATTGGGTTAGCGGTTTCGAAACAGCTGATCAATATGATGGATGGGGACATTACGGTCACAAGTGAAGAAGGCTTTGGTAGTACTTTTACTGTGTCGATTCACGTTCCTATTGTTGAACTCGAAGAGCCGGTAATCGATGCAAAGCGCGACAATGTGCATCTCAACATCTTTATGGTTGAAGACATTGAACTTAACGTGACGGTGGCTAAGTCGCTGCTAGAAAGTTTGGGGCATTCCGTGACGGTCGCGATGACTGGGGAAGAAGCGTTAGTCAACTTTGTGCCGGATCAATACGACCTTGCGCTGTTGGACATTCAACTGCCAGACATGACAGGGTTTGATGTGGCGAAGTACTACCGTGAGCATTATGACCACTTACCTCCGTTGGTGGCGTTAACGGCGAACGTGATGAAAGATCGTCGAGAGTACTTAGAAAATGGAATGGATGACGCAATCAGTAAACCATTAGCTGTGCATGCTATTCAGTCAGTGATAGATAAGTTCTTTGCTGATCGAGTCGATAAACCCGTGGTGATTGTTAAGCCTGAAGTCAAGGAAGAAGCGGCGCCTTCTCCTGTGATTGAGACACATCTACTGGATCTGGATATGCTAGAGTCTTATGTGGATATTGTCGGCGTTAAACCCGTGTACGACAGCATCAAGATGTTTGAAGACATGATGCCAGATTACATTGAGGTATTAGACTCAAACATGACCGCAAAAGATCAGGATGGCATTGTTTCTGAAGCGCATAAAATCAAAGGTGCGGCAGGATCTATTGGTCTTAAACGTATCCAAAGCGTTGCTCAAAAAGCGCAATCCCCGGATATGCCGGCATGGTGGGAAAATATTTCTGACTGGGTCGAAGAGATAAAGAATGAATACCAAAACGATATTCAGGTACTCAAAAGTTGGTTAGATCAAAGGAAATAACATGAAGAAACTTGCACCCGTAGCCTTACTTATTGCATCGCTCGTAGGTTGTAGTTCTGTTCCTCAAGTGAACTGGCAACAAGGCAGCCAAATTACGATGAATCAGGTGAATGTTGAACTAAAGAGCAATCTTTGGGTGAACTTAATGCCTGCGATTGAGGAAGAACCTGTGCAAGACGTTCAAGAGTTGAGTATTCAAGGTGCTTTGTATCTGGAAGGCGACAAACAGCTGCCTGCGAATTTGACTGCTGAGGCTCTGATTATAAAGCAGGGTACTACCGAGTGGATGATTGATGGTGGGGACTTGGAAACTCGCACTCACAGCGAAAATCAGTGGGAAGTGACGTTTACTTGGCAAGTTGAAGCCGATACAGATAAATCCGTCGACTTGGCGTTGCTGCTTGATGATGCGGGTAAACAACGTTGGCTTGTTGAAAAGCACGTGAAGATAAACAAGGTTTATTAGTTTCTTTGCCGCATAGAAAAAGGGCTTGCTCCAATGAGCAAGCCCTTCGTATTTCTAGCAGACTGAATTAGTCTTCTAAGTCACCACAGAAGCGGTAGCCTTCACCGTGGATAGTCGCGATGATTTCTGGCGTACCAGATACTGATTCGAAGTGTTTACGAATTCGGCGAATCGTTACGTCGACAGTACGGTCGTGTGGTTTAAGCTCACGACCAGTCATCTTTTTAAGAAGATCAGCACGTGTTTGGATCTTACCTGGGTTCTCACAGAAGTGCAGAAGTGCACGGAATTCAGAACGAGGCAGCTTGTAGCTATCACCAGCAGGGCTCACTAGTGAGCGGCTGTTAATATCTAGCACCCAACCGTTGAATTCGTATTTTTCTACTGAGCGCTTTTCTTCTTGAACTGCGTTAGTGCTCATTGAGCGGCTTAGCAGGTTGCGCGCACGAATAGTCAATTCACGTGGGTTGAATGGTTTTGTGATGTAGTCATCAGCACCAATTTCAAGACCTAGGATCTTGTCTACTTCATTGTCGCGGCCTGTTAGGAACATCAGAGCGATGTTCGCTTGCTCACGTAGTTCACGTGCTAGCAGTAGACCATTCTTGCCTGGAAGATTAATGTCCATAATGACCAAGTTGATAGAGTTGTCAGACAACACTTGGTGCATCTCTTCACCGTCACTGGCTTCAAAAACAGCGTATCCCTCTGCTTCAAAAATACTCTTAAGAGTGTTACGAGTTACTTGCTCATCTTCTACGATAAGAATCTGCGGGGTTTGCATTGGCGGTACCTAAATTTGTGACAAAATTGTGCTAATAGAATAAATTCTAGGCAAAAATATAACATACAGGTAATGTGATTTTGATAATAAATCAAGTTGATCAAAAAAACACTTCTTTCAGCTATCCGCCTTCCTTGGAATTTTGCCAACTCACCAGTATCCAATGGCGACGTTTATTCTATAGGGCTTGTTTACCTTTCAGTTCCTTGCTTTGCAGGGCATGAAACGTAAACACCCTAAGATATGGAGCGGATTTTATATTGTTAACAGCATGCTAACAATGCTCAAATGTTAATTCCATTCAGTTTGTTGATTTACATCAATTGATGAAATGTAACTGTTATTAATCGTTTAAGAGTTATGATAGAAAAAAGTAATACGAACATAGATGTATCGTTATGGAATGCTTATTCAGAATCTTTTTTTCATTTTGAGGCTGAATGGCATACGTCAAGTTATGCGGTGATAACTGCTTGGAACCCCTACAGTAATTTGCGGTCAAAGAAAGAGAACTGCATAAGTAATCAAGAGTTAGAAAAACAACTTAAACACGCGAATTACGTGCTCGTTAACGTAGGTGATCGCAGCTTTGAATGGTGTGAAGAGAGTTTTGCGGCGGATATATCATTAGAAGAGGCTGTGCGATTGGCAAAAGCGTTTCAACAAAATGCCATTTACTATGTGATAGATGGTGATCTTTACTTAGTTGCGTGCGCGGTACCTAGCAAAAAACATTGGCTAGGAAAAATTAACGACAGGCTCGTATAACAGGATATCTCTCGTTGGGGTTATGCCCGAGCGAGCAAATTCACGGAGGAAATATGAGAGACATAACACCAGATATTTGTGACCAATTTGAAGACCAAGTGACGTTGCTAAATTTACCACTACAGAACTTTGGTCAACGTACCGCCTTTCATGGCGAAATTGTCACAGTGCGTTGCTATCACGATAATTCTAAAGTACGTGAAGTTCTAGAACAGGATGGCACTGGCAAAGTCTTGATTGTTGATGGACACGGTTCCTGCCAAAAAGCGCTGCTTGGTGATCAGCTGGCGATACTCGGTATCGAAAATGGTTGGGAAGGTATCATCGTGTACGGAGCGGTGCGTGATGTGGCACAAATGTCGCAAATGGACATAGGAGTGCAAGCGCTGGGTACATGTCCGTTTAAAACGGAAAAGCGTGGTGTGGGTGAAGTCAACGTGACGTTAACGATGCTGAACCAAATTGTTCAACCAAAACATCATGTTTATGCCGATTGGAATGGGGTGTTGATTTCAAAAGAAGCACTCGATTTTTAGAATCGGAAACCTAAACCTACCTCAAAGCCTTGTTGCCAATCTTGGTAATCCAACGTCGCGTGAATGT
Organism: Vibrio sp. SALL6; assembly: GCF_002002385.1. NCBI lineage: Bacteria > Pseudomonadati > Pseudomonadota > Gammaproteobacteria > Vibrionales > Vibrionaceae > Vibrio > Vibrio sp. SALL6. The sequence continues at coordinate 202,836 of NZ_MQVK01000020.1, forward strand.
CTAACTTATCGGTAATTTTCACGCGGCTAGAAAGTTCAGCAGCGAGGCTACTGTCTTCGGTTTGAATGCCGTTGCTATTCTCAGATTTGTAAGATCTTACGGTACTTTTTACGGTGACACGATCATTGAAGTGGTAGCTGATCCCGCTGAGAAAGCCGCTTTGGTTTTGAGTCGGAGAGTTATTGACTCGCGCACCTACATAAAGGTCAACAGAATCAAAAAGTTCATAGGCGTAGCCACCATCAATATTCCATACATCAAAGCTGTCGGTTTGGTAACTTTCGCTTGAGATGAACAGTTTGTGAGGAGACGCGCTTGTTTTCCCTGGAAGGGGAGGGAGATCGTTAGCAAAAGAAACGCCAGACACTGAAAACAGTAACAGAAAAAGCCATTTTTTCATGTCCACCACTCCTTGTGTCTAACTTTTTTATTAGTATCTGCTAAAAGCTTCTCACTATTAAAGCATAGAATATGAAAGCCAACACATCTATTTTCTAAATAATTCGATCCTAGGAACATTGATCACAGTTAAGTTGTTGTTAACTAGAAACAACACCGTCTAAATGTTTGATCTTGCGCTTTATGAGAAAGATCCGCTTACCTATGGCTCCTAATCACCCTTCGTTTAATGGCATTAACTCCTGAAGTTAGAAAACAAGGATGTTTTTCTTAAAATCAAGCGTAAGTAATTACACTTATATATCAATGACATTACGCAGAATAAACCTCTGGAAGACTGGAAAATAAACAATTTTTTGTTGACTCTGAATAGGAAACTCGGTAAACGTAGATATAAGCAAACACGATTAACGTTGAATATTTATTTATGCCATCTAACAGCCTAGTAGTAATGACCACGACCATTATTATTACCGACACGACAAATGTTGGGGCAGGCTGCTGAGCGAAAGAAATTCACAAAAAAGGCCTGTATCCAACAAGATACAGGCCTTTTTTTATGCGTTTTTAGACAGAATTTAGACAAAAATTAAGAAAATACATCGGAGGAAGGGATGCGAGTATTGAAGTTTGGCGGTTCATCACTAGCGGATGCAGATCGCTTTTTAAGAGCGGCAGATATCATTGCCAATAACGCTCAACAAGAAGAAGTGGCCGTTGTACTTTCAGCGCCGGGTAAAACGACGAATAAGTTAGTAGCAGTCATTGAAGGTGCACTTCGCAATGGTGAAGCTGAGCTGCAAATCAATGAGTTGGAAGAGTCGTTTAAAACGCTTTTTGCTGATATCCAAGCGGTATTGCCTAACCTAGAAGGTGCGGCGTTCGATAACCAAGTTAAAACCTCTCTTTCTCAACTGCGTCAGTTTGTGCACGGCATTAACTTACTTGGTATGTGTCCAAACAACGTCAATGCTCGCATCATTAGTAAAGGTGAGCGAGTTTCGATTCAATTGATGAAGGCGGTACTGGAAGCTAAAGGGCAACAAGCGAACCTCATTGATCCTGTTGAATATCTGTATGCGAAAGGCGATCACCTAGAAGCCATGGTGGATGTTGATGTATCGACACAGAACTTCCGTCAAAATCCTCTTCCTAAAGATCATGTGAACATCATGCCGGGCTTTACTGCGGGTAATGAAAAAGGCGAATTGGTGACGCTGGGTCGTAACGGTTCTGACTATTCAGCGGCAGTATTAGCGGCTTGTTTACGTGCTGATTGTTGTGAAATCTGGACGGACGTGGATGGTGTTTACAACTGCGATCCTCGATTGGTTGAAGATGCACGACTGCTTAAGTCACTCAGCTATCAAGAAGCAATGGAGCTTTCTTACTTCGGTGCATCCGTTCTGCATCCGAAGACCATTGCTCCTATCGCGCAATTCCACATTCCATGTCTGATCAAAAACAGCTTTAACCCTCAAGGCGCGGGTACGCTTATCGGCCAAGATACTGGTGAAGATAATCTTGCGATCAAAGGTATTACAACGCTTAACGACCTAACCATGGTTAACGTATCAGGCCCAGGTATGAAGGGGATGGTAGGCATGGCGAGCCGAGTATTTGGTGCGATGTCTTCTGCTGGCGTATCTATTGTTTTGATTACTCAATCATCGTCTGAGTACAGCATCAGCTTCTGTATCGAGGCCGATGATAAGCTGAAAGCTCAACAAGTTCTGGCGGATGCGTTTGAGCTTGAACTAAAAGACGGTCTATTGGAACCGGTTGATTTTATCGATGATGTTTCTATCGTTACCTTGGTTGGTGACGGCATGCGTACATCTCGTGGTGTTGCTTCACGTTTCTTCTCTTCTCTTGCGGAAGTGAACGTCAATATCGTCGCGATTGCGCAGGGTTCTTCAGAGCGTGCTATCTCTGCGGTGATTCCGGAAGACAAAATTTCTGAGGCGATCAAAGCGTGTCACGAAAACCTATTTAACTCCAAATACTTCCTCGATGTGTTTGTTGTTGGTGTTGGTGGTGTTGGCGGTGAGCTGGTGGATCAGATCCAACGTCAGCAATCCAAACTGGCAGAAAAAGGTATCGTGATTCGAGTGTGTGGTTTAGCAAATAGCAAAGGCTTGCTACTCGATAGTGAAGGCTTACCACTAGAACACTGGCGCGACCGCATGTCTGCGGCAACAGAAGAATTCAGTCTAGCTCGTTTAATCGCGTTAGTTCAGCGCAATCACATCATCAACCCTGTACTTGTGGATTGTACGTCTAGTGAAGACATTGCAAATCAATATGCAGACTTTCTAGCAGCAGGTTTCCACGTGGTCACGCCAAACAAAAAAGCAAACACAGCAAGCATGGCGTACTACCATCAGCTTCGAGATGTCGCTCGTAGCTCGCGTCGCAAGTTGATGTACGAAACAACCGTAGGGGCAGGCCTACCGGTTATCGAAAACTTACAAAACCTGATTGCAGCAGGCGATGAGCTTGAACGATTTAGTGGCATTTTGTCAGGTTCACTGTCTTACATCTTCGGTAAACTTGACGAGGGTATGAGCCTGAGCGAAGCGACGAATATTGCGAAAGAAAATGGCTTCACTGAGCCAGATCCTCGTGATGACCTATCTGGTATGGACGTTGCGCGTAAGCTGCTCATCCTAGCTCGCGAAGCAGGTATGTCATTAGAGCTTGAAGATGTGGTCGTTGACCAAGCGCTACCACCAGGCTTTGATGATTCAGGCAGTGTTGATGAATTTATGGCTCGTTTGCCAGAAGCGGACGCGTACTTCAAAGAGTTATCAGCGAAAGCGGCAGAAGAAGGCAAAGTGCTACGTTATGTTGGTGAAATTAATGATGGCAAGTGCACTGTGAGCATGGCCGCTGTCGATGAAAATGATCCAATGTTCAAAATTAAAGACGGTGAAAACGCGTTGGCGTTTTATAGTCGCTACTACCAGCCAATTCCTTTAGTGCTGCGTGGTTACGGTGCCGGTACAGAAGTGACGGCAGCAGGCGTATTCTCGGATGTAATGCGTACTTTAGGTTGGAAACTAGGGGTATAACAAGAATGAGTTCAAGTGATATGGGCGTGGTGGTTTATGCCCCAGCTTCAATTGGTAATGTTAGCGTAGGTTTTGACGTGCTGGGGGCTGCAGTGTCCCCAGTTGACGGCACTTTGTTAGGTGACCGAGTTCAAGTAAAAGCAGGGACTGAGCCGTTCAGTCTAAACACTGCTGGGCACTTTGTTTCGAAGTTACCAACCGATCCAAAAGAGAACATCGTTTACGATTGTTGGGTGGTGTTTGCTCGTGAACTGGACAAAAAAGGCATTGAGCTAAAACCACTTGAAATGACGCTAGAGAAAAACATGCCTATTGGTTCTGGTTTGGGCTCAAGTGCTTGTTCTATTGTGGCAGCGTTGGACGCGCTAAACCGATTCCACGACCAGCCTTTGAATGAAACGGAATTGCTGGCTTTAATGGGTGAAATGGAAGGTAAAATTTCGGGTGGTATTCACTACGACAATGTTGCTCCATGTTACCTTGGTGGTGTCCAGTTGATGCTTGAAGAGCTAGGCATCATCAGCCAAGAAGTCCCTTGCTTTGACGAGTGGTATTGGGTGATGGCGTATCCGGGCATTAAAGTGTCGACGGCTGAAGCGCGTGAAATTCTACCATCTCAATATCGTCGACAAGATATCATTGCTCATGGCCGTCACCTTGCGGGCTTTATTCATGCCTGTCACTCTGGTCAACCAGAGCTTGCTGCAAAAATGATCAAAGACGTGATCGCAGAACCGTATCGTGAGAAACTGCTTCCGGGCTTTGCGAATGCGCGTCAGTACGCAGCATCAGCAGGCGCGTTAGCAACTGGTATTTCTGGCAGTGGTCCGACACTGTTCAGTATTTGCAAACAGAAAGATGTCGCTGAGCGAGTTGCTCGCTGGCTAGAACAAAATTACGTACAAAACGAAGAAGGATTCGTCCACGTTTGTCGTTTAGATAAGCAGGGTTCGAAAGTAACAGGAAGTGAGCTATGAAGCTTTACAATATAAAAGAAAATGATGAACAAGTTTCCTTTGGCCAAGCCGTTCGCCAAGGATTAGGTCGTAATCAAGGCCTATTTTTTCCATCGGAATTACCAAAATTTGAAGACGTTGATGCGTTGCTAGCAGAAGATTTTGTTTCTCGTAGCACTAAGATCCTATCAGCACTGATTGGTGATGAACTGGCGGAAGAGCAAGTTAACGCAATGGTTGATGCTGCATTCCAATTCCCAGCACCAATCAACCAAGTAAAAGAAGGCGTTTACGCGCTAGAACTTTTCCATGGCCCGACGCTAGCATTTAAAGATTTCGGTGGTCGCTTCATGGCGCAATCCCTTGCGGCAGTTTCTAATGGCGGCAAGATCACCATTTTGACCGCAACGTCAGGCGATACTGGCGCGGCTGTTGCGCACGCTTTCTACGGAATGGAAGACATTAATGTTGTGATTCTTTACCCGAAAGGCAAGATCAGCCCGCTGCAAGAGAAGCTGTTTTGTACACTAGGTAAAAACATCCACACTGTAGCAATCAATGGTGATTTCGATGCATGTCAAGCATTGGTGAAACAAGCGTTTGATGATGCGGAGCTGCGTGAAGAGATCGGTCTGAACTCTGCAAACTCAATCAACATCAGCCGTTTGATGGCACAAATCTGTTACTACTTTGAAGCTGCGGCGCAAATGAGCAAGCAAGAGCGTGAAAACCTCGTGGTTTCTGTACCAAGCGGTAACTTTGGTAACCTAACAGCAGGTCTATTAGCAAAAGCGCTAGGTTTACCTATCAAACGTTTTATTGCTGCTACCAATGCGAATGACACGGTGCCTCGTTACCTCGAAACGGGTAAATGGGAGCCAAAACCAACGGTTGCAACCACTTCAAATGCGATGGACGTAAGCCAACCGAACAACTGGCCGCGTATCGAAGAGCTATGCCGTGTGAAAGAGTGGGGCCTAGAGACACTAGGTAAAGGCGCAGTTTCTGATGAGCAAAGCGCACAATCAGTAAAAAACTTGTACGCATTAGGCTACCTATGTGAGCCACACGGTGCGATTGCTTACCGCGTATTGGAAGAGCAACTGCAAGAAGGTGAAACGGGTCTGTTCTTGTGTACTGCGCACCCAGCGAAGTTCAAAGAGGTTGTAGATGATATTCTTCAAACGGATATCGAATTGCCTGCACCACTAGCTAAACATGCTGCGATGGAGTTGTTGTCTGAAGATCTTGACGCGGATTTTGATGCACTAAAAACAGTCTTACGCCGCGTTCAGTAACCAAAACTGAATATGCGATAAAAGGTGGGGCATTGTCTCCGCCTTTTTGTTTTTATAGGGCTGGTCTCGGGTAGAAATCGAACATAAAAAAACGGCGCTCATTGAGCGCCGTTTTTAAACCTTACCTGAGCGTACTCTATTATAGAGTCTCAGTAAATGTACGAGCGATAACATCACGTTGTTGTTCTGGCGTTAGCGAGTTGAAGCGTACTGCGTAACCAGAAACACGGATTGTTAGCTGTGGGTATTTTTCTGGGTGAGCAACTGCATCTTCTAGCGTTTCACGTTTAAGAACGTTCACGTTTAGGTGTTGACCACCTTCGATGCGAGGTGCAGTTTCGATAGCTACTTCGCGGCTTTCGTATTCACCTAGGTCGCTGATTGCGATAACTTGGTCTGCTTCGTAACCAGTTGCTGCAGCAACACAACGTGCTTCATTCTTCTCGCTATCTAGTAGCCAGATTGAGTTTAGTAGTTCGTCGTTTGCTGCTTTAGTAATTTGGATACCTTGGATCATCACTATCTCCTAGACCACTTACGTGGTGATTATTGGTGTTAATTTTCGAATTTTTGTTGAGCTGAGTATTATATAGCTAATATCCACTATTTTAATATTGATTTAAGTCAAAAAACAACCAAAAACATTATTTTTATTAAGGTAATTTTTTTGAGTTAAATCAATAAAACCTTTGAAAACATACTAATTACAATTTATTTGATAATATAAAAAATATTTAATAACTCAATTTGTTGTAAATTTACTACAAATTGAGCTTAAAATTTAAACTGATTAACGCAACTATCTGTATTTGGGTAGCGATACTGAAAGTCTAAAGTGATTAAATGACAAACATGAAAAACAAGTTTGGTAATAAACTCATTGGTGCACATGTCTCTGCTGCTGGTGGGGTCGATCAAGCGCCGTTGAGAGCTCGCGAAATTGGTGCGAATGCGTTCGCACTATTTACAAAAAACCAACGCCAGTGGGTGGCGAAGCCTTTAGAAGCAAAAACCATCAGTGCATTTAAAGCGAACTGTAAAATGCTGGGTTTCGGCGCAGAACATATTCTCCCGCACGACTCATACCTGATTAACTTAGGTGCTCCAGAAGCGGACAAGTTGGATAAGTCACGCGCTGCGTTCATCGATGAAATGGAGCGTTGTAATCAGTTGGGACTGACTTTGCTTAACTTCCACCCGGGTAGTCACCTAAAGAAAGTCTCTGAACAGGAATGCTTGGCAACGATTGCTGAGTCGATCAACTTAGCACACAAAACTGTACCGGATGTGGTAGCGGTGATTGAGAATACTGCTGGACAGGGCACAAATCTTGGCTGGAAGTTTGAGCACTTAGCTGAAATCATCGAGCAAGTGGAAGATAAAGATCGTGTTGGTGTTTGTATTGATACCTGCCACACCTTTACGGCTGGTTATGACTTGCGTACAAAAGAAGATTGCGAACGCACTTTTGCTGAATTTGACCGTATTGTGGGTATGCACTATTTGCGAGCAATGCATCTAAATGATTCAAAAGTAGAGTTTGCTAGCAAAGTGGATCGTCACCATTCTTTAGGTAAAGGAGAGATCGGGTGGGATTGTTTCGAGTACATTGCGAAAGACTCTCGTTTTGATGGTATCCCTCTGATTTTAGAAACAATTGATCCGGACATCTGGCAGCAAGAGATCAACACACTGCGCCAGTTTCATTTAGCCGCTATTAACAACCAATAATGTAATCGCAAAGTTGGCACCTTTCTTTCTTAGTCGCTTAAGTCAATTTGAATTAAGAAAGAAGGATGCCACTATGTCTCGACCACTCTCTTTTGCTCCCTATGCTTACAGTCGCCGCGTACTGCGTCTGCCGATGCCTAATCGCCATATTACTGGGCAAGGTCATTTTAGAACGCCGCAGAAGCATTAGTCTTTTATTGCTGTTCTCAAGTTCGTGGTAAGTTTTTGTTTGTTTGGGTTTCGCTCGTTAGAATAGAAGCAAAACTCAGGACAGGAACTTTCCATGAATCAGTCACCCACTTGGCACGATGTGATCGGCGAAGAGAAAAAGCAGAGCTACTTTGTAGACACGTTGAATTTTGTTGAAGCAGAACGAGCAGCAGGCAAAGCGATTTACCCGCCAGCAAAAGATGTTTTTAACGCATTTCGTTTCACGGAGTTTAACGATGTGAAAGTGGTGATCTTAGGACAAGACCCATACCACGGTCCAAATCAGGCGCATGGTTTGTGCTTCTCTGTGCTTCCTGGAATCAAAACGCCACCGTCGCTCGTGAACATGTATAAAGAATTGGCTCAAGATATCGAAGGATTCCAGATCCCTCAGCACGGATTCTTGCAAAGCTGGGCAGAGCAAGGCGTATTGTTGCTCAATACGGTTTTAACGGTTGAGCAAGGCAAAGCGCACTCACACTCTAAAACAGGGTGGGAAACATTCACAGACCGAGTGATTGAAGCGATAAACCAGCATCAGCATGGGGTCGTGTTCCTTTTATGGGGGTCTCACGCTCAGAAGAAAGGACGTTTCATCGACCGCTCGAAGCACCATGTATTAGCCGCGCCGCATCCATCGCCATTGTCTGCTCATCGAGGGTTCTTGGGCTGTAAGCATTTCTCCCAAGCAAACCAATTACTTGCTTCGCAAGGAAAAGAGCCAATCAACTGGCATTTACCGTTAACGGTATAAAAGAAGAGACAGCGATCATGGTGCTATGATCGCTGTTTTTTTGAGCATGCTCGAAGCTGGTGGCGAATTTCTCATGTACACTTATTGAAAGTAGGTGTTAAGGAGAGACGCTATGATGATCGAAAGAATTCGACGCGAACACGGCTACATGGTTCGCCTGCTGGCCATATTGCGCCATAAACTCAACGAAATAAAAGAAGAAAACGCCATTAATTACTCGCTAGTAAGCGAGATTGTTGATTACCTCTCAAACCATTCGGAAAAAATTCATCATCCGAAAGAAGATATTCTCTACCATCATTTCCTCAAGCATTACGGTAAGCAACAAACCATGGAAAACTTGGAGAAAGAGCACCAAGAGCTCGCCGAGAAGACCAAAGAGTTTTCGATGCTCATTGAGATGATTTTGCAAGATGCGGTTGTTCCTCAAGACATCTTTATTGCTCAGCTAGAAGATTTCATTGAGTCGCAAAAGCGTCACCTTGAGCTCGAAGAGAGAAAAATCCTGCCATTAATTGAAGAGCTTTTTACTACTGAAGACTGGCAACACGTCGAAAGTCTATGGACAGAGAGCGAAGACGACCCTGTATTTGGTGACACGATTGCGGATCGCTATAAACAGCTTGCCGAGCGCGTTCGTCAAAGCGATATGGAGTTTGTTTAACTCACTCAAAGCCCGAGTATCTATAAATCTTGCTCGGGTTTATTTGTGGTAATTCTTATTATTTGAGAATTGAATGGAAATTCAACATAACCAATTCTCGATAAAAAGAACGGCTAATTCTCATTGAGTAAGAATTCCGTCCACGTAAACATTTAGACGTAGAGAATCAGAATATGTAACCCTGCTCTATACAAAAACAAAAGGCACCGTTAGGGTGCCTTTTGTTCAAATTAGAGTTTGATGTCGTCTAAGCTGTAGTCGTTGCAAACATCAAGTTCACGTAGTTCTTTAAGTAAGTTACGTCTGTCGTTCATCTCTTCTATTTCACGCCACTTTCTTTTTACTGGTTTAGCGCGAGATCTTGTTGTTGAGGTAGTATCCAGATTGAAAATCTCATCTAGTTGAAAGCCTTCCATAAGCCACCTTTACCCTTCTTTATCTAAACTGTTGTAACCAGTCCTTGTGGAGTTTTTTAAGTACCACAATAGGTGTGAGAATAACCATGATATATTTCGCATTTGTGTCGGTAACATGACAGTTTCGTGCAAAAGTTCTCTCAAAATCACATTTTGCTTCGTGAACTATTGAATAAAAAATGTACAAACGAGAAAGGGAAAACGATTAAATGAAGAGATTTTCAATGTTAATTTGATGCGTTCAATTAGAGTACTAAGCAAAGGTTGAAGTTGCATAAAATGTGTTTGATGAAATAGTGTTCGATTACCTCTCTGGCGGCAAAGATAAATTTATGTAACACCTTGTGAATACTAGCTTGGTTCGTTTTTTATGGAGTGCTGTTCTATTAATGTCGGTGTAATTATTTATGTTGGATGTTGGTAATTGAAATGTTGCGCGTTTGGGGTGTTAAGTCCTCTTTTTATGTTATTTTTTGGTGACTTTATAGTGAAAAATAACAATGTTATTGTAATGGTTGCATATTGATTTTTGCGTTCCTAGGTTGCATTATCCGCCCGTCAAAAAATACGCTGGTACGTAAAATGGATGCATGAAGCGACGTTTACGATTCTAGATTGCGCATAAACATTACTCAAAAAGCTAAGCACACTTTGACACTTAGCAGGCAATCTGGTGGATGGCTCGGACGCACAGACTGGCGCAACTCACTTTGAGGTACACATGACAGACTTAATCAATTTGATGAACGACCTCCTTTGGGGTTCGATTCTGGTTTATCTTCTTGTAGGTGTAGGAATCTACTTCACCGTTCGATTGGGATTCATCCAATTCCGCCACTTCGGCCACATGTTCTCTGTTCTTAAGAACAGCCGTAAAGCAGACAAAGCTGGTATTTCTTCTTTCCAAGCGCTTTGTACTAGTCTTGCTGCACGTGTAGGTACTGGTAACATGGCGGGTGTTGCAGTTGCATTGACTGCGGGTGGCCCTGGCGCGATCTTCTGGATGTGGCTGATCGCAATGCTTGGTATGGCAACGTCGTTTGCAGAGAGTACTCTAGCGCAGCTATACAAAACCAAAGATGATGATGGCAACTACCGTGGTGGTCCTGCTTACTACATGGAAAAAGGCTTGGGCATGCGTTGGATGGGCGTGTTGTTCTCTGTTTTCCTAATCATCGCTTTTGGTTTGGTATTCAACGCCGTACAAGCGAACTCAATTGCAAACGCAATGAGCAACGCATTTGGTTGGAATGACCTATACGTTGGTATTGCTGTTGTTGCACTTTCAGCTGTAGTTATCTTCGGTGGTATCAAGCGTATCGCGAAAGTAGCTGAGCTGATCGTTCCTATCATGGCACTGCTATACCTAGTACTAGCATTGTTCGTTGTATTCTCAAACCTAGAGAAACTACCAGATGTATTGATGCTGATCTTCAAGAGCGCATTCGGTCTGCAAGAAGCTGCAGCGGGTGGTCTTGGTTATGCGATTGCACAAGCAATGATCAACGGTATCAAACGTGGTCTATTCTCGAACGAAGCGGGTATGGGTTCTGCGCCTAACGCGGCAGCGTCGGCAACGCCTTACCCACCGCACCCAGCATCTCAAGGTTACGTTCAGATGCTAGGCGTGTTCATGGATACGATTGTTATCTGTTCTGCAACAGTAGCGATTATCCTGATGTCGGGCGAGTATGTAGGTCAAGCAACGGAAGTTACTGGTATTGAGCTAACTCAGCGTGCATTGAGCTCGCAAGTGGGTGATTGGGGCGGCATCTTTGTTGCAGTTGCAATCTTCTTCTTCGCGTTTACTTCAATCATCGCGAACTACTCTTACGCAGAAACGAACCTGATCTTCTTGGAGCACAACCATAAAGCTGGTCTAAGCATCTTCCGCGTTGTGGTTCTGGGCATGGTAATGTTTGGTGCGCTAGCGTCTCTTCCTGTGGTTTGGTCGTTGGCTGACGTTTCGATGGGTCTGATGGCGATTGTTAACTTGGTAGCGATTCTGTTGCTATCGGGCATCGTGATCAAACTGGCGAAAGACTACAACCGCCAGCTAGGCGAAGGTAAAGTACCAACGTTCGATGCGAACGATTTCCCTGAGCTTAAGTCTCAGCTAGAAGACGGTATTTGGGACAACACTAAGAAAGACTAAGTGTTCTCCTATCGTTAAAAGCTATTAAGACGATTCGTAAAGCCATGCAGACAATGCATGGCTTTTTTTGTACCCTAATAAAAAACAAAATTAGGGAAGTGAAAGTCATGCTTATCGTAGTTTCTCCAGCGAAGACCCTCGATTACGAGTCTCCGTTAGCGACAGAAAAATTTACTCAACCAGAGTTAATTGAATATTCAAAAGAATTGATCGACGTTTGCCGCAAACTGACGCCTGCTGATGTTGCCTCTTTAATGAAAGTGAGTGACAAGATAGCCGATCTGAACGTCGGGCGATTCCAAGAGTGGAGCGAAACGTTCACAACGGAAAACTCGCGTCAGGCCATTTTTGCGTTTAAAGGTGATGTGTACACGGGCTTGGAAGCTGAAACACTATCAGATGCGGACTTCGAATACGCGCAAAAACACTTACGCATGCTATCTGGTCTGTACGGTCTGCTTAAACCGCTCGACTTAATGCAACCATACCGTCTGGAGATGGGGACGAAACTGGCGAACGAGAAAGGCAGCAACCTGTACCAGTTCTGGGGCAATGTGATTACCGATAAGCTCAATGAAGCGATTGCTGAGCAAGGCGACAATGTTTTGATCAATCTTGCGTCGAATGAGTATTTTAAAGCGGTGAAGCCAAAGAACTTGGATGCACAAGTGATTACGCCAATTTTCAAAGACTGTAAGAATGGTCAATACAAGGTGATCAGTTTTTATGCGAAGAAAGCGCGTGGCATGATGGCGCGTTACATCATCGAAAATCGCATTGAGAGCGTGGCGGACTTAACGAAGTTTGATACCGCTGGCTACTACTTCGTTGAGGAAGAGTCGACACCAACAGACTTGGTATTTAAACGTGAAGAGCAAAACTGATTGAAGCGCAATACGCGTTATTAATTGAAAGCTACACAAACGAAAAAGGGTTGGCACTGCCAACCCTTTGTTGTTTCTATTTGGGCTTATTAAGCCTCAACAAGATTACTTCTTCTTAGCGGTTTTCTTTTTCGCTGTTTTCTTCTTGTCTTCTTTTTTCTTTTTCTTCTTAAACACAGGTTTCTTGTGCTTAGGGCGCATCTCTTTAATGAAACGCTCTTTGATGTCTTCTTTCACGTAACGTGCTACGCGATCCATCATTGGCTGGTCGTGCGCTTCTACGATTGAGATTGCGTTACCTTTCTTACCTGCACGAGCTGTACGGCCGATACGGTGAAGGTATACGTCAGCCGTGCGCGGCATGTCGTAGTTGATAACGTGAGAAACATCAGGAAGGTCGATACCACGCGCCGCAACGTCAGTTGCTAGTAGCACGTTCACAGTGCCGTCACGGAAACGTGCAATGGCATTATTACGACGATCTTGAGGCATTTCTCCTTGAATCCACGAACACGGGATTTGTGCGCTCTCAAGTTGTGCACGTAGCTCTGCCAAGCGTTCACGAGTTTTTAAGAACACGATAGTGCGCTCAGCTTGCTCTGTGATGATATGTTTCAGCAGAGCCAGTTTGTGTTCTGCGCTATCAGCACGGTGATACCATTGAGCAATCTTCTTACGCTCACGCAGTGGCGATTTTGCGTCGATCTCTGCTGGCTCGTTCAATAGGTCAGCCGTGAAGCCTTCTACGCCTTTACCTTCTAGTGTTGCTGAGAACAGAAGGGTTTGCTTACGCCAGCGACATTCATTCGACAGACGGTCAACTGTTGGAGCAAAGCCCATGTCCAGCATGCGGTCTGCTTCATCGAGAACCAGCCATTCGATAGCACGACAATCAAAACGTTCTGCATCAATGTACTCACGTAGACGGCCTGGTGTTGCAACTACAATGTCTTGCGTAGTTGCTAGGATGTCTGCGTGTTCTTGGTATTGAACGCCGCCTGTGATCGTGAAGATGTTCAGCTTAGTGTTCTTTGCCAAAGCACGAGCTTGGTCGGCAACCTGCATAGCTAGTTCGCGAGTTGGCGTAAGGATCAAAATACGCGCAGGCCCAGGTTTACGACGAGGGAAATCTTGCAAGTATTGCAATGCTGGCAGAACGAAGGCTGCCGTTTTACCAGTACCCGTTGGCGCTGACGCTAGAATGTCACGACCATCCAACGCTTGTGGAATCGCTTCTGCCTGAATTTTAGTTGGGCGTTCGTAGCCCATCTCTTCAATGGCTTCAAGTAGGTTTTGGTCTAGATCAAGTTCAGCAAAGGTTCTGATCACAATGAGTTCTCCACAAGCAAAGCTTGGTTAATGGTTCGCCAAAGCAGCATAGAATATAAAAAGGTCGCACATTATAAAGTGATTGGTGATAAGGATCACATGTTATTTCACATCTTAAGATAAAACTCGTGGGTTAAGCGGACAAAATCATTGCTGTAACCGTCTGATGAGTGAATGATCAAATGTGACTCTTGAGTATCGCAAGGTTGCTTTGCCAGTTCAAACAGCAAACGGTGCACGGGTTTCTTTTCCGATGGTTGCACGCGGCACAGTCGAGATAGAGACCAACCCTGGGTTAATGCTAGTTCAATAAATAGCTCCCCTTCGGTGATTGGCAGCACAAAGCTGGCTTTTCCTTCTGTATCTAGCAACTGATAACAACACTTAAGCAACGCATCATGGCGTAGGGAGTCGGTATGCCTAGCGGTTGCTCGCTGGCTTTGTTTAGCTTGCTCACCAGTGTTGAAATAGGGTGGGTTGCAAACAATGCGTTGAAAGCGTTGCGGCGGCGAAAAACTCAAAACATCGGTATGCTGAACTGAGAGTCGGTCGTGCCACGGCGAGTGCGAAAAATTGTGGCTTGCGGCTTCAACTGCTGTGGTTTCGATATCAACGGCGGTAATTTTTGCGTCAGGAAAGCGTTGAGCGCACATCAAAGCGAGTAACCCTGTTCCTGTCCCGATATCCAAAATATGGGCTGGGCTCGGACTTTCCATCCACGCGCCTAGCATCACGCCGTCGGTACTCACTGGCATGCCACTTTCGCCTCCTTCGATACAAAACTGCTTAAACTTGAAGCCTTTAGTTTGAAATTTTCCGCTCTTCATGATTGTTTTTTATCTGCTCAATATTTAAGTGAAATTCTCTATTGTTTCTTATTTGTATAGATTGTTGTTTTGTTGGTTATTAAATTGTATGGTTAATTGATCGAGATAAAGAACTGTTCGGTTCTTTTGATCTAGTTAGATACACTGCTTTTAAGTTTAAAAACTAAATTAATATGGTGTTTTTTTCTTAAAGGTTGCCAAATGATGAGTCTTTCGTCATTATGCGGCGAAAATTTTATAGATTGAACCACAGATACTCATTAACTTTTGGGTATACAAAAAAGTGGTCGATGCATACACAACATTCATTAAATAAAGAAAAGGGTTATCTGTGAAGCAGACGTTAAAACTAACAGATATTGTCGCAGTAGGCTTTATGCTATTTGCGTTCTTTTTAGGTGCAGGCAACATCATCTTTCCACCTCTAGCGGGTCAGCTCGCGGGTGAAAACCTATTGCCAGCGATGTTCGGTTTCTTGCTAACAGCGGTAGGTCTACCTCTTATTACTATCGTTGCTATTGCTGTAGCAGGTGGATCATGGGATCACTTGACTCAAGATCTTCCGAAAAAAGCAGCAGTATTGATGGCAGCACTTATCTTCATCATTATTGGTCCTGCGTTTGCAGCGCCTCGTACAGGTCTAGTAGCTTACGAGATGGCCGTGAAGCCATTCTTTGTTGAAGCTTCTCAAGCGCACCTTACCGCGTTCTCTGTGATCTTTTTTGCGGTTGCAATGCTGTTCTCTTGGTTCCAAGGCCGTCTTATCGACTTGATCGGTAAAGTGCTGACTCCAGCGCTGTTTGTCGGTTTGATCATTCTTGCTGTTGCAGTATTCCTAGATCCTCAAGGCGATATGATCGGTGCACGCGGTGAGTACCTAACTCAGCCACTAACCAAAGGCTTCCTTGAAGGCTACAACACCATGGATACTTTCGCATCGTTGATGTTTGGTATGTTGATGGTGGATGCACTGCGCGGCAAAGGTATTACGGAGCGTTCTGCGACGACTAAGTACCTGATTTTTGCAGGTTGTATCGCTGCGGCTGGTCTAGCATTTGTTTACATTTCGCTATTCTACCTAGGCGCTACCAGTGCAACAGTTGCTGCGGGCGCAGACAACGGTGGTCTGATTCTAAGCCAGTACGTTCAAGCATTGTTTGGCCCTTACGGTCAAATCGTTCTTTCTGTGATTGTATTGTTAGCGTGTCTGACAACGGCTATCGGTCTGATTTCAGCATGTTCTGATTTCTTCAGCTCGAAGACATCACTGTCATACAAGCAGTGGGTTCTAATCAACGGTGCAGTATGTGCGCTAGTTGCTAACGTTGGTCTAGCGCAATTGATTTCGCTCTCTGTACCTGTACTGTTTGCCCTTTACCCAGTGGCGATTGCTTTGGTTGCTCTTACCTTTGTTCGTAGCAAACTGCCAAATCCTCGCTTTGCATACCGTGCGGTACTGCTAGTATCACTATTGTTCGCACTTGTTGATGCAGCGAAAGTTGCTGGTTTGGATGTATCTGCGTTCAACGTACTACCGCTGTTTGAAGTGGGCATGGGTTGGGTTCTTCCTACTCTGGCAGCTATCATCTGCATGTTCTTCATCTCTAAATCTGTTCAACCAGAACTACGAGAAGAAGCGGCGTAAAGACGCTAGAAATTGAATAATGAAAAAGCCCGATGAAGTGATTCATCGGGCTTTTTTGTATCAGGTTCGCATCAACGTAAGCGTCGGTGCTTAAAGCGTATCGTGGAACTCCACAAGTACTTGTTCACACCACTTTTCAATTCGCTCGTCACTCAAGTCGTATTGAGAGTCTTCATCTAGTGCTAAGCCAACAAATTGGCTGCCATCTTCCGTTAGCGCTTTAGAGGCTTCAAACTCATAGCCTTCGTTTGGCCAATAACCGATAAACTGGGCGCCGGTTGCTTTTAACTCATCGTGCAGTAGGCCCATGGCATCAAGGTACCATTCACCGTAGCCTTCTTGGTCGCCAAGACCAAATAGCGCCACAACTTTGCCTTTCAACGGCGTAGACGCGATGTCTTGCCAAATAGCGCTCCAATCTTCTTGGATCTCACCAAAGTCCCAAGTCGAGATGCCTAGAAGCAATAAATCATATTCAGCCATCAGCGATAGCGGCGTCTCTTTCACATTGTGAATATCGACAAGGTCTGCACCAATAATGTTGCGAATTTTCTCTGCTGCCATCTCGGTGTAGCAGGTTGTTGAGCCGTAAAAGAGTCCGATTTTCATTATATTCGTCGTTTTTTGTGTTGCTGTTGCAGAGGATTTTAACCTTAAACTGCCTAGGAATGCAGCGAATATCGTGAGATTCCCCACCTGAGCCAATTTTTTATAGCATTCACACTGGCGCTGTCTTACTCTCACTGGGTATAGATGAACAATAAAAGGAAGCGTGAATGACGGCACAACAGCCTGTCAATCAACAAGATTTTGCGCTTGTTGAGCAGTTCTTAGATACAATGTGGATGGAGCGCGGTCTGTCAGAGAATACGCTGGCTTCGTACCGAAATGACTTAATGAAGCTTCTCACTTGGATGGAGCATCATCGTTACCGCCTCGATTTCATCAGTTTGTCTGGACTTCAAGAATACCAAACGTATCTGGTGGATTTGGATTACAAGCAGACGTCACGTGCTCGTATGCTGTCAGCCATTCGCCGTTTGTTTCAGTATCTTCACCGCGAAAAAGTGCGTGCCGATGACCCAAGTGCCTTGTTGGTCAGCCCGAAATTGCCACAACGCTTACCGAAAGACATCAGCGAAGAGCAAGTGGACGCACTTTTGGACGCGCCAGATCCGAATGATCCGGTAGAACTGCGCGATAAAGCCATGCTTGAGTTGTTGTACGCGACAGGGTTGCGTGTGACAGAACTCGTCAGCCTGACGATGGAAAACATCAGTTTACGTCAGGGCGTCGTGCGTGTGACGGGTAAAGGTGGCAAGGAGCGTTTGGTGCCGATGGGGGAGAATGCGATCGATTGGATTGAAACATTCATCCAGCAAGGTCGTCCTGCATTATTGGGAGATACGTCTTCCGATGTGGTATTCCCAAGTAAACGAGCACGCCAAATGACTCGTCAGACGTTTTGGCATCGTATCAAATACTATGCTGTCATTGCTGGTATCGATACCGACCAGCTGTCGCCGCACGTTTTACGCCACGCGTTTGCAACGCATTTATTGAACTATGGCGCAGATCTCAGGGTCGTACAGATGCTGCTAGGGCATAGTGACTTATCGACCACGCAAATTTATACTCACGTGGCGACTGAACGATTGAAGCAGATCCACAGTCAACACCACCCAAGAGCATAATGATGGCTTGCTTCATCCTCTTTGATTGGATGAAAAGAATTTATTTAAAGGTGACTTTAATGAGCGTATTACGCCGACTAACTCTGCTGACTTTACCATTCTTTATTACCGCGTGTGGTGCGGAAGAAAGTCAGGCAAAAACCGAAACTCCTGCACAACAGGCTGCGCCAACTGCGCAACAACACTTTGATGAAGCGGCGCTAAAAGCAAAGTTCTCGAAACTAGGTCTGTCTATTATTGATATTCAACCTTCAGACGTGGCGGGCCTGCTAGAAATTCAAACCAACGGCGGCATATTGTTTGCGTCAAACAATGGCGATCACTTTATTGCAGGTACACTATACGCGATTGATGACAACGGCGGTTACAAAGACGTACTTGCAGAACGCCAAGCGCCTTTGAATGCTGAGAAAATTGCCAAGTTTGCAGACAGCATGATCGAATACAAAGCGGACAACGAAAAGTACGTGGTGACGGTATTTACTGACATCACTTGTGGCTACTGTGTTCGTCTGCATAACCAAATGCAGGGCTACAATGATCTAGGTATTACTGTGCGTTACATGGCCTACCCTCGCCAAGGTGCGACAGGGCCTGTTGCTGAGCAAATGGCAACGATTTGGTGTGCAGAAGATCCAAAAGCGGCGATGCATAACGCGAAAGTGAGCCGCACTTTCGATAATCCAGCGAAAGATCTTGAGCAATGTAAAGAGACCATTCAAGCGCACTACAACGTTGGTCGTCAGTTAGGTATTTCAGGTACGCCTGCAATCTTCCTTCCAAACGGTGAGATGGTTGGTGGTTACTTACCGCCAGCTGAACTACTGAAACGTTTAGAGCAACTGTAATCCTTTAAGGAGCAGAGCCGACGCAATAGTCGGCTCTTTTCAAGCATGATAGAAATTCAACGACGTCCCGAACCGGATCTTTCCCTTCTCCCAGATTCCATTCCTCCGATCTTAAAACGCATTTACATCAATCGCGGTATTACTGACATCGCGCAGCTAGAAACCTCTGCTCGTGGATTGCATTCGTACCAAAAGCTTGGCGGCATTGAGCAGGCGGTTGAGTTGTTGTTCCAAGCGATTCAAGAGCAAAAACGCATCATCGTGGTGGGTGACTTTGACGCAGATGGCGCAACGAGTTCTGCTCTTTCTGTATTGGCATTGCGTATGCTTGGCAGCAATAACGTCGATTACTTGGTGCCGAACCGCTTTGAAGATGGCTACGGTTTGAGCCCAGAGGTGGTCGATCAAGCATTGGAACTTGGCGCAGAAATGATCATGACGGTCGACAATGGCGTATCGTCGATTGAAGGTGTGCGCTACGCCAAAGAGAATGGCATTACCGTATTGGTGACAGACCACCATTTGCCAGGACAAGTTCTGCCAGAAGTGGATGCGATGGTGAACCCAAACCTCGACAGTTGTGCGTTTCCTTCTAAAGCGTTGGCTGGCGTTGGTGTGGCGTTCTATCTGATGATGGCGTTGTGTGTTCACATGCGCAAACACAACTGGTTTGCTCAGCAAGGCATGCAAGAGCCGAAACTGATGGAGCTGATCGACCTTGTCGCACTGGGCACTGTCGCTGATGTTGTGCCGCTTGATGAGAACAACCGAATTCTGGTGCATCAAGGTTTGCAACGCATTCGTGCGGGGAAAGCGCGCCCAGGTATTCAGGCACTGATTGAAGTGGCGAAACGCGATGCGCGACGTTTGGTGGCATCGGATTTCGGCTTTGCATTGGGGCCGCGCATTAATGCCGCTGGCCGTTTAGACGACATGTCTTTTGGTGTTGAGCTACTGATGTGTAACAACATCCACGCCGCACGTCGCATGGCCAGTGAGCTTGATGGGCTCAATCAGACTCGTAAAGAGATTGAAGAAGGCATGAAGCAAGAAGCGATGGCGTTTTGTGAACGTTTGCAGTTTGGCGAAAACAGCGAGCTGCCATATGGCTTATCGCTGTTCCAACGCGATTGGCACCAAGGTGTGATTGGTATTCTCGCTTCGCGTATCAAAGAGAAATTCCATCGTCCAGTCATTGCCTTTGCTGACGGTGGTGAAGGGACGATCAAGGGTTCTTGTCGTTCGATTCCTGGATTACACATGCGTGATGCGTTGGACTTCATCGATACGCAAAATCCAGGTTTGATCATCAAGTTTGGCGGTCACGCGATGGCGGCAGGCTTAACCATCAAAGAGCAAGATTTTGAGCGTTTCAGTCGTTTATTCGATGAAGTGGTGAAAAAAGAGCTCGACGAAGCGGCTCTAAAAGGCGTGATTCTTACTGATGGCGAGTTAAAACCGGAAGAGTTTTCTATGCACATTGCGGAGCAGTTGCGCGCTGGTGGGCCATTCGGACAAGCTTTTCCTGAGCCAATCTTTGATGGTGAGTTTAAGGTGTTGCACCAAAAATTGGTGGGAGAAAAACATCTTAAACTGATGTTGGAGCCTTTATACAAAGGGCATCCGACCAATGTGATGATTGATGGAATTGCATTTAACGTCGATTTACGCCGTTGGCCTGACGCATCGGTCAAAACTGTACGTTTGGCTTACAAGCTGGATGTGAATGAATTTCGTGGTAACCAATCATTGCAACTGATGATTGATCACATCGAAGCCAAGTAATACCTAAGCTTTTCTTAAATATAGAGTACGGTTGCCCTTAAGCGGGTGTAAAATTTTATGACCGTGCTCTTTCGAAATTAGATTGCGGAGATATGAAGGTATTACTTTGCTGATACAATTCTGCCTTATGGTTAGTCAGTATAATTAATATTAAAGGCGACCAAGCTAATCATATTTTTAATAAATTATATTTAAATTTCGTATTTTACAAAAAAGATCTCATTTATTTGTATGAAAAAATAAAGTCTTATTTTTTGTGTGTATAGTAAAACTTTGTTGATTGTTTTGAGTTGAATATGAAAAATAACATAGCTTTTTTAAGTCTTATATTAAGTGTTCTAAGTTACGATGCTATAGGTGGCCTTGAGGGGCAAACGGTAACGTTCCACCGAGATTATGCTGGAAAGAATTTTGGTCAACCTAAGACTATTACCGTTGTCGATGGGGACTCAGATATCTTTAATGTTCAGCATCACGAAAAAATAAATATCGATAACAACAAAATTGCTATCAGATACATCAATAATAATCAGTTTGGTATTGAAGAAAAAACTTTTAATGGCTACATTTTGCGAGGCTATCAAGGTGAAGTTGAAAGTGTAACTCTACTACGAGACGATGCTGGGATTTATAAAAACTCTTGGTTTGACGATGATGGTATTCATATTAATTTGGGGGGACCATTCAGTCGGGGTGATATTCTAGAGTTTGAAATCTTATTAGTTGGTGATAATGATGTTAGTTTAGAACGCTGTGAAGTTAAGATCACATCGCAATCGAATGAGATTAATAAGGATGGGGGTAAACTATATTTTGATACTTCTGCTAGTTCATTAAACTTAGTAACGTCTAATGAACTGTATAAATACTTAAACTTCCCAACAGGTGAAGTTTTAACAATTGATACACCACAGGAGTTTAAGCTTTCAGATATTCCTATAAAAGAGTTAGGTTGGACTCTAACAATTCCAGAGTGGTATCCAGCAGGAATTTATACCGTTAATTATGCAGGTATTAACCTTAAAGATGGTTCGATTTGTAAAGATTCCGTTAGTTTTACAAAACGACACTATTAGCAAAATTTTGCGTAATTGAATGTAAAGTAGACTAGGCGCTAGCATTTTTAAAGCATACATTCACTTTAATGACTAAGGTTAAATGAGTTTTTCACGTGTAAATGTAATGTTTGATGCCGTGATCGATGGGGCTCTTTAAGGTGTTTTTCCTATTGTCCAGCGTTTGCATGTTGTTTAGGTAAACGCTTCACTGCTCATTTTATTAAAAAGTTGTGACTAGTAAAAATAAGGTTCCAGCCCCTCTATAGAGTACGGTTGCCCTTAAGCGGGGGTAAAATTTTATGACCGTGCTCTCTCTAATCGTAATCTGATTTCTCAGCCGAAATTTTCCTGTATCTCCGTCACATTTTTCAGTAGAATTTCTCGGTTAAATTCTATTCTAAAATGTTGAGCAAACATGTTTGAAATCAATCCCATTAAAAACCGTCTTCAGGACGTGTCTGAGCGCACGAATGTCCTGAGGGGGTATCTTTGACTATGACGCGAAGAAAGAGCGTCTAGAAGAAGTCAACGCAGAACTTGAACAGCCAGATGTATGGAACGAGCCTGAACGTGCACAAGCACTAGGTAAAGAACGTGCATCACTTGAAGCCGTAGTTGAAACTATTGATCAACTAGAGCAAGGTGTAGAAGATGTTGATGGTCTTCTTGAACTGGCTGTTGAAGAACAAGACCAAGAAACGTTTGATGAAATCGAACCAGAACTTGCAGAGTTGGAAGAGAAGCTTGCGCAGCTAGAATTCCGCCGCATGTTCTCTGGTGACCACGATAGCTCTGATTGCTACATTGACTTGCAAGCAGGTTCAGGTGGTACTGAGGCGCAAGACTGGACCAACATGATGTTACGCATGTACTTACGCTGGGCAGAAGCGAAAGGCTTCAAGGCGGAAGTAATCGAAGTATCTGAAGGTGAGGTTGCGGGTCTTAAATCTGCAACGGTTCGTATCTCTGGTGATTACGCTTACGGTTGGCTACGTACAGAAACTGGTGTTCACCGTTTAGTACGTAAATCGCCATTCGATTCAGGCGGCCGTCGTCATACGTCTTTTGCGTCTGCGTTCATCTACCCAGAGATTGATGAAAACATTGCTATCGACATTAACCCTGCTGATCTGCGTATCGACGTTTACCGTGCGTCAGGTGCGGGTGGTCAGCACGTCAACACCACTGAATCTGCGGTACGTATTACGCACGTACCAACGAATACTGTGGTGCAGTGTCAAAACGACCGTTCTCAACATAAGAACAAAGATCAGGCAATGAAACAGCTTCGAGCGAAGCTATTTGAGCTTGAATTGCAAAAGCAAAACGCGGAAAAACAAGCTAATGAAGACGCTAAGTCTGACATTGGCTGGGGTAGCCAGATCCGTTCTTACGTATTGGATGATTCACGCATTAAAGACCTCCGTACGGGCGTTGAAAACCGTAATACTCAAGCGGTTCTTGATGGCGATCTGGACAAATTTATTGAAGCTAGCCTGAAATCAGGCCTATAAAGCTTTTCACCGACAAAAACAGGATACATCGAAAATGACTGATGCTGTTCAAAACGAAACTGTACAAGAAGAAAACAAGCTGATTGCTGAGCGCCGCGCTAAACTGGACGAAATCCGAAAGAGCTGCAAAGCAAACGGCCACCCAAACGACTTCCGTCGTGACGCACTAGCGGGCGACCTTCAAAAAGAGTTCGGTGAAAAGACTAAGGAAGAGCTAGAAGAGCTTAACCACGTAGTAGCGATCGCTGGTCGTATTATGGCAAAACGTGGTCCATTCCTAGTAATTCAAGAAACATCTGGCCGTATCCAAGCTTACGCAGACAAAGAAGTTCAAAAAGAACTGAAAGAGAAATACCAAGGTCTTGATATCGGCGACATCATCGGTGTTAAAGGTGCGCTACACAAATCTGGTAAAGGCGACCTATACGTGAACATGGAAGAGTACGAGTTGCTAACAAAAGCACTTCGTCCACTTCCTGAGAAGTTCCACGGTCTGACTGACCAAGAAATGCGTTACCGTCAGCGTTACGTAGACCTAATCGTTAACGAAGATTCTCGTAATGCATTCGTTGTACGTTCTAAAGTTATGTCTGCAATTCGTAACTTCATGATCTCTAAACAGTTCATGGAAGTTGAAACGCCAATGATGCACGTGATCCCTGGTGGTGCAAGTGCTCGCCCATTCAT
This sequence comes from Vibrio sp. SALL6, assembly GCF_002002385.1. Classification (NCBI taxonomy): domain Bacteria; kingdom Pseudomonadati; phylum Pseudomonadota; class Gammaproteobacteria; order Vibrionales; family Vibrionaceae; genus Vibrio; species Vibrio sp. SALL6. The sequence continues at coordinate 226,764 of NZ_MQVK01000020.1, forward strand.
TACGCATCACAACGCGCTAGACATGCCAATGTACCTGCGTATTGCGCCTGAGCTATACCTGAAGCGTCTAGTTGTTGGTGGCTTTGATCGCGTATTCGAAATCAACCGTAACTTCCGTAACGAAGGTCTTTCTCCACGTCACAACCCAGAATTCACAATGATGGAATTCTACATGGCGTACGCGGATTACAAAGATCTAATGGACTTCACTGAAGAACTACTAAGCTCTGTAGCACTAGAAGTTCTAGGTTCAACATCAATGCCTTACGGTGAAGATACTGTTGAGTTTGGCGGTAAGTACGCTCGCATGAGCATGTTTGAAGCAATCAAACACTACAACCCAGACCACGCTCAAATCCAAGCGCTAACGGAAGAAGATCTACAAAACCGCGAACTAATGGTTTCTATCGCGAAATCTGTTCACGTTGAAGTAGAACCTTTCTGGACTTGTGGTCAGCTTCTTGAAGAGATCTTCGGTGAAACTGCAGAACCTAAACTAATGCAGCCTACGTTCATCACTGGCTACCCAGCGGATATTTCTCCACTGGCACGTCGTAGCGATGACAACCCATTCTTCACAGACCGCTTTGAGTTCTTCATCGGTGGCCGTGAAGTAGCAAACGGCTTCTCAGAGCTTAACGATGCAGAAGACCAAGACGCGCGCTTTAAAGCACAGGTTGAAGCAAAAGAATCTGGTGATGACGAAGCGATGTTCTACGATGCAGACTACATCACTGCACTAGAACACGGTCTACCACCAACAGCAGGTCAAGGTATCGGTATCGACCGCCTAGTTATGCTGCTAACTAACACGCACACCATCCGTGACGTGATCTTGTTCCCTGCAATGCGCCCACAAGCGTAATTCTTTGCTGAACAATGACAAAAAAACCACCTTCGGGTGGTTTTTTTGTATCTTTAATTTCCTAAAATTCAATAGGTTGCATTTTGATTTTGATGGCATATGCAAATAAGTATTCGCCAAATCTCAATCTATTGCATAGTCTTAATATTGAGACAGACTTCGAGCGTCGTAGTCTCGATAATGTTACCCGTTCGCAAAGATGGGTTTGTGGCGCGAAATTTCTATCAACAAAAGAATAAGGGTTAGAGAATGGCTGGGCAGTTTAAGATGGATTCCATCCCGGGATCGCTTGTGGTAGTTGGCGGTACTTATGAGCCTTGGTTATCAGTACTGGAACAAGTTGGCTGGAAGTGTCACCAAGTAGGCGACTTACGCAAAGCTAACACGTTATTGGAAGATATTGGGCCTTGTATCGGTATCGTTGACCTGAGCCATGACGAGTTTAGCTTGAATGGTCTGGCAAACTTAGTGAGTTCTCATAAGCACGTGCGTTGGTTGGCGTTTATTCGTGAGTCTCAGCTCGGCACAGACACCATCTGCCAGTTCATCGTTAACTTCTGTATCGACTTTTTTACTGCCCCAATCCCAGATGCCCAACTGTTGAGTACCATCGGCCACCAACTTGGTATGCTCAAGCTAGAGAAAAAAGTTTGGCCAAGTTTTGGCAATAGCCTCGATATGGGGCTGATTGGCGAATCTATCCCGATGAAGCGCTTACGCGATCAAGTTAAGCGAATTGGTCCTACGGACGTGAGTATTCTGATCTCTGGTGAGAGTGGTACTGGTAAAGAAGCGGTTGCTCGTGCAATTCACAAAGTATCTTCCCGTTCTCATAAGCCCTTTATGTCGATTAACTGCCGCGCTTTGAATGAGCAACGTTTCCAAGCGGAAGTCTTTGGTATTGCTGCGGATGCTGAGATGGGCCCAAGTCTGTTGGAACAAGCAGATGGCGGTACTGTGTTGTTTAATGACATTCTGACCATTTCGAAAGACCAGCAAATGAACCTGTTAAGGTTTTTGCAAGAGGGCACGATTGAAACGCGCGAAGGTGTGAAGAATGTGAATGTGCGTATTCTTGCTGCTAACTCGTCAGACGTAGAAAAAGCCTTGATTGATGGCGATTTCAACGAAGAGTTGTACCATTACATCAATGTACTTCGTATCAACGTACCAAGCTTGAAAGAGCGCGCGAGTGACATTGCACTACTAGCTCGCTTCTATCTGCAAGAGTTCTCTAAAGAGTACAACTCTCAAGCAAAAAGTTTCTCAGAGGACGCTTTGAAAGCTCTGACTCGTTACTTCTGGCCTGGTAATGTTCGCGAGTTGATGAACCAAGTTAAGCGTGCGGTGTTGATGTCTGACAGCGTGATGATTGAAGAGCATCATCTCGATTTGCCGCAACGTAATGATTCAAAACGCAGTTTGAAATCAATTCGCGAAAAGAGTGAGCGTGATGCGTTATTGGTCGTGTTGGAATCGCACTCAGGTCAAGTTTCCAATGCGGCGAAAGAACTTGGTGTGTCGCGTGCAACCATGTATCGACTACTGAATAAGCACAACTTGATTTCCGATCAAGCGATGTAATTCAATGAGTGAATCGAATTGAAAGAGCGACCTTGCTGGTCGCTCTTTTTCGTTGTATACGTTCTGATTTATAAAACTCGAAGTTTTATATATTCCCTAGATGAATATGTTATATGAAAAAACATATGCAACTTATCTTCAGGGTATTGATTTGTTTTTTATCGAAAGCATAGAAATTGTTTGATATATATTCATCAACGCTTACAATTTAGCCATAACTCGTTGAGTTATATCACTTCACACACGGATTATTTTTTTAGCTAGGAGGCGCAAGATGAAACATTACGTTGTTAACACCACTGCTTGCGCTGATCGTATGTCTAAATCTCCGATAGCTTTTAAATCGGATATTAACGATACCACTGGCTCACAAGATAAAAATTAATCCGTAACCTAATTTATGTTTACTAGGCTGCGGAAAAGTAGCGGCTTAGTTTCAACAGATCTCTCTGTGTCTCTGCGTACTATTTTTCCCAGTCGATAATTTATCGTTTAATTGGAGAAAAATTATGCGTCACTCAATTTACTTAACATTGGCTACTTTGCTTATTAAAGCGGATTTAAAACGTGAAGAGAGAGAATGGCAACGTACCGTGCGCCGCAGTTCTCATGATGTTCCATGGACCAATGTTCATTTATTAAGGGATATTGGTTTAGATCGTGAAGGGCGAGTTACGCAAACCAGCGTGCCTGAAGCGGTTAAAGTTGAACGTCGAGTTCGTCATCTTCGTCGAGTGCTAACTGCGCGAATACCGACGTAATCTATAGCGTGTTGAGCTTCCAACATTACGCTTTAAGTTAACCCTAAAAGCTCAACACGCTGTAAACGCATATCGAAATAGATTTGTTCTAACTGCTATTAACAGGCTGACCTATGTGGTCAGCCTGTTTGCTTTTATGGACATGGGTTAGAGTAGGTAGTACCGATCGCTTGAATGTCTGTTAACAGCTCATCACTAAGCTTGATATCGATGCTGTCAATGTTGGCTTTAAGTTGATCAAGGTTGGTCGCACCGATAATATTGGAAGCGACAAATGGACGTTGATTGACGAACGCCAATGCCATTTTCGCAGGATCTAGGCCATGCTCACGCGCCAAGTTCACGTATGCTTCTGTCGCTTTGACGCCTTGAGGCGTGAAGTAACGAGCGAAACGCTCCCACTTAGTACAGCGTGCACCTTCTGGTTTTGCGCCATGTAAGTATTTACCACTCAAACAACCAAACGCCAGAGGTGAATACGCTAACAGTTGGACACCTTCATAATGGCTGATTTCAGACAAACCCACTTCGAAGCTGCGGTTGAGTAGATTGTATGGGTTTTGAATTGAAACGATACGCGGTAAATCATGCTTCTCCGCTAAACGAAGCAAAGACATCACCCCCCAAGGTGTTTCGTTAGATACGCCGATGTAACGCACTTTACCCATCTTAACCAGTTCAGTTAATGCTTCTAGGGTTTCAATTAACGTCACTTCTTCTTGCTTGTCTGGGTAAGGGTAGTTGAGTTGGCCAAAGCAGTTAGTTTGACGCTGTGGCCAGTGAAGTTGGTACAAATCTACGTAATCGGTTTGGAGTCGTTGAAGGCTAGAGTCGATGGCATCATGGATATTGCGACGATTTAAACTCATGTTTTCACGGATGTGAGGCACATTGCGCGGCCCTGCCACTTTTGTCGCTAGAACGACTTTTTCTCGCTTGCCGGATTTTGTCAGCCAGTTGCCGATGTATTGTTCTGTTAGGCCTTGTGTTTCTGCTTTTGGCGGAACAGGGTACATCTCTGCGGTATCAATGAAGTTCACCCCATGCTCGACAGCAAAGTCGAGCTGCTCAAAAGCTTCCTGTTCGGTATTTTGCTCACCAAAAGTCATAGTGCCGAGGCAGATTTTACTGATCTCGAGTGATGAGTGCGGTAGTTTGGTGTATTGCATTTCACTTCCTTGAAAAATAGCCAACTGAATAGGTTATCCATCAATATATGGGATTTTTGGTCGCTATCGCAAATCATTTACGTATAAGCGCAAGTGTGGCTCGAAAGGTATTCATCCCCCAACTACACTAAAAAGATCTTGTGAAGGAGGTGCACTATGCAGAAGCATCAACTGGACATGTGGCTACATGGTCAACATAAAGACACCTATACGTTACCCAAAGTATTTGTCATTGGGTGTTCCGATGTCTCTGACTATTTGCTAGCTGTGGAATATAAGCACCAGCTAGAGCCGATTAAAGATGGAGAGGAACCGCTTCATTTTGGTTCCTTAGATTTGGTGAAAGAAGAGCTGCTCAGGTTAGGTATCGACAAAGCTTATTTGCGGTTACACAACGCTTACGATGAGTGCGGTAGTGAGGGTACTGCCTCTTACTGTGATATCGAATTATCGTTGGTTACCCATTAGAGTGAACAGATGAGTTACTCAGATTGCACATTGATATAGTGCTTCAGTAAGATCTGTTCGGTGAATTGTGTTCGCAGGTAAAAGCCTCGTGGTAGCGTCTTCATTGGTTTCCCGTTGGAGCTATAGGCTTCAGTTAGTGCTTTGGCATTAGCGGCCTTTGGGCGCAAGTGAAGCGCTTCGCCATGTCTGGCTGAAATTTGATCAAATTTGCCAAAGACGATCATTTCCATCAGTTCTTCCCAGTCATTTCGTAAGATCTGCTCTTCTTCTTTATCTGGCGACCAAATAAGAGGTGTCCCTACACGACGCTCGGCAAGGGGGATTTCTCGTTCACCTTCCACAGGTACCCACAATACACGCGAGAGCTTATTGCGCACATGGCTGGTTTCCCATGTCAGTCCTTGAACACCAGTTAAGGGTGCAACGCATACAAATGTAGTTTCTAACGGTCGTCCGTTGTAGCCAATTGGAATGCTCTTTAACTCGATACCAAGTTTGGAAAAGTCTTGTTGAGGTTTGCTACCCGCAGGAGCGCCCAAATGCCATTCCAGCAATTGTCCCACCCAGCCTTTATCGCGTTTGAGGTTTTCTGGAACGGTCATCCCTGCTTCGTCCGCTAATTCCGCAAAACTGAGTCCGGCAATATCGTGAGCGCGTTCCATTAACTCCGCTTCTGATTGTGGTTCTGGTTTCATAATAACTGCATGACAATGGAAAAATCCTAGTCTAACAAATTTCAACAAAATCTACTGTCCAAGATTTCATCGAGATGGATTAAGAATGATCAATTCATAACTTATCCACAGATATAGGTGCATATAAGTGGATCTACTGATGGGCTGGATGAATAAACAGGGGTTTTGAAACGTTTTTAGGCTTGATTTTATGTAGATGTCATGAAGTTAGAGAATGAATGTGTGGATAAATAACCGATCGGTTGATCTTTGACCGATCTGAGTTTGGTGAAAAGATCATCAGAATTTACAAGATCGTTTTATCTCCAGGTTTGTTTTTAAGTTTATATTTATCATTGAGTTATGATTGGTCGTTATTTTTATTGATGAGTAAGAGAATAATGCTTTTGATTGAAAATCGGAGTTGATATGGAATTCTTCACAAAGTTATTCACAGAAAAGGTGAATAAATGTGGGCAATGTCTCACTCTTGTGTTGATAAACTTTAATTTGATTAAAAGATATCCAATGACGGTGAAAAGGTAATAAATCTTGCTCATATCACATCAGTAAGTTTGCTAGTAATGGGGATATGTGGAAAAATCACGGTAATAAAAAATTATTCATAGAGGTTAGCCAGTGATAGATGGCGATGGTTACCGACTGAATGTTGGTATTGTGATATGTAATAACCATGGTCAGGTCTTCTGGGCTAAACGATACGGGCAACACTCATGGCAATTTCCACAAGGTGGGATTGACGAAGGTGAAACACCTGAACAGGCGATGTTCAGGGAGTTGTATGAAGAAGTCGGATTAACGAAAAAAGACGTTAAGATCATTGCAACAAGTCGTCATTGGTTAAGATATAAACTACCAAAGCGATTGGTGCGTTGGGACTCCAAGCCTGTTTGTATCGGCCAAAAACAGAAATGGTTTCTGCTGCGATTGGAATGCGATGAATCGCGCATCAATATGCAGCGCGGGAAATCCCCTGAATTTGATGGTTGGCGCTGGGTGAGCTATTGGTATCCAGTTAGGCAAGTTGTTTCTTTCAAGCGTGATGTTTATCGTCGAGCGATGAAAGAGTTTGCATCTTTAGCCATGCCTTTTCGAGAGAGAAAAGCGAAAGGGAAAAGAAAAAAGCAACAACGTAGAGGATAGTCATGCTCAGCCAGCTAAGGGAAATAGTTGAGAAAGTCTCCAGAGTCGATGATGTGCATCTGGCACTCGATATATTGGTAAAAGAGACTTGTGCCGCCCTTCGCACTGAGTGCTGTACTATCTATCTCGCCAACGAAGAAATGCAGCGCCTTGAGTTGATGGCAACTCAAGGCCTTATTTTTGAAGGCGATAGCATCCACATTAATTTCAATGAAGGTTTAGTTGGTCTCGTTAAACGCAGCGCAGAACCTCTTAACCTCGCAGAAGCCTCAAAACACCCTGAATTTAAATTCTTCCCGCAGCTTGGTGAACAGGTTTATCACTCTTTCCTCGCCACTCCAATCATCCATCGCAAACAAGTATTAGGTGTATTAGTCATTCAGCAAAAGACGCCACGATTGTTTAGTGAGATGGAAGAATCTTTCTTAGTGACCTTATCTGCACAGTTAGCCGTGATCATCGCTCACGCGCAAAGTTTAGGTCATTGGCAATTAGCCTCAAAACCGACGGTTCTTAAAGGCTTGCCTGCATCAACGGGTGTCGCCATCGGAGAGTTTTGGTTTGACAACACGCAGCCGAGTTTGTCGGACGTATTCCCGTCTTCCACGCTGGATAAAGAGCGAGAGCAAGAGCTGCTGCTGGTAGCGATTGAGCGTGCGCTGAATGATTTCCGCCGGATGCGGAAAAAGTTTGACAGCGAAATCAATAAAGATGCGTTAGCGATATTCGATTTGTTTACCCACTTGCTCAATGATCCAATGTTGCGCGGCGATCTTAAGAAACAGATTGAAAAAGGCGATCGAGCGGATTGGGCGCTGCGTCAGGTAGTCGAAACTTATTCAAACCGCTTTGCTCGTATGTCAGATGTCTATTTGCGTGAACGAGCACAAGATATCCGAGAGTTGGGGCAAAGGTTGCTGTATTTTCTGCACAACAGTGAGCAAGAGAATGCGGCCATCGATCGTCCTATCATCTTAGTGGCCAATGAGCTTACTGCGACTTTGTTAGCATCGGTGCCGAAAGAACATTTATTAGCGGTCGTTTCGCTTGAAGGGGGCGCAAACTCACACGCTGCAATTCTTTCGCGCGCATTGGGTGTGCCGGCCGTTATGGGCGCTAACATCAATACGGATGTGGTTAACGGCAAATTAGGCATCGTTGATGGCTATACGGGCGAGATTTTTCTAGAGCCCAACCGTCAGCTGTTGCGTGAGTATCGCAGTTTGGTTAGTGAAGAGTCAGAGCTCTTCGCGATGGTCAATAAAGATCTCGCGTTACCTGCCGTAACGTTAGATAACCAGCACATTGAAGTGATGCTGAATGCGGGTCTCAGTGCCGATAGCAACATTGCCATTAATACGGGCGTCGATGGTGTCGGTTTATATCGAACTGAAATTGCATTTTTACTTCAACATCACTTTCCATCGGAAGATGAGCAGTATCATCAATATCGAGCAATATTAAACAGCTACTCGAACCAACGCGTGGTGATGCGTACTCTGGACATCGGTGGTGATAAACCATTGCCATACCTGCCAATCGAAGAGGACAATCCGTTTTTAGGTTGGCGCGGGATTCGCTTTACGTTAGATCATCCTGATATCTTTTTGATTCAATTGCGTGCGATGCTAAGAGCCAGTGCTGAAAGTGGTAATTTAAGTATCTTGTTACCCATGGTATCTGGTATTAAAGAGCTGGATGATGCGATGACGCTGATCAACCAAGCCTACAGCGAAGTTGTCTTGCTTGATGAGCGTATCCAGGCTCCAAAGGTCGGGGTGATGATCGAAGTACCATCGATGGTATATCTGCTTCCTGCCATCGCGCATCGAGTGGATTTTGTCTCTGTTGGTACTAACGACTTAACTCAGTATTTACTGGCGGTGGATCGGAACAATTCCCGCGTTGCTGATGTCTATGAATCCATGCATCCGGCAGTGCTGTTAGCACTCAAACAGATTCATGACGTGTGCGATAAATATCATGTGCCAGTGTGCATCTGCGGTGAATTAGCCGGTGATCCATTTGGTGCGCTCTTATTACTTGGGTTGGGATACACCAGCTTAAGTATGAACACATCTAACGTGGCTAAGGTGAAGTATTTGATTCGTCATAGCCAACAACAGGAACTAGAAAAACTAGCGGAACAGGCGATGACAAAATCGTACGGAGAGGAGATTCATCAAATGATGCATGATTTCTTTATCCAACAAGGTTTTGCAGGCTTCGTTCGTGCAGGGAAAAAGTAGGTAATCGTGACCGTCTCTTTATTTTTGTTATTGCTGGCGCTAGGCGCTTTTGTTGGTGTGATGGCGGGGCTACTCGGCATTGGGGGCGGATTAATCGTCGTACCTGCGTTGTTATTTTTGCTGCCTTGGGCGGGCATTTCTCCAGAAATGAGCATGCATATGGCGCTTGCGACATCTCTGGCAAGCATCATCGTTACATCAGGTTCTTCTGCTCTCAACCATCTTAAACTTGGCAACGTAGATATGTTTGTTGTGAAGTGGCTCATGCCCGGAGTGGTGATTGGCGGCTTTGTTGGTGCCAACATTGCCGAATGGATCCCAACTCATTACTTGCCGAAAGTATTTGGTGTCATTGTACTGTGTCTAGCTGTACAGATGTTCCGATCCATTAAAGTAAAAAGTGAGAAGCCAATGCCGAGTAGTCCGGTCACTATGATGTACGGAACGGGAATTGGTGTGGTTTCGAGCTTAGCTGGTATCGGTGGCGGTTCTTTATCGGTGCCTTTTCTCAACAAGCACGGCGTAGAAATGCGTAAAGCGGTCGGCTCATCGTCAGTTTGTGGCTGCATCATCGCCATCTCTGGCATGATAGGCTTTATTTTGCACGGCTATAAGGTTGAAGGCTTACCTGCGTACAGTATTGGTTATGTTTACCTTCCTGCGTTACTTGCGATTGCGATGACTTCGATGTTGACCACGAAAGTGGGGGCGAAGCTCGCGACCAATCTTCCTACTGCGGTATTAAAGAAAATATTCGCAATATTCTTAATGTTTGTTGCAGCAACAATGCTGCTGTAAGTTTATTCCCAAGTTATTCACGCTGAACCGAGCATTTGAGGTGACTTGGGTATATTGGTTTTATTTGTAAATAAGAAGAGAATGATTTATGTCTCAGGGATACCTTCAATTTCCCAATATTGATCCGGTTTTAGTCTCTATTGGTCCTGTTTCAATTCGTTGGTACGGTTTGATGTACCTCGTCGGTTTCATGTTTGCATTGTGGTTGGCGAACCGTCGTGCTGACAAACCAGGCAGCGGCTGGACTCGAGAGCAAGTCTCTGATCTACTTTTCGCGGGCTTCTTAGGGGTCGTCATCGGTGGTCGCGTCGGTTACGTTATCTTCTATAACTTTGAACTGTTTTTAGATGATCCTTTGTATCTCTTCAAAGTTTGGACTGGCGGTATGTCGTTCCACGGTGGTTTGTTGGGTGTGATTACGGCAATGTTCTGGTATGCACACAAGAACGGTCGTACCTTCTTCGGCGTTGCTGACTTTGTTGCGCCTCTTGTGCCATTTGGCTTGGGTATGGGCCGTATGGGTAACTTCATGAACAGCGAGCTTTGGGGGCGTGTAACAGACGTTCCTTGGGCTATCGTTTTCCCAAATGGCGGGCCTTTACCACGTCACCCATCGCAACTGTATGAAATGCTGTTAGAAGGCATAGTGCTGTTTTTCATCTTGAACTGGTTCATCAAAAAGCCTCGCCCATTGGGTTCGGTATCAGGGCTATTTTTAGCTGGATATGGTACATTCCGCTTCTTAGTCGAGTTCGTTCGCGAACCGGATGCTCAGCTTGGTCTATTTGGTGGTTATATTTCGATGGGACAAATTCTATCAACGCCAATGATCGTGTTGGGTATTCTGATGATGGTTTGGGCTTACAAACGTGGTCTTTACCAAGACAAAGCTCAAGTTAAAACGAAGTAAGGTATTGGTGTGAAACAGTATTTAGATTTGTGTCAACGCATCGTTGATCAAGGTGTTTGGGTTGAAAATGAACGTACAGGTAAGCGTTGCCTGACGGTAATCAACGCGGATTTAACCTACGATGTTGCGAACAATCAATTCCCATTGGTAACGACGCGTAAAAGTTTTTGGAAAGCAGCAGTGGCTGAGCTACTTGGCTACATTCGTGGTTATGATAATGCTGAAGATTTCCGTAAATTAGGCACCAAAACGTGGGATGCGAACGCCAACCTAAACGACGCTTGGTTGAATAACCCATACCGTAAGGGTGAAGACGACATGGGCCGTGTATACGGCGTTCAAGGTCGTGCATGGGCAAAACCTGATGGTGGTCATATCGACCAGCTACGCAAGATTGTGGATGATTTGACTCGCGGTGTTGATGACCGTGGTGAAATCTTGAACTTCTACAACCCTGGTGAGTTCCATATGGGGTGCTTGCGACCTTGTATGTACAGTCATCATTTTTCGCTACTGGATGACACTTTGTATCTCAACAGTACACAGCGTTCGTGCGATGTGCCGCTTGGATTGAACTTCAACATGGTTCAAGTTTATGTGTTCTTAGCGATCATGGCGCAAATTACGGGTAAGAAGCCAGGTCAGGCCTTCCATAAAATCGTTAACGCGCACATTTATGAAGATCAGCTTGAGTTGATGCGTGATGTTCAGTTGAAGCGTGAACCGTTACAAGCACCAACATTCCATATCAATCCGGAGATTAAATCTCTAGAAGATTTGGAAACTTGGGTGACACTGGATGACTTTTGGGTAGAAGGGTACGAACACCACGATCCAATTCGTTATCCATTCTCAGTGTAATCACGCTGGTTCTTGATACTACAAAAAGCTCCGAATGGAGCTTTTTTGCTTTTGCGATGCGTTTGAGTTTCGTTACTTCAATGCGCTAACGATATAGCGATGAATCGGGTTAGTTTGCTTCGGAGTCGATAACGCAGGGCTAATGAACTTCGGTTGAGTGAAAATCCCTTTATTAACGAGAGAACGGATCAGATCGAAATACTTTAATTCCGTTTTACCACATAGCAGCAGTGAAAAATCATCCCCTAGCTTATCGTACGCGTTGAGCACTTCTCTAAATCCTCTCAGGTACAAATAATCTTTAGTTAAGCCACCACCGCGGTATACGCGCGAAGTAATGGTAAAGGCTTGAACGTCAGACGCTTTGTACTGCTCCTTCAGCAACATAAAGGTGTGGCGGAAATCGCGCTCTTTAATCATGGATTCTACAGCAAGCACGCGAAGAGCTAAGGTTCTTAAACGTTTGATACTGAAGTGTCCAGAGAGGTACTCACACAAAATTGCCAACCCTTCCTGCGTATTGGTATTGGCAGGGCAACCTAAACTAAGCACTTTAAGTGGTTGTTGACGGCCATTAAGCGTAGTTAGCAAATGCACGCCCATCTCGTGGTGTGCGAGTGCTTCAAGTTCGTCAGTTGTGATGTGCGCAGCGCTGTTAATCTTCACTCGTGAGCCTGACACCAAAGCGTTAGCTAGCATGCCATCTAAGATTTGAATTTCACATTCATACCCATTTTTATCGGCGAAGCTTTGCATGAAATGAGCAATGGAGCGGCTATCATGCTCTGGTTTGCTCTCTTCTTCTGTCGGCAGATGCAAAATGAAATGTGCGTTCGCAATGTCTTTCGCACTTGGTTCACCGTAATAGCGCAGAGAGTTGTATAGGAACTCTTGCGTACCTATGGTGTTGACTTGATCAAGTTTGTCGGCGTAAGACTGAATGACATCCTCATAAAGCTTTTGCAACTGAGTATCTTCGATGTGTTCCAAAGGCAATTCGTACAAACGGCGTTTTGACTGATGAGTGTCAAGAGGCGCTTTCTGGTACTGAAAGTTAGGTTCTTGCGAGTACTTATTACTGATGAACCTTTCTCGCTCTTGGGCGTAATTAAGCGGGTTTACGCTGCTAAGAATATCAATATCAGTGACTAACTGAGTGAGGTTTTCATCTATTACTAATAGCTGGCTAGAAATTGGTTCATTAAACTGAGCCATGTCGTTCAACTCCATGTGAAGGTAAGACCTTTTTCAACAACGCGCAGAGTACCTGTCAGTCATCGAAGACAACTATGGGAGGCAAGAGCCGTTATCCATTGTGTATATGACCGTCTCTGTACTTTTGACTAACGGTGATTGTATTGAAAGAGGTGAAGCCAAATTATCATTGAGTGTTTGGTTTGAACAACAAATATTTCTCAGTCTCAATCGGAGTTACATCAGCTCTCATTTTTGCATCATGATTACAGATACAAAAAAGGCCCCACAACGTGGAGCCTTAAACAATAAGCGATGGTTGGTATTATCAGGTTGTCAGAGCAAGGATTGCGCCTGGCAGAATGATGAATACAGACATCAGGTAGCCACCCACAACTGCTTTGTTCTTGATAGCAAGCTCTGAAATCATTTCAGCACCTTTTACTGGGATTTCACGTAAGAACGGAATACCAAAGATAAACAGTGTCGCCAAAATATTAAAGGTTAAGTGTACTAGCGCAATCTGAAGAGCAAACACAGCAAACTCACCAGATACTGCGGTAGCAGCAAGTAGCGCAGTGATACACGTACCGATGTTCGCACCCAGCGTGAATGGGTAAATGTCACGAACTTTAAGAACACCAGTACCTACAAGTGGAACCATCAAGCTTGTTGTTGTTGATGAAGATTGTACCAACACCGTCACGATCGAGCCTGATACGATACCGTGGATAGGACCACGACCAATTGCATTTTTCAGAATATCGCGAGCACGGCCAACCATTAGGCTCTTCATTAGCTTACCCATTACTGTGATAGCAACGAAGATTGTAGCGATACCTAAAGCAATTAGAGCAACGCCACCCATGGTGTCACCAAATGTTGATAGCGGTTCTTTGATAGCAGAAACAACAGGCTTAGTGATTGGCTTGATGAAGTCAAAACCCTTCATGCTCATGTCGCCAGTGTTCAATAGTGGCGAAACCAACCAGTGAGAAATTTTCTCTAGAATGCCGAACATCATTTCCAAAGGAAGGAATATCAGAACAGCAAGAAGGTTAAAGAAGTCGTGGATCGTCGCACTAGCAAATGCGCGCTTGAATTCTTCCTTACAACGTACGTGACCTAGTGAAACCAAAGTGTTGGTCACTGTGGTACCAATATTGGCACCCATTACCATTGGAATCGCTGTCTCTACAGGTAGACCACCTGCAACTAAGCCCACAATAATAGAAGTTACAGTACTTGAGGATTGGATTAGGGCTGTTGCTACTAGGCCGATCATAAGACCAGCGATAGGGTGAGATGCAAACTCAAACAATACTTTTGCTTGGTCGCCAGTTGCCCATTTGAAACCGCTACCAACCATAGATACTGCTAGAAGAAGCAGATACAGCATGAATGCCAAGTTAGCCCAGCGTAACCAACGAGTCGTGCTCGAGATAGGCGCTGCTGTTGAAGTAGCTTGGTTCATCATAATTTTCTCCGTTGACCTTTAAGTTCGTTTTTCGGTCTTAAGTTGAAACTTCGGGCGATGTTAGAGAACAAATATTTCAGTAATATTACAGATTGATTTCTGTGGGCACTTTTTATTGTGCTTTTTAATAGTTCAAAAAAAGTAGCGGATTGTCCTGTTTTAATTCATTGAAAAATATAGGATTTATTGGTTTTATAAACTGAGTTTTTTTTGATGAGAATTCGATAAAAAGTGCGTTTTACTTCAAGTTTTATGACAATACTGAGATTGTATTTTCGGTAAAACTTAATTTTAGTTGGTTAAAGTGATGGTTTTGCCGAGTATCTTGTCTGTCTCTGTCACATTTGGTATAAAAAGCATCACCTTCTTTTCTGGAATTGGCCGATGTCACATCTAAATTACAACCATCTTTATTACTTCTGGATGGTGTGCAAGCAAGGCTCTGTTACCAAGGCCGCGGATGCGCTTTTTCTCACTCCTCAAACTGTGACTGGGCAAATCAAAGCGCTTGAAGAGCGGATGAAAGGTAAGCTAACCAAGCGAAACGGCCGTACTGTCGAACCAACAGAACTCGGACAATTGGTCTTCAAATATGCGGATCGTATGTTTGGTTTAAGCTATGAGATGCTTGATATTGTGAACTACAGTCAGCACTCCAATATTTTGTTTGAAGTTGGTGTAGCTGATGCGCTGTCAAAACGGCTAGTTAGTAAAGTGCTGATGACAACCGTGCCTGAAGACAACAGTATCCATTTACGTTGTTACGAGTCGACGCACGAACTGTTATTAGAACGGCTATCGCAGCACAAGTTGGATATGATTCTTTCTGATTGCCCGGTGGACTCGACGCAAAGCCCAGGCCTTTATAGTAAGAAGCTTGGCGAGAGTAGCATGAGTTTCTTTGCATCTTCTGATATTCCAGACGTGAAGTTCCCTGAAATTTTGGAAAAGAAAAAGCTGTTGATCCCAGCAAGTCGAACGGCGATGGGGCGAAAAGTCATTCAATGGTTTGATCGCCAAGGATTACAACCTGATGTCCTAGGAGAGTTTGATGACGTCGCGTTGATGAAAGCCTTTGCGAGATACCGTGATGATGTGATCTTTTTGGCGCCGACGGTTTACATGTCAGAAATCGAAGATGACCGCAGCTTACAGTTGATCGGTCATGTTGAGGATTTGAAAGAAGAGTATTACGTTATTTTCGCCGAGCGAATGATTCAGCATCCTGCGGTAAAAAACGTATGTGATGCTGATTTCAGTCAAATGTTTGAGTAAACCCGTATCGTTGCTCAAATAAATAGATTACTATCGATAAAAATATAAATCTAAATGATACCTAAGTAATTCAAGATACTTGGTTTAGTGAGCAAAATTATTTCTCGTCGATAAAGCCCCAGTGAACACTGCTGGTGGGTTAAATTGATGTATCGCTTTAAAGCCAAATTTAGAGGTTCTAATAAAGAAGACTCTGGAGAAGAATCTTGATGTCCTTAGAGATATTAAATCAGTGCAACACAACAAGCTGGCCAGGGTTGGAATAAGTAAGTTGTAGCTAGAGGTCCAACACATGAATCTACAAGAAATGGAGAAAAACTCCGCAAAAGCCGTCGTGTTGCTCAAAGCGATGGCAAACGAAAGACGCCTACAAATTCTTTGTATGCTGCATAACCAAGAGTTGTCCGTTGGGGAGCTGTGTACCAAACTGGAATTAAGCCAGTCGGCGTTATCGCAACATTTAGCTTGGCTTCGTCGTGACGAATTGGTCGCGACGAGAAAAGAAGCGCAAACGGTGTATTACACGTTAAAAAGTGATGAGGTGAAGACATTGATTCAAACCCTTCACGGTCTTTATTGCGCAAACTGATTGCACAGACTGAAATGCGTTAGGGTTATCTGTGTTGTTTAGGCAACGGTAGGTAACTGGCAGATTTGAGTCGTTCTAAATAACAAAAGCTGGCAGTGCCAGCTTTTTTCCTATCTTGGATTCGTGATTTGACGAATTTTAGATATAAAAAAACCGACATAAAGCCGGTTTTTTCTTCACTGTAAAATCAAGTGTCTATTAAAGAGCTTTGATTTGTGCAGCGAAACGAGACTTATGGCGAGCTGCTTTATTCTTGTGAATAAGGCCTTTAGTTGCCATGCGGTCTAGGATAGGTGTAACTACAGCGAATGCAGCAGTTGCAGCTTCTTTGTCGCCTGCTTCGATAGCAGCAACAGTTTTCTTCATGTAAGTACGCATCATTGAGCGACGGCTAGCATTGTGCTGACGACGTTTCTCAGCTTGGATAGCGCGCTTCTTAGCAGATTTACTATTTGCCAAGGGTCTAACTCCCAAAAACTTAGTTCTGTGACAATTTAAGGGCGAGGAATATCCCTCATTTGCGCCTAAATGTCAAATGATTTGTGCAAAAACCCATCTAAACCAAAACAAATTTTGGTATGAAAGGTTATCGCGGTTAAGATGGCGGGGATTCTAACAGCATTTTTATACCAATGCTAATAATTATCCGCTTAGAACTAACAATAAACGGATATATTTTTGACGTCTATTTAGAGCCTCCACGAGCTTAACAGTATAGGGTTGGCTGTCTTATAGTGATATTCCGAGGTTACAGTGAGTAAACGACTACTCAAGTCAGGCATGATCGTCAGTGCTATGACATTAATTTCCCGCGTTCTGGGTTTAGTTCGCGATGTTGTAGTGGCAAATTTAATGGGGGCAGGAGCAAGCGCTGACGTCTTTTTCTTCGCCAACAAAATTCCGAATTTCTTACGACGTTTGTTTGCTGAAGGGGCTTTTTCTCAAGCGTTTGTCCCTGTTTTAACGGAGAATCACGCTCAAGGTGATATGGATAAAACACGCGAGTTGATTGCTCGTGCTGCCGGTACGTTAGGGGTTATTGTCTCTATTGTTACCGTGCTGGGCGTGCTGGGCTCTGGTGTGGTAACCGCGCTGTTTGGTTTTGGCTGGTTTTTAGATTGGATGCATGGTGGGCCGGCCGCAGAGAAATTTGAGCTAGCCAGTCTGATGCTCAAAATTACCTTCCCTTATTTATGGTTCATCACCTTTGTTGCGCTTTCCGGAGCCATTCTTAACACACTCGGCAAGTTTGCCGTCTCCTCATTCACTCCGGTCTTTTTGAATGTCATGATCATTCTGGCGGCTTGGTTTATCTCGCCACAGATGTCTCAACCGGAAATTGGTCTGGCTATCGGTGTGTTTTTAGGTGGTTTGGTTCAGTTCTTATTCCAAATTCCTTTCCTTATTAAAGCGGGCGTGATGGTTAAGCCTAAGTGGGGGTGGCGCGATCCTGGGGTGGTAAAAATCCGCACGTTGATGATTCCCGCTTTGTTTGGCGTCTCTGTCAGTCAAATCAACCTGCTATTTGATACTTTTATTGCCAGCTTTCTACAAACTGGCTCAATCAGCTGGTTGTATTATTCCGATCGTTTGTTGGAGTTCCCGCTGGGGCTGTTTGGTATTGCGATTGCGACGGTGATTTTGCCTGCGCTGTCTCGTAAACATGTGGACTCGCAGAGCGAAGGTTTTGCACATACCATGGATTGGGGCGTTCGCATGGTAACGCTGCTCGGGATTCCGGCGATGTTGGGTTTGATGGCGTTGGCGAAGCCGATGTTGATGGTGCTATTTATGCGCGGTGAGTTCTCTCCACAAGATGTGCACCAAGCGTCTCTGTCGTTGCTCGCTTACGCATCTGGCCTATTGAATTTCATGTTAATTAAAGTGTTAGCGCCAGGCTATTACTCACGTCAAGACACAAAAACGCCAGTGAAATACGGCATCATCGCGATGGTGACTAACATGGTGTTCAACGCAATTTTTGCCTATTTCTACGGTTACGTCGGCTTGGCTATTGCTACGGCATTGTCAGCGTTCGTCAACATGGCGCTGTTGTACCGAGGTCTGCACATTGCAGGTGTCTATCAAATCACTAAGCGTACCGTCTTCTTTATTATACGTTTGGTTGTTGCTGGCGCTGCGATGGTCGCTGCGATCTTATGGCAATTGGAAGACATGTCGGTTTGGCTAGAGTGGAGCTTTGCTCACCGTAGCGGCATGTTAGGAACGTTAATTGGTCTAGGCGCCGCAGTTTACCTGGCGGTTCTATTTTTGACAGGCGTACGTTTAAAAGACCTAAAAGCTGGGACAGATTGAGGTTGATTAGTATATAATCCGTCAGTTTCACACAGTGCAAAGTAAAAACAGAGGCAGAACGCAGTATCCAATGGAACTGATTAGAGGCATTCATAATATCGCACCACACCATTATGGTTGTGTGTTGACGATCGGCAATTTCGATGGCGTACACAAAGGCCATCAACAAGTATTGCAGCAAGTGTCTGAGCAAGCGGAGAAACTTTCGTTACCGTCGGTTGTGATGACCTTTGAACCTCAGCCAATGGAGCTGTTTGCCAAAGACAAAGCGCCCGCAAGGTTGACGCGACTGCGCGACAAGTTCGTTCAATTAAGCAAGCTCGACATCGATCGTTTGCTTTGCGTCAACTTTAATCGCCATTTTGCCAGCCTGACAGCGGAAGAGTTTATCCGCGACTTGTTGGTCGAGCGTTTGGGTGTTAAGTTTCTTGTCGTTGGTGATGATTTCTGCTTTGGCAAAGGCCGTTTAGGTAACTTTGCTATGTTGCAGGAAGCTGGGGAAAAATACGGCTTTGAAGTCGTCAGTACCCAAAGCTTTTGTTTACAACAGTTACGAGTGAGTAGCACCGCGATTCGCGAAGCCTTAGCTCGTGACGATTTGCATGCCGCACAAGAGATGCTGGGAAGAGATTACAGCATCAGCGGTCGCGTTTCACACGGAAGAAAGTTAGGAAGAACCATTGGATTCCCGACGGCCAATATTCCACTGAAACGTTGTGTTTCTCCGGTTTCCGGAGTCTATGTTGTTCAAGCGCTAGGCTTGGGTGATAAGCCAGTCGGTGGCGTGGCTAATATTGGCCAACGACCTACAGTAAATGGCGTTCGCCAACAGTTAGAAGTACACTTATTTGACTTTCATGCCAATTTATATGGCAAGCAACTAGAAGTGGAACTTTTGCACAAACTTCGAGATGAGCAAAAGTTTGAGTCGTTTGAAGCACTTAAACAACAAATCGAATTGGATGCTGAAGCAGCAAGGGTGTGGCTGCGTCAGCTTAAGAGTTGAACGGTTTATTCCACCGTTCGACATAATGTCTAATTTTCGCCCAATATAACGGAATTAAGAATCGATGAGTGAGTATAAAGATACCCTGAACTTACCTGAAACAGGGTTTCCAATGCGCGGCAACCTGGCTAATCGTGAGCCAGAAATGCTTGAGCGTTGGTACAAAGAAGATCTTTACGGTGAAATCCGTAAAGCTAAAAAAGGCAAAAAGTCATTCGTATTGCACGATGGCCCTCCTTACGCAAATGGTGACATTCACATTGGTCACGCACTAAACAAGATTCTTAAAGACATTATTATTAAATCCAAAACACTTTCAGGTTTTGACGCACCTTACATCCCAGGCTGGGACTGCCACGGTCTGCCAATCGAATTGATGGTAGAAAAGAAAGTAGGCAAACCAGGCCAAAAAGTAACGGCAGCGGAATTCCGCGAAAAATGTCGCGAATACGCAGCAGGTCAGGTTGAAGGTCAGAAAGAAAGCTTCAAGCGTCTTGGCATCATGGGTGAGTGGGATAAGCCATACCGCACTATGGATTTCGCAACTGAAGCGAACATCATTCGTGCGCTTGGTAAAATCGCAAGTAATGGCCACCTATTAAAAGGTTTCAAACCTGTTCACTGGTGTACGGATTGTGGTTCTGCACTTGCAGAAGCAGAAGTAGAATACAAAGATAAAGTATCGCCATCTATCGACGTACGTTTTAAAACAGCGGACGAAGCTGCGCTGCTATCTAAATTTGAATTGACTGAAGGTCACGAAGGTAAGGGTGACGTTTCAATCGTTATCTGGACAACCACTCCTTGGACTCTGCCTGCAAACCGCGCAGTATGTCTACGTGATGATCTTGAATACGTGCTAATCCAAGTTGAGGGTGACAACCCTGAGCGTATTATCGTTGCTGCTGAATTGGCAAAAGATGTGATGGATCGCGCGGGTATCGAGCACTTCCATAACCTTGGTTTTGCGAAAGGTGCGGATCTAGAGCTTTCTCAGTTCCAACACCCATTCTACGATTTCACAGTTCCGGCGATCCTTGGTGATCACGTGACGACTGACTCAGGTACTGGTGTGGTTCACACGGCACCTGGCCATGGTCAGGAAGACTTTGCGGTTGGTCAAAAGTACAACCTAGAAGTGGCAAACCCAGTGGGCTCTAACGGTGTTTACCTACCAGACACTGAGCTTTTTGCTGGCCAGCACGTATTCAAAGCGAATGACGCTGTAGTAGAAACGCTAAAAGAAAAAGGCGCATTACTGCATCACCACGCTTACGAGCATAGCTACCCGCACTGTTGGCGTCATAAGACTCCAATCATCTTCCGTGCAACACCTCAATGGTTCGTATCAATGGACCAAGCTGGCCTACGTGCAAAAGCACTAGAGTCAATCAAAGGTGTTCAGTGGATGCCTGAGTGGGGTCAAAGCCGTATCGAAGGTATGATCGAAGGTCGCCCTGAGTGGTGTATCTCTCGTCAACGTACTTGGGGTGTACCAATCGCTCTGTTTGTTCATAAAGAAACAGCAGAACTTCATCCAAACACGTTAGAGCTAATTGAAAAAGTAGCGAAGCTTGTTGAAGAAAAAGGCATCCAAGCATGGTGGGATGTAGACGCAGCTGAACTACTAGGCGACGAAGCAGAGCAGTACGAAAAAGTACTCGATACGCTAGACGTATGGTTCGATTCAGGTGTTACGCACTTCTCAGTTGTTGATGCTCGTGAAGAGTACAACGGTAACAGTGCAGACCTATACCTTGAAGGTTCTGACCAACACCGTGGTTGGTTCCAGTCTTCTCTAATTTCATCAATTGCGATGAAAGGTGTAGCGCCATACAAACAAGTTCTGACGCATGGTTTCGTGGTTGATGGTCACGGCCGTAAGATGTCTAAATCTATCGGTAACGTGGTTGCGCCAAAAGACGTAACGAACAAACTCGGTGCAGACATTTTGCGTCTATGGGTTGCTTCTACAGACTACACTGGTGAAGTTGCGGTTTCTGATGAAATCCTAAAACGTTCTGCAGATGCGTATCGTCGTATCCGTAACACAGCGCGTTTCTTCCTAGCGAACCTAAATGGCTTCAACCCAGCAACAGACATCGTTCCTGCTGAAGAAATGGTGGCGCTAGACCGTTGGGCAGTTGGTCGTGCACTTGCTGCGCAAGAAGAGATCATCAAAGCGTACGATGAATACAACATCCACGCCGTAACTCAGCGTCTAATGCAGTTCTGTTCTATCGAGATGGGCTCATTCTACCTAGACGTAATCAAAGACCGTCAGTACACAGCGAAGCAGGGCGGCCACGCTCAACGTAGCTGTCAGACTGCACTTTACTACATCGTAGAAGCACTAGTTCGTTGGATGGCGCCAATCATGTCATTCACCGCAGATGAGATCTGGAACGAGATGCCAGGCGAGCGCGAAAAATTCGTGTTCACAGGTGAGTGGTTCGATGGTCTATTTGGTCTAGCGGAAGGTGAAGAGCTGAACAACGAATTCTGGACTGAAATTCAGAAAGTTCGTGGTGCGGTGAACAAACTTCTTGAAGCGGCGCGTGCAGAGAAAACCATCGGTGGTGCACTACAAGCTGAGCTAACTCTATTTGCTGATGACGCACTAGCGGCGAAAATCAACAAGCTAGAAGACGAGTTACGCTTCGTGCTACTGACGTCTGCAGCAGCAGTTAAGCCTTTAAGCGAGAAATCTGACGCGGCACAAGCAACAGACATCGAAGGTCTGTTTGTTGAAGTGAAAGCGACAGAAGCTGAGAAGTGTGATCGTTGTTGGCACCACACGCCAGACGTAGGCACAATTGCGGGTCACGAGAAGATTTGTGGTCGCTGTGTATCTAACGTTGATGGCGAAGGTGAAGTACGTAAATTCGCGTAATAGCCTAGAACGACTGAACTTTTTTTAAAATTAACAGCCCCAGTATTTACTGGGGCTGTTTGTAGGTAAAGTAATGAGTGAAAAAGCACTGACGTTAAAGCAATCAGGTGTACGTTGGCTGTGGCTAGCGATTGTGATTTTTTTGGCCGATATTGGCATTAAATACGTTGTCATGAACAACATGGGATATGGCTGGGCAAACCGAATTGAAATTTTGCCTTTCTTCAATCTTCTCTATGTTCACAACTATGGCGCAGCTTTCAGCTTTTTGAGCGATCAAGCGGGTTGGCAACGTTGGTTGTTTACCGGTATCGCGTTTGTAGTCACAGGTCTTTTGACTTATTGGATGAGTAAGCTTCCTGCAAAAGAAAAGTGGAACAACATTGCTTACGCCATGATTATTGGTGGTGCCGTTGGCAACGTATTTGACCGCGTGATCCATGGTTTTGTGGTCGATTACTTAGACTTCTACTGGGGCAATTATCACTGGCCGGCATTTAACCTTGCTGATATGGCGATTTGTCTTGGTGCGGCGATGATTATCCTAGACGGCTTTCGCAAGAAAGACACAGCAAAAGCCTAAATCGTGGCCATGTATATTGGAAAAGTCGAATAACCCTAAGCGTCGTCCGTTGATTCGTACGACGCTTTTTATTATGTTGAAGCGCAAATCCGCACATCAGTGTATAAAAAGACAAAGCGGATAGACGTAATGACCCAAGAACAAGGAAGCAGTAACGTGACAACAATAACGAATGATTCGGTAGTAACCCTGCACTTTACGATCAAAATGAAAGATGGTTCGGTGGCAGACAGCACTCATAATATGGGCAAACCAGCGAAGTTTGTGATGGGTGACGGTAGCCTAAGTGAGAACTTCGAGCAGTGCTTGGTGGGTCTCCAATCTGGTGAGAACAAAGCGATTGAACTCAAAGCGCAAGATGCTTTTGGTATGCCTAATCCAGACCATATTCATCATATGGATCGCACCAAATTTGTTGGTGAAGCGGAAGTTGAAGTCGGTACTATCATGGCTTTCAGTGGCCCTGATGGTATGGAAATTCCGGGCATCATTACTGAGATTGCTGGCGATTCGGTAACGGTAGACTTTAATCACCCTCTAGCGGGACAAGACGTGACTTTCGAAGTCGAAATTTTGTCAGTAGAATAGCCAACCCAATAAAAGATAATTTCCATGAGCAATGAAATGAAAATCCTATTAGCTAACCCACGCGGTTTTTGTGCTGGTGTTGACCGTGCGATTAGCATCGTAGAGCGTGCACTAGAGCTGTATCAGCCACCGATTTATGTTCGCCATGAAGTGGTACATAACCGTTTTGTGGTTGAGGGGCTAAAGCAACGAGGCGCTATCTTCGTTGAAGAGCTACATGAAGTGCCTGACAACAACATCGTGATTTTCTCTGCTCATGGTGTATCGCAAGCGGTTCGCCAAGAAGCAAAACAGCGTGATCTGACGGTATTTGATGCAACCTGCCCATTGGTAACGAAAGTTCATATGGAAGTTGCGCGTGCAAGCCGCCGCAATATGGAAGTGGTTCTGATTGGTCACGCTGGTCACCCAGAAGTCGAAGGTACCATGGGGCAGTACTCAAGCGAAACTGGCGGCATGTACTTAGTGGAAACTCCTGCGGACGTTGAGAAACTAAAAGCGATCGTGAAAGATCCATCGGATCTGCACTATGTAAGCCAAACCACATTGTCTGTCGATGAAACCGCTGATGTGATTGAAGAGCTACGCCGCGTATTTCCTGACATCCAAGGCCCGCGTAAAGACGATATTTGTTACGCAACACAAAACCGCCAAGATGCCGTGCGAGAGCTGGCTGGTGATGTGGATGTAATGGTGGTTGTGGGTTCTAAGAATTCTTCAAACTCTACTCGTCTTAAAGAGTTGGCTGAGAAACTTGGCACGCCTGGTTACTTGACTGATTGTCCTGAAGATATCAAGCCAGAGTGGTTTGAAGGCAAGACAAAAGTAGGTGTGACAGCGGGTGCTTCTGCACCAGAAGAGTTGGTGAATCAGATTCTTGAGCGTATCAAAGAGCTAGTGGGTGCACGCTCAGTCGATGAAGTCTTAGGTCGAGAAGAAAACATGTTCTTTGAAGTACCAAAAGAGCTGCAAATCAAGCAAGTGGACTGATATCCATTTATCGAATATTCAAAAGGCGACCTCAAGGTCGCCTTTTTTGATCGCATGTTTCGCTCATATTCGGCACTTAATGGCTGATACCTAGCATCTCTTTGAGTACTTTGAGGTAACGACGGCTTACTGGAATCTCAAAGCCTGTTTTAGTGATGATTTCGGCTAGACCATTTTCCAGCAGCTTGATTTCACTGATGGCTTTAATGCTCACTAAATATTGGCGATGACAACGCACTAAGGGCGTTTTTTCTTCCAGTGTTTTTAACGTGAGCTGAGTGCTTGCTGTTTGGCTGGTGGAACGTACATGCACACCGCTAATATCGCTATAAGCACATTCCACCGTCTCGGTTGCCATGATCACAATCCGATTGTGTCCAATACAAGGAATTTGATCCAAAGTATCGGGTGTAATCGCAGACAGTTGTTGAGTTAACGCGGATTGACTGATCACCTTGTTTAGGCGCTTAACGGTTTTGTTCAAGCGGCATGGGTCGACAGGTTTGAGGAGATAGTCAAACGCGTTATCTTCAAAAGCTTGGATTGCGTATTGGTCATAAGCGGTAACAAAAACCACATACGGCATGGTTTCAGGATCGAGCATGCCAAGCAGCTCGATCCCGGTTACTTGAGGCATTTGGATATCTAAGAACACCACATCAGGTTTGAGCTCGTTGATTTTTTTGAGGCCCAAGATGGCATTGGACGCATCACCGACCACCTCCACTTGACCTGTTTCATCCAAGAGCTCTGCCAGCTCTTCTCGAGCAAACTGTTCATCATCAATGACGAGTGCGGTTAACATCCAACATTACCTTTATTGCTGCTGATTGGGTTTATGATTTCGGGGGAATGATAAAGCTCATTTTAGTAAATTGATGCGTCACACACGCAATTTTTAGCGCTGAGTCACGCCCAAATTGATTAGTGAGACGTTTGTCTACAATTTCCAAGCCTAAACCTGAGTGGTTGTCTTTTGGTGGCTGGAAACTGCCTGCGTTGTCCTCGACCGTAATCAGGTGTCCTTGAGGGTGCGCTTCGCTGTAAATTTTTACTTTTCCACCTTCAAGCATATTGGAGATGCCGTGTTTGATGGCATTTTCCACCAAGGGTTGAAGTGTAAAACTTGGCAGCTTGATATCGAGCAATTTTGGATCGATATCTATTTCTACTTCCAAGCGATCCGTGAAGCGTGCTTTTTCGATACTGAGGTAAGAATTGACGTGTGCAAGCTCTTCTTTCAGCGTCACCGTATTAATGTTCTGCTTTAAGTTGCTGCGGAAAAAGTGCGATAAATTTTGAATTAATTCACGGGCTTTATCTGGATCGCGGCGCGTAATCGCACTGATGGTATTAAGTGCATTAAACAAAAAGTGAGGGTTTACCTGCGCGTGCAGCAGTTTGATTTCTGCCTGCGCTAACAGCGCTTGTTGTTGCTGATAATCGCCATACAAAATTTGGCTGGAGAGCAACTGAGCTATCCCTTCTGCCATTGACATGTTGGCGGTTGAGAACAGCTTACGCTTAGGTTCATAGAGTTTGATTGTTCCGATGACCGCTTTACCCGCACGCAATGGAATGATCAACGCCGAACCGAGTTTGCAATCTTTCGCCAAAGAACACTGATACGGACGCTCTGTACCATCAAGGTAGATGATGTCGTTTTTCTCCATCGAATCTAATGTGCTTTGCGATGAAATAGGCGTATTCGGTCTATGGTGGTCATCGCCAATACCGACAAACGCCAAAATCTTCTCTTGGTCAGTAATTGCAACTGCGCCAACCTTGGTTTCTTCGTAAATGATACGAGCGATTTTTTCTGCATTCTCGGTGTTAAAACCGTTGCTCAAAATGCCTACGGATCGATCGGCGATGGTAAGCGCGCGGCGTGAAAAGGTTGCGGAGTACTTTTCAAAAATGGTTTTTCTATCTTGTAGGATGCTCATGAAAAGTGCGGCACCGAACGAGTTGGCAATGATCATCGGAGCGGCAATCGCTGACACCAGTTCGTAGGCTTGGTCGAAGGGTTTGGCTACCGCCAACAACAAAATCATCTGCACAACTTCGGCAACAAATGTCACGCTGAACACCACGCTTGGGTTGAACAGCAATGCGCCCTTGTTGCGTTTGATAAGGTAGACATGTAACAAGCCACCAATCACGCCTTCAGCAGTGGTTGAAATAGCACAGGCTAGGTCGGTAAAGCCGCCAAGGGAATAACGATGGATCCCGCCAGTTAAGCCGACAGCAAAACCAACTACTGGCCCGCCGAACAACCCGCCCATGACAGCGCCAATGGCACGGGTGTTGGCGATAGCATCATTGATGTGTAGACCAAAGTACGTCCCGAGGATACAAAAGCCAGAAAAGAGCACGTAGCAAATCAAACGATGGCTAAGGCGAGACGAAATACTCAGTAGCGGTAAGATGATGGGTGTTTTACTCAGCATGTAAGCCAAGACTAAGTAAACACACATTTGCTGCAAGAGAGAGATAACCAGTTCCATAGCGAACCTAACCTGAAATTAATGTTGTTATTGTATACCTAAACAACCTCAAGGTTTTATCGGCCTTTAAAGTCATTTAGGTATAAAACAAAAAGAGCCTGCAAACGGCAGGCTCCTTGTCTTAACCAGTCAATATGAGGTTGGCTTACGCAGTTTCTGTTACTGCTTGTGGTTTTTCTTCATCCGCCAGTTCAGATTCGCCTTTACCTTTAGAGGTTTTGATAACGTAACCTGTAACGACTAGGGAGAAGATGACCCCTGCGATAGTCGACACTTGCATTGGTAGGCCGAAACCTAGTGAGCTGTTGTTTAGGATGAAAGTTACACACACTGTAGTCATGAACATTGCAGGGATAGTCGTAATCCAGTGCAGTTTGTTGTGACGTAGTAGGTAAGCTGACGCAGTCCACAACATCATTACTGCGGTTGTTTGGTTTGCGAAGCCGAAGTAACGCCAGATGATGCCAAAGTCTACTTGAGTCAACACACCACCGATAACGAATAGCGGTACAGCCATTAGTAGACGGTTACGTAGTGTTTTCTGTTCCATGTTGAAGTATTCAGC
Organism: Vibrio sp. SALL6; assembly: GCF_002002385.1. NCBI lineage: Bacteria > Pseudomonadati > Pseudomonadota > Gammaproteobacteria > Vibrionales > Vibrionaceae > Vibrio > Vibrio sp. SALL6. Next base: position 254,250 of record NZ_MQVK01000020.1, read on the forward strand.
AAGGATTAGACGGCTTGAACGGAACGCTGTGTCACCTGATGTGATTGGTAGGATAACCACACCTAGGAAAGCAATGATACCGCCGAATACACCTAGTAGGCCAAATGACGCGCTGTATACCACGTTACCAGGACCACCGTTTTTCACTGCTTCAGAAAGCGCTTCTAGAGAGCCGAAGAATGAAAGGGCGATAGCACACCAGATTAAAGCGATAACACCTTCACCAATCATTGCACCATAGAATACGAAGCGACCGTTTTTCTCGTTTTCCATACAACGCGCCATTAGTGGCGACTGAGTTGCGTGGAAGCCAGAGATTGCACCACAAGCGATAGTGATGAACAGCGCAGGCCATAAAGGCATGTCATTTGGATTTAGGTTAGAGAACATGTCTGTTATTTGGAAATCACCCATCACTGTGTGCTCGCTAGATAGAGCAACCGCAGTCATTAGACCAACCGACATGAAGATAAGTAGTGCGCCAAATAGGGGGTAGAAACGACCGATGATCTTATCTACTGGAACGATTGTCGCAATGATGTAGTAAGCAAAAATAACCACAACCATTGTTGTCATGCTTACGTTTAGGCTGGTTTGATCATTGATTAGGTTTGTGATCATGCCCGCTGGCGCTGATACGAATACCACACCAACAAGAAGCAACAGGACAATGGCAAAGATATTCATAAAGTGTTTTGCGCCATTACCTAGGTAGCGACCAGTAATCGTTGGCACTGATGCACCGCCGTTACGCACTGAAAGCATACCTGAGAAGTAATCGTGTACGGCACCTGCAAAGATACAACCTACAACAATCCAAAGCATTGCGGCTGGGCCGTAAAGTGCACCCATGATTGGGCCAAAGATAGGACCTACACCAGCGATGTTAAGTAGCTGAACTAGGTAAACCTTCTTTGTTGACATTGGAACAAAGTCAACACCATCCGTTTTGGTGTGTGCAGGGGTTTGGCGTTTCTCATTGATGCCGAAAATTTTCTCAACGAAAGCGCCGTAGATGAAGTATCCGCCGATGAGGGCAGCGACACAAGTTAGAAACCACATCATAGCAATTGTCCTTGGTTGGGTAGGGTAATTTTTTAATCTCAGGGTGCATGTTATGCGGCACTTGTGTTAAATGCATTCGCTTAGTAGATGAGTGGTCGAATAGAGTAGCGAGTGGTCGATATACCGATTGAGTGGTTTGTGATGCTCGTGAGTGGCGCGTTTCATCATTAAGTGGTTTAGCGGTTGCGTGAGCGGCGAAATCTGAGTGTTGAGCGGCAGATTCTGAGAATTAGTGATAAGCTTGTTTTGAAAACAATCAGTTAAGGAAGAGTTATGAAAAAAGCGACGTTGGGGTTGGCGCTGGTATTATTGGCTGGGTGTGCTGCAACCACGGAAGATCTCGCCAAATCGGGTGATTGGTATCAGATTGGTTATCAAGATGGCATCGCAGGGCACACTTCTCGTAGTGTAAAAGAGCTGAAAACGTTGGGCACTGCTAATCCTGGTGATTATGACCGTGGCTATTTGGAAGGTGTCGCTGAATATTGCAATCCAGACTTTGCTTATCAAATGGGTCTATCTGGCCAATATTATGAGGGTGTCTGTGAGGGCACTGAGCAAGCGCAAAAATTCCGTATGGAATGGCAACGAGGCTGGAACGAATACAGTAATTAATAAATACAGTAATTAACGCCAAGACTCATTCTGTTTCATAATCAAGACGATAGTTTGGCTTGTTGAACTTCTGACAATTCTATCGGATCGCTTTGGTCTACTTGGCTCATTGAGATTGAGTAATAAGTGATATTGAAATATGAAAAAGTACTTTTTAGTTGCGTTAGTATTACTGCCGCTAACCGCAAGTGCCGGCAATGTGCTGAAAGACACGATCAAAGCGAAACGCAAATACGACCATAACAAGCATCAGATTACGAATACGCTCAATAATACCAAGCGGGATATTGAAGATCTCACCAACGGGACTTACGTGCAAAACAAAATGAAACGGGAAGTAAACGAGGCGACAAGCCAGTACACGAATAAAGTGGAACGCGTTAAAAATGCCACTGATCCAGACCAGCTCAAGCGTAAGGTGAATAACGAGTTAAATCGCGAATTTGATGAGTGGTTGTATGACGAGGATTGATGCTTGATGTATCAGCTCCGGCAAAAAGATAAGGTGGCCCATGAGCCACCTTTTTACTATCCAACCTTCTTACATTAGGTCAGTTTGCTTTGTGGCTTTCTACCGCTTTACGCAAGAAGCCCTCTTGATGATGAAGGTGCTGACGTGCGGACTCGATATCAAGATCGGTCAAGATCATTAAGATCGCCAGTTTCACCTCATAATTGGTCTGCTTAAGTACCTCGGTTGCCTCTTCTTTAGTGCACTCCGTCGCCTGCATAACAATGCGAGCAGCACGCGCGACCAATTTGTTGTTGGTCGCTTTCACGTCCACCATCAAGTTTTGGTAGCTCTTACCTAAACGGATCATACTTGCTGTAGTGAGCATGTTGAGCACCAACTTTTGCGCGGTGCCTGATTTTAAGCGAGTGGACCCCGTCAAGGCTTCAGGGCCAACAACGGGGCTTATTGCGATATCGGCAATATCTGCGATAGGAGAGTCCGGATTGCACGACAACGCAACGGTAGTTGCACCAATCGTATTCGCGTATTCCAAACCGCCAATCACATAAGGTGTACGACCACTGGCTGCTATTCCTACCAGTACATCATTGCTGCTGAAGTCGATAGCCTTTAAATCTTGCTCACCAAGTTGAGGTGAGTCCTCTGCACCTTCTTTGGCTTTTAGTATCGCTTCTGGGCCACCAGCGATAAGGCCGATCACCATTTTGTCCGATACGCCAAACGTTGGTGGGCATTCCGAGGCATCCAGTACACCTAAACGGCCGCTCGTGCCTGCACCCATATAAATTAAGCGTCCACCCACTTTAAAGGCGTCGGTGATCTTATCGACCGCTTGAGCAATTTCAGGCAGCACTTTTTCAACGGCAAGCGGAACGAGTTTGTCCTGTTGGTTGATGCGTTGAACAATATCGAGAGAAGGCAGCAAGTCGATGTCCATGGTATCTGGATTTCGCCCTTCAGAGACCAAATGGGATAAAGCTGCGATAAGTGCATCGTTCGTCATAATGAATTAAGCCTTTTTGTTTAGGGTCTATTGCCCTTAATTTTTTGAATAGAGCACACCAAGTGAAGCGAGGCGACTTGCCCCTGTGACTTCCGGTAAATTGCTAGGGAGGCCATGAATATGGCGCTGCGCAAGCCAAGCAAACGCCATAGCTTCCATGTAGTCGCCATCAACGCCTTTATCGGTAGTGGTTGTCACATGCCATTGGGGGAGAAGTTCCGCTAAACGTTGCATCAAAAGTGGGTTGCGTGCACCCCCGCCGCAAACCAACAGCTGAGGAGTCTCGCCATACGTGAACTTTGTTACGTCATGCGCAATAGTGATTGCGGTGTATTCGCACAAGGTGCGTTGGACGTCTTCGACGGATACATCGTAATTTACTAACTGGTGATGTAGCCAATCCATGTTGAACAGTTCACGTCCAGTACTCTTCGGGGCAGACATTGCGAGATAAGGCTCTTTAAGTAAATGAGCCAGCAATGCTTCGTTGACGCTGCCTCGCAGGGCAAGTTGCGCGTCTTTGTCGAAACCGTGACCTGTATGTCGCTCACACCATGCGTCCATCAACATATTGCCCGGCCCTGTATCGTAGCCGTGCACGGGTTGCTGCGGATGCAAAACCGAAATGTTGGCAATGCCGCCGATGTTTAGCACGACCGTTGTGGAATCTTGCATGGCAAAGATGCTTTTGTGAAAAGCGGGAACCAGTGGGGCTCCTTGTCCACCTAGCGCCATGTCTTTACGACGAAAATCCGCTACCGTATCAATGCCTATTTTGACCGCGATAATGTTGGCATCGCCCAATTGAGTGGTAAAGGGTAACTCTCCAGTAGGTTGGTGGAATACCGTTTGACCGTGATTACCAATCGCACGAATTTGTTCTGCGACGTAACCAGACTTATTGAGTAGCTGCAACACGGCATCTGCAAATAGGTGGCCGAGCTGGTGGTCAAGTTCACCGATGGCTTTTAAGTTTGTCGCTTGACCGGTACAAACCGATAACAGCATTTCTTTCATCGCCGCAGGCATTGGATAGTCGTCGTGCGCAATTAAGCGAACGTGATTATCTGTAATCTCAACCAGAGCGGTATCAACGCCGTCCATACTGGTTCCAGACATCACACCAATGTACAGTTCGTTAAATTTCATAGCCGATCTCGTCAATTCTTCATTCACTTATTGTAAAGCAAATCTGAAGCGAATAACCTCATCGAATACGAGATATTCAGCCGATTTTGAGGAGAAAAAATGGGACCGTTATGGGTTGACGTTGCGGGTTATGAACTGACCGCAGAAGACAAAGAAATTCTGGAACATCCTACGGTTGGTGGCTTGATCCTATTTACTCGTAACTATCATGATAGTGAACAGCTTCAAGCACTTACTCAATCTATCCGCAAAGCTGTGAAACGCCCATTCCTGATTGGTGTGGATCAAGAGGGCGGGCGAGTACAACGCTTTCGTGAAGGTTTCTCGTTAATCCCTGCCGCCGACGAATACGCCAAACATCAAAATGGCGAAGAGCTAGCACGTATGGGCGGTTGGCTAATGGCAGCCGAGTTGATTGCTCACGACATCGATTTAAGCTTTGCACCCGTGCTCGACAAAGGTCATCAATGTAAAGCGATCGGTAACCGTGCATTTGGTGAAGATGCCGATACCATCCTTCGTTATAGCACCGCTTATATGCAGGGTATGAAGAGCGTAGGAATGGCGACGACCGGAAAACACTTCCCAGGTCATGGTGGTGTGATTGCTGACTCACACTTAGAAACGCCATACGACGAGCGCAGTGACATTTTTGAACAAGACATGGCTATCTTCAAAGCGCAAATTGATGCCGGTATTTTAGATGCCATGATGCCTGCTCACGTGATTTTCCCGAACTACGATTCTCAGCCCGCAAGTGGTTCTGAATACTGGTTGAAACACGTTTTACGTCAACAGCTTGGTTTTAAAGGCTTAATTTTCTCCGATGATTTGACGATGGAAGGTGCAGCGATCATGGGCAGCCCAGCTGAGCGTGGGGCTCAAGCCATGAAAGCCGGTTGCGATATGCTATTGATGTGTAATAAGCGTGAAGCACAAGTTGAAGTGTTGGATAACTTGCCTGTTTCAACCGTGCCACTAGCGGATGCGTTACTCAAAAAGCAGTCGTTTTCTTTAAGCGATCTCAAATTGTCTCATGAGTGGAAAGCGGCGAGTGAAGCGATGAAACGCTTGACCAGCTAAACCTCTTGTAAACTGTTAAAAACACCAATTAGAAGCCAAAGCTCATTAGACTTTGGCTTTTTCTTTTAGTGTAAATTTTAATTTACATTAAATGTTTTTTATTGTGTACGCTTGTTTTTCTTTTTTAGCCTGTTATCTTGTCGTTAAAGCTTAGTTGTCTCGCCAAGGATTTGGTTGGGTGTAAAAATAAATATACAGGTTTGAATTATGCAAAAAAGTGAATTGAGCAATATAAACATCAGCGATGAACAGGTTCTTATTACGCCAGATGAGCTAAAAGTGAAGCTTCCTCTTAGTGAAAAGGCGCGCCGTTTTATTCAAGAATCTCGCCAAACCATCGCCAACATCATTCACAAAAAAGACCATCGCCTACTTGTCGTATGTGGACCATGCTCTATCCATGACATCGAAGCCGCAAAGGATTACGCGAAGCGTCTAAAAGCTCTTTCTGAACAACTAAGCGATCAACTGTATATTGTAATGCGTGTTTACTTTGAGAAGCCGCGCACCACGGTCGGCTGGAAAGGCCTGATCAATGACCCACACCTAGACGGCAGCTTCGACATTGAACACGGTCTGCATGTAGGACGTGAACTGCTGGTGGAACTGGCGGAAATGGAAATCCCACTTGCAACCGAAGCTCTTGACCCAATTAGCCCACAATACTTAGCCGATACTTTTAGTTGGGCAGCGATCGGCGCACGCACAACAGAATCACAAACACACCGTGAGATGGCTAGTGGTCTTTCGATGCCGATTGGCTTTAAGAACGGCACAGATGGCAGTTTGGCAACCGCAATCAATGCGATGCAGGCAGCCTCTTCTAGCCACCGCTTTATGGGTATCAACCGTGAAGGTCAAGTTGCGTTGCTCACAACCCAAGGTAACCCGAATGGCCACGTGATCTTACGTGGTGGTAAACAGACGAACTACGATTCAGTATCCGTTACTGAATGCGAACAAGAAATGGCGAAATCAGGTCTTGAAGCGTCATTGATGGTGGATTGCAGCCATGCAAACTCACGCAAAGATTACCGTCGTCAGCCATTGGTCGCAGAAGATGTGATTCACCAAATCCGTGAAGGGAACAAGTCGATCATCGGTTTGATGATCGAGAGCCACATCAATGAAGGTAATCAATCTTCTGATCTGGCTTTGGATGAGATGAAATACGGCGTATCTATCACTGACGCTTGTATTAATTGGGAGTCAACTGAGGCACTATTACGTCATGCACACGAAGAGCTGGTGCCTTTCTTAGAAAACCGCCTTAAAGGCTAAAACGGAACTTATTTAAGGAACATCAATGGCAGTTGAACTTAACGCATTGCGCGATCAGATTGATGCAGTCGACAAACAAATGCTTGAGCTTTTGGCTCAGCGTTTAGCGCTGGTAGAAAAAGTTGGGGAAGTAAAAAGCGAACACGGTTTGCCTATTTATGCCCCTGATCGTGAAGCGGCGATGCTGGCGTCTCGCCGAGCAGAAGCTGAGAAAATGGGTGTCCCACCTCAGCTTATCGAAGACATTCTTCGTCGTACCATGCGTGAGTCTTATGCCAGCGAGAAAGATTCCGGTTTTAAGTGTTTGAACCCAGAATTACGCTCAGTGGTCATTATTGGTGGTAATGGCCAGTTAGGCGGTCTGTTTGGCCGCATGTTCAAGCTATCAGGTTACCAAGTGAAAGTTTTGGGTAGCAAAGATTGGGATCGTGCAGATGAGATTCTCAAAGACGCAGGCTTAGTGGTTGTCACCGTACCGATTCACCTGACGGAAGGGGTGATTGAAAAACTGGGCAACTTGCCACAAGACTGCATTCTGTGTGACCTGACGTCTATCAAGTCAAAGCCGCTGCAAGCGATGTTGAATGTGCACGCTGGACCTGTGGTTGGTTTACACCCGATGTTCGGCCCTGATGTTCCTAGCCTTGCCAAGCAGGTGATTGTGTACTGTGATGGGCGTGGTAACGAGCAATACCAATGGTTGTTACAACAGTTTGGTATTTGGGGCGCGAGCTTGTGTCAGATTGATGCGCAAGAGCACGATCATGGCATGACGTTAATTCAAGCGCTGCGCCACTTCACGTCATTTGCTTACGGAATGCACCTTAGCAAAGAGAACCCGAATATCGAGCAACTGTTGAAACTGAGCTCGCCAATCTACCGTCTTGAATTGGCAATGGTGGGGCGTCTGTTTGGGCAGGATCCAAATCTCTACGGTGACATCATTCTCGCATCGCAAGAGAACATCGATATGATCAAACGTTTCCATCAACGCTTTGGGGAAGCGCTTGCGATTTTAGACAGCAAAGACAAGGCCAAATTTGTAGAAAGTTTTGAGCAGGTGAGTGATTGGTTTGGCCAATACTCTCAGCAATTTATGAACGAGAGCCAAAACTTACTGAAACAGGCGAATGACAATATCCATCGTGGATAATGTTATCCTCTTAAAAGAAAAGAGCAGCTCTAGGCTGCTCTTTCTATTTCAAGCGAATGACATCAGTTAATAATCGTTTCGTTGTTGTCTTCACTGGAAACAGTATTAATCGTTGTGTCGCGGTAGGGTGAGTTAGTTAAGTTGATTTGTAGACGCACTACATTATCAATCAACTGAACTAATGGACCCCATTTCACCATCTTCTCTTTCTCAAACACGTAGTTGAAGTTTTCTGGCGTCCACTCCATTAGTGATTGAGGATTAAGTGTGCGACCTAGAAATCTCACTTCATAGTGCAAATGTGGGCCGGTTGAATTTCCTGAGTTACCACATTGCGCAATGACATCCCCTTTACTAACAAACTGGCCGCTTTTGACATTGAACTTGTTCAAGTGAGCGAAAGAGCTAGAGAAACCAAAAGAGTGACGAAGGGTGAGGTAGTTACCATAACCTTTGTTTCCTGGACGTACGGTTTCAACCACACCGTCTGCAGGTGCGAGAATTTCTTCACCGCGCTTACAGGTCAAATCGATACCAGTATGCACGTGTCTTCTGCCTGAGATAGGATTGATCCGACTGCCGTAAGAAGAAGAGATTCGTTGATACGTCACTGGGCTGTCATTCGGAATCAAACGGAACATGGTTGCACGAACCGCAGAATCTATAGCTGCCGCATCAATTCGCTCTTCTAAGGCGAGGTTGTTCTCATCGATAGACAGCTCTTCATCAGCAAGGCCGAGTACTGATTCCACATCAAATACGCGCTTTCCGAGCAGCTGAATCTGGTTGTTCTTGTCCGTCAAAGCTTGAGAGAGAGAGTGGTTGGTATCCAATTGCTCTTCATAGAGCGCTGTGATTTCCGCTTTCTCGCTTTCTAGTTTGGTAATGGTTTGCGCCAGCGTTGTCTGATTATGAATCTGTTGCTGGTTCAAATACCAAGCCCCGCCGACAACGGCAGGTAAGGCGATGATCGAAGTTAATATGGTTAGGACCGAACCGCGGCCCAAATAAAATTGCTGATCACCGTTTTTAGTGGGGATCTGCATGATGATTTTTTTAGACATAATTATTGTTACTTAAATAGGCGTTGATTTATTTTTCCCCTAAATCGGAAAGATGGTCTAACTCTCGATTCAGAAGTTCGTTATTGCCTACATTCAATTCGATAAATCGTTTTAATTGGCTAATGCTTTCAATGCCGATGTTGGTGATCTTGAGCCGTATTTGGTCTTGAGCGACGTCTACGATCTGTGCCGTTAACGTAATCTCTTGTTCAGACTGGTGGAACGAGAAACCGACATCAACTAAAAGTGCAGGATTCAATGTATCTAAGCCTTCGGCTTGTAAGAGCAAACCATGTAAGGAAAGATCTTGAATCGTAGCGTTAAGTCTCAAATCACGTTGTTCTAACTGAGCTGGAGCTTGGTAGATGATGCGTGAAAAGCGTCTTTTCTCCGTCATATTGCGCTCTCTAAGGCATTTAAACAGATTGAATAGTATATCAAGAAGAACAAAAAGTGTTCGAATGTTGTTTAAAAACTGTCGAGAACGCTACAGAGTTACGTAAGTACACGGTCATGTTTTTCACTGACCCAATGACTCTCAAATCATCAAATACCTTAATAACGCCAATCAAAATGGCCCAGAAAGGCGCTTTTAACTGGCTGGGGTATACGACAAAGGCCGCTATGATAGCGGCCTTTGTATAAATTACCAACAGACTTTCCAGAAAGCGTAAGTTTCGGTGTCAGTCTGTCGTAATCATTATTTCGCAATACGTTTGTATTTGATGCGGTGCGGCTCTGCAGCTTCAGGGCCCAACGTTTTCTTCAACCAATCCATGTACTCAGTGTAGTTACCTTCGTAGAAGTTAACTTGGCCTTCGTCACGGTAGTCGATGATGTGCGTTGCAATACGGTCTAGGAACCAACGGTCGTGCGAGATAACCATTGCACAGCCCGGGAACTCTAGTAGTGCTTCTTCTAAAGCACGTAGCGTTTCAACGTCAAGGTCGTTGGTTGGTTCGTCGAGTAGTAGTACGTTACCGCCCGCTTTAAGCAGTTTTGCTAGGTGTACACGGTTACGCTCACCACCAGATAGCTCGCCAATCACTTTCTGTTGGTCTGAGCCTTTGAAGTTGAAACGTGAACAGTACGCACGCGCAGGGATTTCAAAGTTGTTGATCTTGATGATGTCAGCGCCTTCAGAAATCTCTTGGAATACCGTGTTCTTATCGTTCATTGAATCACGGAACTGCTCAACAGATGCGAGTTTTACTGTGTCACCCATCTCAATGGTACCTGAGTCAGGTTGTTCAGTGCCGCTTAGCATCTTGAATAGCGTTGATTTACCCGCGCCGTTGGCACCGATGATACCCACGATCGCACCTTTAGGCATGTTGAACGATAGGTCATCAATCAGAACGCGACCGTCAAACGACTTAGTCAGGTTCTTCACTTCAATCACTTTGTCACCTAGACGCTCACCTGGTGGGATGAACAGCTCGTTGGTTTCGTTACGTTTTTGGTGCTCAGTGTTTTGTAGCTCTTCAAAGCGCGCCATACGTGCTTTAGATTTTGCTTGGCGACCTTTAGGGTTTTTACGTACCCATTCAAGTTCTTTCTCGATGGTCTTTTGGCGAGCGCTTTCTTGTGATGCTTCTTGTTGTAGACGTGCATCTTTCTGCTCTAGCCAAGAGGTGTAGTTACCTTCCCATGGAATACCTTCACCACGGTCAAGTTCAAGAATCCAACCTGCTGCGTTGTCTAGGAAGTAACGGTCGTGGGTGATCGCCACAACAGTGCCAGAGTAATCCACTAGGAAGCGTTCTAGCCATGCAACCGACTCTGCATCCAAGTGGTTGGTTGGTTCGTCGAGTAGTAGCATGTCTGGTTTCGATAGAAGCAGACGACAAATTGCTACACGGCGACGTTCACCACCAGATAGGTGAGCGATTTTTTGGTCCCATTCAGGTAGACGAAGTGCATCTGCCGCACGCTCTAGCGTGTTTTCTAGGTTGTGGCCGTCTTTTGCTTGGATCAAAGCTTCTAGTTCACCTTGCTCTTTCGCTAGGGCATCAAAGTCTGCATCTGGTTCTGCGTATGCAGCGTACACAGCATCAAGACGTTTCAGTGCGTCAGCAACGTCAGCAACTGCTTCTTCAACGACTTCACGAACGGTTTTCGATTCATCGAGTACTGGTTCTTGCGGTAGGTAGCCAACGTTTAGGCCCGGTTGTGGACGTGCTTCACCGTCGATATCCGTGTCGATACCAGCCATGATACGTAGCAGGGTAGATTTACCTGCACCGTTCAGACCTAAAACACCGATTTTCGCACCAGGGAAGAAGCTCAGAGAGATGTCTTTAAGAATTTGACGCTTAGGTGGCACAATTTTGCTCACCCGCGACATGGTATATACGTATTCAGCCATTGCCGATCGTTCCTAAATTAACTGTCATTCAAACCCACTATTTTATACCAACTCCCTTTGTTTTGTTACCGGATTGCAAGAATTTCCCTATGGATGAGATTTCTTATTTTCAGCTGACCGGAAACTTACACGGTTAGGGTATACACTTTTGTTATTCGCTTTGATTTTAGGAGCGTCTGCATTGCTTATTGGGAACATCATGCCTCTATTGTCTTAAAAGTTTCACGAGTACAAATTTTAATACACCAAGTTGTTTTACAGTGATAGCCGCATTCCAAACGAATGAATGCATGGATTCAAAGCGCCTTCAAAACACTGAACTCTAAGAAAACTAGCTTTGGGGCAGTAAATGTCTGGGGAAAATGACACAAATGAGATTCAACGTATCTGAATTGGCTAAAAACGTGTGTTATGCCGCTGCGTTATGTGCAGTGAGCATGACGGCAAACGCGTCGCTCAGCTTAGAAAAGCAGCGCGAAGTATATGAACAAGCTCAAGATTTATTAGATAAGAATGACATTGACGGATACTTATCTATTCGTCCAAAAATTGCTGATTATCCACTGACTCCTTATGTGGATTACCGAACGTTCATCAGGCAGCTATCCATGAAATCACCACAACAAGTGGATGCTTTCATTAATGAGCATGAGGCGTTCCCTTTCTCACGTCGCATTCGTGCGCCTTATCTCGATAACTTGTACAAACAGAAAGATTGGAAAACCATCACTGAGTTTCAAAAAGTCATTCCAAGTGGTGAGCGTTATCAGTGTATTTTTTACGTTGCTCAGTTAAAACAAGGCAAACAAGTTGCAGCCTTTAAAGGCGCAGAAGACATGTGGCTAAGCGGTTCTAGCATCGCGAGTGAGTGTGACCCGTTATTTAATGCTTGGGATAAAGCGGGTGGACGTACAGACGATTTGGTTCTGCAACGCATGTTGTTGGCGTTTGATGCTCGTAACGGTAGTTTGATGGCTTATTTGCAAAAGCTGCCAAGCTCTGCAAAAGCGAAACAACAAGCGCAAGAAATGAAAGCGTTGTTTGATAAACCTGCGACGGTGGCTGAGTTTGCTAAGAAAAAGCCAGCCAACGACTTTTATCGTGCTCAGAGTGAGTATGCGTTAGAAAAGCTAGCCCGCATGGATGTCAATCAAGCTCAAAAAGCGTATACGCAAGTCGTGAAAGGACAAAAATTCTCAGCAGAAAAAGCCCAAGCACTTGCGGACTACATTGCGATTCGTCTGATTCGTACTGAATCCGATTCACTAGCCAAATGGCGAGATGATAAGACGAAAACCAGTAAAAATGTCGCTTTGATCGAAAATCGTATCCGTCTAGCAATTCAAAATGCAGATTGGAAAGGTGTTCAACAGTGGATTGCCGTACTCAACAAAGATGAGCAAGCCTCGCTTCGCTGGCAATATTGGTTAGGTCGAAGTGAGATTGCGCTGGGTGATGATATTGCTGGCAAACAGCGATTGGCGACCTTAGTTGGTCAGCGCAATTTCTACAGCGTGGCTGCGGCGAATGCGATTGGTCAGTCAATCAAATATCCATCTCATCGTATTAAGCTCGATACTAAGGTTATCCACCCGTATCAAAACTCTCTCACTCGTATTGAAGAGTTGATTGCGACAGATAAAATTGCGGCAGCGAAAAGTGAGTGGGCGCATTTGCTGAGTAGAGTAGGTAAAGATGAAAAGGCGATGTTGGCGGCGTATGCCTCATCCAAGAATTGGCATCACCTAACCGTCACAGCCAGTATCCAAGCGCAAATGTGGGACAATATTGAACTGCGATTCCCCATTGCGCACCGCTGGTGGTTCAACTTTTATGCGAAGAAGCATGACATCGACCCGATTACGATGATGTCGTTAGCCAGACAAGAAAGTGCATTGGATTCAGAGGCGCGTTCTCCGGTAGGGGCTCGCGGTATCATGCAAATCATGCCTGCGACTGCGAAGTACACGGCGCGTAAATACAAGCTGACTTATCAAGGTAGCGATGATTTATACAACGTTGGCAAAAACATCGAGATCGGTAGCCATTATCTGCAAGGTTTGCTAGAGGATTACGATAATAATCGTATTTTTGCGCTCGCCGCTTATAATGCTGGCCCTAACCGAGTAAAAACGTGGCGAGAGCGAACCCAAGGCAAAGTGGACGCATACGCCTTTATTGAGGCGATTCCATTTAACGAAACTCGTGGGTATGTGCAAAACATTTTGATGTTTGAAACCTACTATCGTGATCTTTTGGGTATCGACGGCGCGTTCTTGAATCAACACGAGATCAATACCAAGTATTGAGTGAGGTAACTTGATGTCACACGAACCCGAGTACAGAGACTGGCAACAGATTGTCGAGCTAATCCGATCCAGCGTGGATAGCCAGCAACATGAGATGTTGTTAACCATGCTGATGACACCTGATGAGAGGGAATCATTAACTGCACGCGTTAACATTCTTAATGAGCTTCTCAAAGGGGAATTATCTCAACGTCAGATCAGTCAGATGCTTGGTGTTGGCATTGCCACGATCACTCGTGGCTCAAATGAGTTGAAGTCGAAATCCGAAGCGGAAAAAGACAAGCTGAAACTCTTACTAGAGCAAGTGGCTCAAGTCGCGAAGTAACAGAAAAGGGCGGAAATATCCGCCCTTTTTCGTATCTGGTAATTCGAATTAAAGATTGGCAGGGAAGTGGTCTGGATTCGTAAATGGAATCAGCGCCAGAATTAACGCTTGATGATACACCGAGCTACGAGTTAATTGGTTTTGGGTCAGCAAGCTGATTGCGCCGCCCTTCTGTTTGATGTTTTCAGTGCCAAACACTTTGTCCATCACATCACCAAGTTCATTAGCATCTGCAAGTTGAGCTAATACTTCTGGCGGTAGCATCAAACTGGCTGAGCGAGATTCTCCACGATGGGTATCTGATTCAATCACCATCCACGCAAACGTCACATTGCCTTCAATTCCAGCTTCTAAGCCAACATAAAAGTCTGCGGTTGGCATTTCCAATTTAGCATTTTTAACTCGATTGAGTGCGCCGCGATGGGTCTCTTCGTTAGTCATCGGCTGATCGGCGACTTCACTCGGAACGCTGATGCCGACAAACTCAAAAGCTTGTTGAGGGAATGCGCTTTGAAATGCACTCTTTACCGCATTGATTTTTGCAGGGTTTAGAGAGGCGATAACGACTTTTTGGGTTGCCATGATCTTTTTACTCATCGATGTCTATTAGCTCAATTTCACTTGCGTTGGTTTGATGTTTTCGCTTGGATAACAACCCAGTACTTTCAAGTGTTTAGTGATTTTTGTTAGCTCTTGCAATGCTTGCTGCATTTCGGTTGAGCCTAGGTGCGCTTCTAGATCAACGTAGAACATTTCTTCCCACGGATTACCCATGATTGGACGCGATTCTAACTTAGTCATATTGATGCCGTAGCGTTGCAGTACCAGTAGAGTTTCAACCAATGAGCCCGCCTCTTGGGAGGTCGACATAATCAACGTCGTTTTGGCTGGAATTTGTGTTGAGACTTCAACTGGTTTACGCGCGACGACAATAAAGCGTGTGTGGTTTTCGGTTTGGTTTGCGATGTTGCCTTGGATCGCTTGCAGGCCGTACAACTTACCACTTGAAGCATTACCAATTGCGGCCACATCATCACGATTCATCTCTTGGACTTTTTGCATCGCGTCTGCTGTGCTTGCGCAAGACTCAAGTTTCACGCCTTTCATACGGCTTAAGAATTCGCTGCACTGCTGGTGCGGTTGCGGATGCGAGTACAGTGTTTTGATGTCTTCGAGGCGAATGTCTTTCGTTGCAACTAAGCAGTGCTCGATAGGTTGAGTCAGCTCACCAACAATATACAGCGTGGTGTGTTGCAGTAGGTCATATACTTCATTGATCGAGCCCGAGCTGGTGTTTTCGATGGGCAGCACACCGTAATCAGCATGGCCTGATTCCACCGTTCGAGTCACTTCTTTGAAATGCTCACAATTTAGCTCGATAAGCTCGGTATTTTTACGACTGAAATATTCGCGGCTTGCCAAGTGCGAGTAAGAACCTTTGGCTCCCAAGAAAGCGACGCGTGCAAGTGGCTTGCGGCTTTGTTGCGGGTTAACAAGGTTTTGCAGATAACCTTGTTGAAGTAAGACCGAATCTTCAATGATGGTGTGGAAAAGTTTGGTGATGTACTGAGCATCGAGTTCGTATTTGTCTCGGCCGTTGGAAATCAGCTTAACCAACAGTTGTTGCTCTCGAACGGCATCACGAACTGGTTTTGAGGTTTGTACTTTGCTTTTGGCTACTTCAATGCTGAGTTTACGGCGTTCAGACAGCAAGCTAAGGAGCTGGTCATCAAGCTCATTCAAGCGTAAACGAATTTCTTCAAGGGAAATAGGTTGGTCAGTCATCAATTCTTTCCTTATAAAAAAAGCCTCCCGAGTGGGGAGGCTTTCTGTTTGTTTTTGACTTTTCTTTCACAAACGAGTTAGCCCCTCCAACTATGGAAGGAAAAAGAAGTCAAAAATAAACAGTGAGGTTAAGTGCATAAATAGTGCTTAATTTATGAGTGTTTAAACACAATAAGCAAGCAGGCGGGGAGCGTCAAGCAAAAAAATAGCGCCTTTCGGCGCTACTTCCTCAATCTGGTCGGTTTACTCTTCTTCTTCCACTAGCTCAGGTTTATTGGCACGACGAGCTTCAGGTTTGTGGGTTAGCTTATTCAGTTGTCGTTCTAGTTTTTGCTCCACTTCATTGATAGCTGCGTAAAGATCTTCGTGAGTTGCTGAGGCGACAAGTTGGCCTTTAGGAACTTTAATTACCGCTTCGAATTTCTTCTGTTTATTCGGTTCCTCACTGAAAGTTGCTTGGCATCCAATAATGTCGACTTGCCATTTCTCCAGTTTTTTAAACTTGCTCTCAATATGAGCACGGATTGCAGAGGTGATTTCGATGTTTTTGCCAGTGATATTCATTGTCATAAGTGTTTTTCCTCTGTTGCATCCCTCATGGGTTGAGTTCAGATTACCGCTTTAAGGATAAAAGAATGTGATTTAGATCACCTTTTAAGTTGTGTTTTTGATGATGAAAAATGAATGTGATCTCACTCAAGATCTGTTGAGATTTATCGCAAAATTGCTTGTTATCGGTTAGCAAATCATTAGATTGGATAGAGTACTCAGCTGAAAACGCCTTCGTTTTTAGGGACGTTGTTCAGCCTGTTTTTTAGAGTGGTTAAATTTTAACTAGAATGAAAATGTGACATTAATCACTCTGCAATTTCAAAGTACACTGAATAATAAAAATGCCGCTTAATTAACAAGCGGCATTTTTGTATCTGGCGTTTGAGTGATTTTCCTTATTGGTGTCATAAAGATCGGGTCATCAGGAATCAGCAGCACATTTTCTAGTGTTTTGGCGAGGTCTAAGCTCTCTAGTTGCTTATAGATGACGTAGTAACGGTTCACGCTGGTCACATAACTGACCGTTGAGCTGAGGCTTTTTCGCATGACCACTTCGACATTATTAAACCAAACGTTGGGGTCGTAACCTTGCTGTGCGGCTCGCTTGCGCATTTTCTCGACATTACCTGGGCCTGCATTGTAAGCCGCCAAGGTAAAGTAAATTTTGTTCTCAGCCGTAATGGCCTTATCGCCAAAGTACTGCCGACGCAAAAACGCTAAGTATTTCGCTCCTGCGTGGATGTTGTTTTCGAGTTGTCGAACATTTTTGATGTTGATGTTTGGATCGCGCGCTGTGCTCGGTAAGACTTGCATTATGCCCACAACGCCTCTTGTGCCGACTAAGTTGTTATTAAATCCGGACTCTTTATACGCAACCGCCGCAATCAGCAAATAATCCAAGTCATATTTCTCCCCGTAGCGCGAAAACAGCGCCGACAGTTTTTCTAGCTGGGCAATTTTCTTAGGGTTAAGTGCCTTATTGAGCCAATTGGTATTGTCGATGTATTTGCTATATATGACGTTTCCAAGGAGTGTGCCTGAGCGAGATTTTTGGATGAATTTGTTCACCACTGCTTTGAGTTGAGGACTGTTTTGTCGCATTACCCAAGCGATGTTGCCGTTTTTGCGAAGAGGGACTTTCTTATGCGCTTTGATGTCATCCATCGCATTGAGCCAAAGTTTGGCTTTGTGGCTATCTAAAACAATGGCTTTGATATAGCCATTGTTGAGCATGCCGACGAGTTCGTAGTCTTGCAGAGTCTCCTCGATGAAGTGCACGATAATTGGCGGTAAGCCTTTCTTGTTCAGTGTTTTGTTGACGGCTTGAATACTTTCAAAGTAGCTGGAACTGGCACGTACCCAAATCTCCTTACCGCTCAACTGCTCAAGTTTAGTGATGGTTGGAGTATTTTTGTTGGTGATCACCCACTCTTCGATGCCGGATAAGATTGGGGTACTGAAGTCGACTTTTTGTTTTCGGGCATCGGTGATCGTCAAGTTTGCCACCACTAAATCACCAGAGCCGTTTTCGAGAGAAGGGAGCAATTGGTCTCGCGCTAGAGGGATGATTTGTACGTTCAGTTTGGGTTTGATTTTGCGTAAATCTTTTTCAAAGTGAGCCAGCAGCTCTGCGCCAATCCCTTTTGGTGTTCCTCCTTCGATATAGTAGAAGCCTAAATCGGCAGAGACTAAAACGCGCAATACGTTTTTCTCTTTGATGACATCTAAGTCACCCGTGTACGGAGGCTGTTTTAATGGTGAGATTTCCAAAGCGTAAACGGACGCCGACAACAGAAAGAACAGCATTGCCCAAAACTTAGATATGGTCACGTTCACGTCCAGTTAAATGGTGGAGTAGAACTCTAAGCATAAGTTGTGCTCAAAAAATCATCAAGATTGTTCAAAGAGAAGGAATTGGTGGTAGAAAACAAAACCGCCACAGTTTGAGCTGTGGCGGTCGGCGTTTATTTGACAGGATTTAGCTTAATGAGCGCTTCTGTTCTTGCAACGGCATCTTCTAGTTGCAGCTGCTTGTAGGCTTCCAGCTGAATTTCTAACGATTTGCGAGCTGCTTCTGTATCAGGGAATGATTTTTGAAGCTCTTGGCTACGGTTAATGGCAGCGATCCATGCTTCACGGCGAAGGTAAAAATCAGCGGTAGCTAAATCGTAATTCGCTAAGCGGTTTTTCAAGGCCACCATGCGTTTTTGTGCATCTTCCGCATATGGGCTGTTTGGATAACGTTGAAGCAGCTTCTTAAAGTCATCAAATGCTTTTTTCACGGGCTCTGGGTCGCGGTCGCTACGATCGATGCTAAACAGGTCGTGCATAAAGTTACGATCTTGAGCCATGTGGCTCAGGCCACGCATGTAAAGCACCCAGTCCATTTTTTCATGGGTAGGGTTTAGGCGCATAAAGCGAGAGATGGTTGCTAAGCCTAACGCTAGGTCGTCGTTTTTGTAGTATGCGTAAATAAGGTCAAGTTGCACCTGTTCAGAGTAGGCACCAAATGGGTAACGTGAGTCTAACGCTTCCAGTTTCTCAATCGCAGAAAGCCAGTTGCCACTTTGAAGTGAGACTTGTGCGTCTGCATACAGTTCCGAAGGTGGCACATCAGGAACGATTTCTTCTTTGCTTGCACATCCAAACAGAAGAGATACCGCTAAAAGGCCTGTTAAAGTCTGACGTTTCATATCAGGAGTCTGTTCCTTGAATCTAAATATTTCTTAAGCTGCCGTTACTTTCTTTCCAGTAACAGATACAATGACGTAATAGTCTATTTTTCCACAGTCGTGAGCATTAGTCTCACAGTTTTTAAAAAAGTTCGATATGGCTCAGCAGATTGTATTAACAAATACCGTAAAAGATAGCCAGTTAGGTCAACGTTTAGACCAAGCTATCGCCGAATTGTTCGCTGACTTCTCTCGTTCGCGCCTGAAAGAATGGTTGCTGAACGGGAAAGTTCAAGTGAATGGTGAAGTTGTCACTAAACCTCGCACCAAAGTTATGGGTGGCGAGGAAATTACTTTGCAAGCCGAGCTGGAAGATGAAGAACGCTGGGAAGCGCAAGATATCCCACTAGATATCGTCTACGAAGATGATGACATCATCGTAATCAATAAGCCTCGTGACTTCGTCGTTCACCCTGGTGCTGGTACACCAGATGGTACCGTGCTGAATGCATTGCTACATCATTACCCAGACATCGCAGAAGTACCGCGAGCGGGCATCGTGCATCGTCTTGATAAAGACACCACAGGTCTGATGGTTGTGGCGAAAACCGTTCCAGCGCAAACTCGTTTGGTTCGTGCCCTGCAAAAACGCAACATCACGCGTGAGTACGAAGCGATTGCAATCGGTCGTATGACAGCGGGTGGTAAAGTGGATCAACCAATTGGTCGCCACTCGACTAAACGCACACTCATGGCTGTAGCTCCTTTGGGTAAACCTGCGGTAACGCACTACCGTGTAGCAGAACACTTCCGTGAGCACACGCGTATCCGTCTGCGTTTGGAAACGGGTCGTACTCACCAAATCCGTGTTCATATGTCTTACCTACAGCATCCTCTGTTAGGTGATACTGCCTACGGTGGTCGTGCACGTATTCCTACTGGTGCATCGCAGGAACTGACGGACATGATTCGTGGTTTCGATCGTCAGGCGCTACACGCTGTAATGCTTCGTTTTGAACACCCGATAACTGGTGAAGAACTGGAATTCCATGCTCCAGTGCCAGACGATATGGTGGCAATGACTGAAGCGCTGCGTAAAGACACTGAAGAATACGGTCTACCGGACGAGTTTTAAGATGAAGGCAATCATTCCTAACTGGTCTGCACCTAAAAACGTCAAAGCCTTTGCTTCTACGCGAGTTGGTGGCTTTTCGACAGGCTCTTATCAAGGGTTAAATCTCGGTGCACACGTTGGGGATGATGCTTCTATCGTAGCGAAGAATCGTCATTGGTTGGCGCAGCAAGCGAATATGCCAAGTGCGCCAATTTGGTTAAACCAAACTCATTCTACTGTCGTTGCCCATGCGAATGCTCCTACGTCAATAGTGCTTGATGCTGATGGCGTCTTCACATCGGCGAGTAATGTTGTGTGTTCTGCCATGACCGCTGATTGTTTGCCTATACTGCTGACGAATACTCAAGGTACTCAAGTAGCAGCTGTTCATGCTGGTTGGCGTGGTTTGGCAAATGGTATCGTTGAAAATGCTCTCGCATTATTTTCGGGTGATGTGATGGCATGGTTAGGGCCTGCTATTGGTCCACAGGCGTTTGAAGTGGGCGAAGATGTTCTACAAGCGTTTGTCGATTTTGACTCAAAAGCTCAGCGCGCATTTACCCCTCGTAATGTGGAAGGTAAATGGCTTGCCAACATGTCGCAATTAGCGACGCAGCGTCTCAACAGGGCTGGCGTCTCGCAAGTTTTCGATTCCGGTTTGTGTACTTACCAAGATAAAGAGTCCTTTTATTCTTACCGCCGAGATGGTGTGACAGGAAGGCAAGCTACGTTTATCTGGATTGAAGAGTAAGCCCCATAAAGCTCAAAAGAGCTGAGATGCATAGTTCTATTTTTGCAAAGCTATCTTTATTTATTCACTCCCTTGAAATTCCCCCACTGAGTATCCATCTTTCTACTGTCAAAAGAATTCTCTTTAATCGAGGTTAGGAAGGTCGATATGCGTCTTGATAGATTTACCAGTAAGTTTCAAATCGCTATCTCTGATGCTCAATCACTAGCGTTAGGGCGCGATCATCAGTACATCGAGCCAGTTCACTTAATGGTGGCTTTGCTTGATCAAAATGGCAGTCCAATTCGTCCATTGCTGACAATGCTGGACGTGGATGTAACTCATCTCCGCTCAAAGCTGGGCGAAATGCTTGATCGATTACCAAAGGTGAGTGGCATCGGTGGTGATGTGCAGCTTTCTAGCTCGATGGGGACTTTGTTCAATCTGTGTGACAAAGTGGCTCAAAAGCGTCAAGACTCCTACATCTCGTCCGAAGTCTTCTTGCTTGCGGCATTAGAAGATCGCGGTCCTTTAGGGCAACTACTTAAAGAAGTGGGGCTCACCGAGCAAAAAGTGAGTCAAGCGATTGAAAAGATCAGAGGTGGTCAAAAGGTCAATGATCCAAATGCTGAAGAGCTACGTCAGGCTCTTGAAAAATTCACCATCGATTTAACTGAGCGAGCTGAGCAAGGCAAATTGGATCCTGTAATTGGTCGAGATGATGAAATTCGTCGCACGATTCAAGTATTGCAACGTCGCACCAAAAACAACCCAGTGATCATCGGTGAGCCTGGTGTGGGTAAAACCGCAATTGTGGAAGGCTTGGCGCAGCGAATTGTTAATAACGAAGTGCCAGAAGGTCTACGCGGTCGCCGTGTTCTATCACTGGATATGGGCGCACTTGTTGCTGGCGCGAAATACCGTGGTGAATTTGAAGAGCGTTTAAAATCAGTATTGAATGAACTTGCTAAAGAAGAAGGCAACGTCATCCTCTTCATTGATGAACTACACACTATGGTCGGCGCTGGTAAAGGTGAAGGCTCAATGGATGCGGGCAACATGCTCAAACCAGCATTGGCTCGCGGCGAACTTCACTGTGTTGGTGCAACAACATTGGATGAGTACCGTCAATACATCGAAAAGGATGCTGCATTAGAACGTCGTTTCCAAAAAGTGCTGGTGGATGAGCCGACAGTAGAAGATACGGTGGCTATTCTTCGTGGTTTGAAAGAGCGTTATGAACTTCATCACCATGTAGAAATTACTGACCCAGCGATTGTTGCAGCGGCAAGTTTGTCGCACCGTTATATTTCGGACCGTCAGTTGCCAGATAAAGCCATTGACTTGATCGATGAAGCGGCTTCAAGCATTCGTCTACAAATCGATTCAAAACCAGAATCATTGGATAAGCTTGAGCGTAAAATCATCCAACTAAAAATTGAGCAACAAGCACTAAGTAACGAACACGATGAAGCGAGTGAAAAGCGTCTGCAAGCATTGAATGATGAGTTGAATGAGAAAGAACGCGAATACGCAGAGTTAGAAGAGGTTTGGAATACAGAAAAAGCCGCACTTTCTGGTACTCAGCATATTAAATCTGAACTAGAGCAAGCTCGTATGGACATGGAGTTTGCGCGTCGTGCTGGTGATCTGAACCGAATGTCTGAGCTTCAATACGGTCGTATTCCGGAATTAGAGAAGCAACTAGACTTGGCGACTCAGGCTGAAATGCAAGAAATGACGCTGCTTCGTAATAAGGTAACAGATAACGAAATCGCAGAAGTGCTTTCTAAACAAACCGGCATTCCAGTATCTAAGATGCTAGAAGCGGAGAAAGAGAAACTACTTCGCATGGAAGATGTGCTTCACAATCGTGTTGTAGGGCAAAGCGAAGCAGTTGCAGTGGTATCGAACGCGATTCGTCGTAGCCGAGCTGGTCTTTCTGATCCAAACCGACCAATTGGTTCCTTCTTATTCTTAGGCCCAACTGGTGTCGGTAAAACGGAATTATGTAAGACACTCGCGAGCTTCATGTTCGACAGCGAAGATGCAATGGTACGTATCGACATGTCGGAGTTCATGGAGAAACACTCAGTAGCAAGATTAGTGGGTGCGCCTCCAGGTTACGTTGGTTACGAAGAGGGTGGTTATCTAACTGAAGCGGTTCGTCGAAAACCATACTCAGTGATCTTGTTGGATGAAGTAGAAAAAGCACATCCAGATGTGTTCAATATTCTTCTGCAGGTGCTCGATGATGGCCGACTCACTGATGGACAAGGTCGTACGGTTGATTTTCGTAACACCGTCGTGATCATGACATCAAACTTGGGTTCCTCTCGAATCCAAGAGAACTTCGCCACATTGGACTATCAAGGTATCAAGAGTGAAGTGATGGATGTGGTTAGCAAACACTTCCGCCCAGAGTTCTTGAACCGTGTTGACGAAATAGTGGTATTCCACCCACTTGGTCAAGAGCACATTAAGTCCATTGCTTCTATTCAATTAGAACGCTTGGCAAAACGACTAGAAGAAAAAGGGTATCAATTAGAGGTTTCTGATAAAGCACTCGACTTGATCGCCCAAGTCGGTTTCGACCCAGTATACGGTGCACGTCCTTTAAAACGTGCAATTCAACAGAATGTCGAGAACCCATTAGCTAAATCCATTCTTGCTGGTGAAATAGTTCCAGACAAGAAAGTGCAGCTAATCGTTACTAATGACCAAATTCTCGCTCATCAGTAATTGCACTGACACAAAAAGTGAGATTAAAATCACATTTAAGGGGCTTTCGGGCCCCTTTTCTATGCGCTTTTAGTCCGTTTTGGATGTTTTCTATACGAATGAACTAAAAAGGAGAGTTTTTTTGAAAAATAGGCTTGTGTTCCTCAATGAACTCCCTATAATGCGCCTCCGTTGCCAAGGGGAAGCAAGTTAAGCGAAGCCTAGTCAACAAGGTCAGTGAGTTAAGAATTAACTCGCAGATAAATAACTTAAAAAAGTGTTTGACACGATAAGTTATCTAGCTAAAATGGCCGTCCACTTTGAAGAGAACTTCAAAGTGTGCTCTTTAAAAATAAGAACCTATCAATCTGTGTGGGCACTCGTTGATGATAATCCAA
The DNA here is from genome assembly GCF_002002385.1 of Vibrio sp. SALL6. NCBI lineage: Bacteria > Pseudomonadati > Pseudomonadota > Gammaproteobacteria > Vibrionales > Vibrionaceae > Vibrio > Vibrio sp. SALL6. Next base: position 278,112 of record NZ_MQVK01000020.1, read on the forward strand.
TTAGATACCTCGGTATCAAATTA
>NZ_MQVK01000021.1:0-98088 GCF_002002385.1 Vibrio sp. SALL6
AAATGAGTGTGTTTACGAAAGAGGCGAATAGATATCTTAATGTATCAATTTATTATTCAAATAGTGCACTAAGTGAGCTGGTAATAAACGGATGGCCAATGTTAATATGAGTTTTTATCTGAAAGTAGTTTATCAAAATACGAAAATAGTAACTTATATCTAAATCTTGCTAAGTAAAAAGAAAATGGACGTAAGCCAATAGGAATCATAGAAAACTTTCTGATACAAATTAAAAAAGACCGCGAATACAGCGGTCTTTTAGAATGCGTTTTACCACATCAAATCATCTGGAACGACGAAATCTGCGTATGGATCGTCTTCTGCCGGAATATCAGATTCTGCTTCTTTCTGTTCGATGATGACGGATTCGTCACGTTGAGCAATTTTATTCGCTACTCCGCGCGGGATGACAACGTAGCTTTCACCGACAATAGCAATAGCCAAAATGCCTTTGATTAACTGTTCGCGGATAAGTGAATCTACATAAAGTGATTTCACTAGTGTACCGTGTGTAAAGTTGTATTTGATGTCGCCATCTTTTAGCTCGATCTTGTTCATCTCAATCAGTTGATTGATTTGCGCTTTGATCTCTTTGCTTAGACGCTCTGCGTTTTGTTGTTGGCTTAGCTGTTTGTCTCGCTCTACCTGCTGGCGTTTACTCTCTTCAACCGCCGCTTTAACTTCGCGTGCTTGAACGCGTGATTTCTTTGAGCCTTTTTTCGCTTTCTTTAGTTTTTTCTCGTTAACTAAGCCCGCTTTTAGCATTTGTTCTTGAAGGGTAAGTTTCGCCATGTTTAATCCAGTTAGTGCGCAATTTTCTGCATTTTAACCAGTCATTCTCTGCAAAGAAAGGGGAGTGGCTTTTTAAGCGAGAAAAGCCTCAAGAATTGCCAACAAAACATGGTCTGCTCACCCGTTTAACTCTGCTTATCTAGCCGCCATTTTATCTAACCGCCATTGCCTTGGCGATTTTCCCGTCCAACTGCGAAAGTGGCGGCTGAATACCGAAGTTTCTGCATAGCCCAGTTGCAACGCGATATCGGTAATACTCTGAATATTCTCACTTAAACGCTGCTCGGCGAAATCCTGACGCACTTGCTGCAACAGCTGCCGATAACTCGTGCCCTGCTGCTTTAGCTTGCTTTGCAGCATCCTCGGGTGTAAATCCAATGCTCTGGCGACACGCTCCACGCTGCATTCTCCAGTCGATAGCAAACGGCCAATCATGTTTGCCGCTTGGTCACTGAGATTGTTGGGGTAACGGGTTTGCAGCTCTTTGAGGTGCTGCTGAAAATGGCGCTCTAGTGCGTCTTCATCTTGGTGGTTCTTAGCGTTAAGCAGACTCGCTTTAAGTAGGATACCGTCAAACTTATCACCGAAACGAAGTTTGTTCTGCTGGGCAAATTCGCTCTGTTCTGCCTCGAAGCTTGCGTGTTGGGTCAGGTGTAAAGAGAAGTGGCTCGCTTCAATATCAAGCAAACTGGCAATAAACATCGCCAGATGCGACACACTCAACTGCATCAACTGCGCGATACCGCGTGCGCTGTGCACATCAATATTGAGCGACAACCGTACCCAATCATCTTGTGGAGTCATGTTGAGAGTGACTCCTGACGAATGCAGATAGAGAAAATCATTCACCCGTACCAAGGCTTCACCGACCGTTTCTGCGCGAGAAACCAGCATCGGCAAATCGCCCAAACTTTGCAGGTTTTGCCGCTCGGCGAGCAACGCGCCAAACAGCGGTTGCTTACAACGAGCAGCCGCTTCCTCCAGCAATTCAGCCAACCTTGGATAAGCGAGATAGGTATCGGGATCGCGAAATTGCGCCGCAGACAGCCCGACGGCAGCCATAATCTCAACCGGATTCTGCCCTAGTTCGGAAACCAAGCTATCAAATTTATCGGCGGCGCCACTTCTTACGATATGCATGTCTCGATTTTCAAATGTTAACAACTTGTAAATCGCAATATATCAAATTTACTTCGCAAAAGGTCAAGTGAGTGTCAATGAGTTGATCTAAGTTACATTTTGATAACAACAACACATGGACGAGAAGCCGTATGGAACTTATCAATAAAACCGCGATTGTCACCGGCGCTGCAGGTGGAATTGGCCAAGCCATTATTCACAAACTGCTGGAACAAGGCGCGAAAGTACTTGCTGTCGACATTTCCCCTCAATCACTCAATGTGTATCAAGACTTCAATGCAGAGCAGCTACGAACATTTGTTGCAGACGTCACCGAATACCAAGAAGTGGAAGCCATGGTCAAGCATGCGGCCGAACAGTTTGGCTCGCTCGATATCATGATCAACAACGCGGGCATCGGCGCCCCGAAACCTCTGCTTGACCACGACCCAGTTGCCGATTTTGAACCGATCTCAAAGGTCAATCAAAACGGTGTCTACTATGGCATTCTCGCCGCCGGGCGACAATTCCAAACGCAAGGCACACCGGGCGTAATTCTTAATACATCGTCGGTTTACGCACAAATGGCGTCTGAGATGACTTTTACCTACAACGTCAGCAAAGCAGCGGTCGACATGATGACCAAATGCGCTGCGTTAGAGCTGGCGCCGCTCGGCATCCGTGTCTGCGCTATCGCACCGGGACGCGTTGATACCGCAATGTTAAGACAATACGACGAAATTGGCCTGTGGAATCACATCCGCAAAGAGCAGATGCGCCAAACCTTCACTCAACCAGAAGAAATCGCCAACGTGGTGACGTTTTTGGTCAGCGAGAAAGCCAACTGTATCAACGGCTGCACCGTCAGTGCGTCTGACGGTTTCGAGAATTTTAAGTACCCACTCATGGGATAGGCGAGAACGTCCCATTACAGCAATAGCGAGGATGTAAGTTATGTCATTACCAGAAGTTATTCAGCATCAAGATTTCCTATTAACTCTTAATACCAATGAAGAGTCGATCATCAAAGACGCGCTACCGGGTGTTGATGTTTACCCGTTGTTTCTAGACCCAGAAAACGGTACTTGGGTGGTTCGCGCCAAATTCAAACCGGGTATCACTCTGCCTAAGCACTACCACACAGGTGTGGTGCATTTCTATACCCTGAGCGGCGCTTGGCACTACATCGAGTATCCAGACCAAGTCCAAACAGCTGGCAGCTACTTATATGAACCAGGCGGTTCGATTCACACCTTCCACTGCCCTGAAAGCTCAGGCGGTGCCGACGGATTTATGGTGATCCAAGGTGCAAACATTAACTTTGACGAAGAAGGTAACTTCATCAACATCATGGATGCAGGTTGGATTGAGCAAGTTGTTATTGCAACAGCGAAAGCACAAGGCTTTACCGCGCGCTACATCAAACCGGGTGCGATTGCTGGCCTCAGCGATGAGCTAGCGGAGTAACCCCATGCAACAGATGAACAGTATCGTAATGCAAGATGGTAGTGTCCGCCTGAAGCAAGTCGAAATCCCCAAACCCGCAGCGGGACAAGTGTTGGTTCGTAGTCTCGCTTGTGGCATTTGTGGCTCCGACCTTCACATTACTCGACACGCCGATGAGGTATTTGATGTATTCCACCAGCTCGGGTTGATGCCTGATGAAGCCGGTGAGCACGCTCAAGTGATGTTAGGGCATGAGTTCTGCGCGGAAATTGTCGAATACGGATCTGATACTCAGCAGACGTTGGCTGTTGGTAGCCGAGTCACCTCAGTGCCGATGTTGCTCAGTCAAAATGGCGCGGGCGTTGGTGTTACTCCGGGTACTTATGGCGCTTACTCTGAGTACTTCCTGCTTGATGAAGCGTTATTGCTACCTGTCCCAGACGGAATGCCGTCTGAGGCGGCGGCATTGACCGAACCACTGGCGGTCGGTTTGCACGCGGTCAATCGCAGTGAAATCGAAACGGAAGAAACCGCGCTGGTTGTCGGTTGCGGTCCTATAGGGCTGGCGGTGATTGCTGCACTGAAACAACGTGGCGTCAGCAATATTCTTGCGGTCGATCTTCAGGAAGAGAAACTGCAACTTGCTAGTGAGTTTGGCGCAAATCGATTGATCAACCCGACCAAGGAAGACGAGATCGCCGTTGGTGAGCAGTACGCGATGAACTCACGTCTGGTCATTTACGAGTGTGTGGGCAAACATACTTTGATTGACGATTTTCTGCGCCGCGCCCCTGCCCGAGCGCGAATCGTCATCTCGGGTATCCATACGACACCCGCAATCATTAACTACGCGTACGCGACGGTAAAAGAGCTCGATTTGAGATTCTCTTACTACTACCAACCGCACGAGTTTGAGCAATGCCTACAAGCGATTGCCGAACATAAGTTGCCTTGGCAGAAAATGCTCACCGCCAAAGTGGGAATCGATGGTGTGGAAGATGTGTTTAGACAGTTAATGACGCCAAATGACCACATCAAAGTCGTTATCGAACCTTGGCGCTGCGGCGCGTTAGAAGTGATTTAATTCTTAGCCAAATTAAGCTAGCTAAAACCAATTTTAGTTTGGTGACAGCCCCAACCGTAGCAGCTAGGTTGGGGCTTTTTTTGTTAGGCCTGTTCTGCGCATTCCTGTTGCAGAGCAGGGTAATCGGTGTAGCCTCGTTCGTTTCCGCCAAACAACGTTGAGCCATCGAGTTCTGCCAACGGATGGTGATGTTGCAAGCGAGAGACCAAGTCTGGGTTTGCTACGAATGGTCGTCCGAATGCGACAAGATCCGCGTAGCCTTTCTCTAACACTTCGTTTGCTCGCTGAGGATTGTAGCGACCTGCGACAATGATAGCGTTGCGAAATCGCTTTCTAAGTTCGATTCGAAACGTCTCGGGAATCGTTGGTGCATCGGCCCAATCGGCCTCGGACAAGTGCAAGTAGGCAATGTCGCGCTCCTGTAGCTGTTCTGATGCCTCTAAGATCGTTGGCACGATATCTGGGCAGTCCATATCTTTAAACGTAATGAATGGTGCCAATCTCACTCCAACTCGATGCGCACCAACAGCGGCGATAACTGCATCCACTACTTCGATAAGAAAACGGATACGGTTTTCTCGTGAACCGCCGTAGTTGTCTGTTCGATGGTTTGAATTGGTTCTTAAGAACTGGTCTATCAGATACCCATTCCCGCCGTGGATTTCTACACCATCAAAACCCGATTCAATGGCGCGTTTGGCTGCGTTCGCGAAATCACCGACAACTCGGTTGATATCCGCTTGTGTCATTGCGCGTGGCTCAACACAATCGACCATATTGCCGTTGCCTTGTTCATCTGCAATCCAAACTTGCGTCTCTACCGGAGCGAGCGCAGATGGTGCGATAGGCTGTTCACCATTTTGGAATGTTGGGTGAGACACTCTGCCCACATGCCATAGCTGACAAAACATCGCTGCGCCTTGTGATTTGACCGCTTGGGTCACACCCTGCCAGCCCGCCACTTGCGCATCGGTGTAAACGCCAGGGGTGAACGAGTAGCCTTGAGAATCGTTCGAAATTTGTGTGGCTTCGGAAATGATCAGCCCGGCAGAAGCGCGCTGTTGATAATACGTTGCCATCATCTCATTCGGGATGTTGCCCGGCTGAGTGGTGCGTGCGCGAGTCATTGGTGCCATGACAATACGGTTTTGTAGTGACAACGCTTTTAGTTGAGCTGGTTCAAACAGCTTATTTGTTCTTTGTTTCATGTTGCGCTCCTCAGATAAGCACTGGCACGTTGGTCGCTTTCCGAGCGGTTGCCATCCAGTGAAGTACGGCTGGATCCCATTGCACTTCGGAAGCACTGAAGAAACCGCGCAAAATGGAGAACATAATGGCTTGATCAACTAGTGATGTTTGCTTTTCTGAACTTAGGTTGAGGAAGGGTTTAGTTTGTTCTATCAAAGCGGCGACTTCTTTCGCAATCGCAGGTGTATCGTTAATCAAAGCTTCAAAATTTAACGCTTCGGTTTCTTTTTTTTCACGCCATGCTTGTTTAGCGGTTTCTGTTGCAAATTCCGGTAACGTCATGTTTGACCAACGCGGATACCCGACTTTTTGTAGCGGTAAAAACGCTTGTTTTTGCCAGTCTAAAACCGGTGTTGAGGGTTGGCTTTTTTCGCTGGAAGATGCCAATTCAAGGAAGTAGTTGATGATGTCTAAGCTTTCCGCCATGGCTTCACCATCGTCTTTGATCAAAAGAGGAACTTGTTTTGCGCCGATGAGGTTTGTGGTGGTGCTCTCGTCGTCATAAGCAATGTTGATGACATCGAGCTGAATATTCAGTATGCCTGCAACAAAACGGACGCGGGCGCTAAAGGGGCAATGTTCATAAATGTACAGTTTCATTTTTGTTTCCTATCTCTTGGCTGGGCAGGGCGTGTTGTTGTGCGTTGAACAGCGTTACGGCGTTTAACTTTGCCCTGTCACATAACGTTCTGGGTCTAAACAATGTCGATAGGGTCAGTATATGGATTCGATTTAATTTGATAATTGGGTAATATCTGAATTGATTGTTCAGTTTTTCCAAATAATAAGGGCGCAAAGATGGATAAGTTTTCGGATATGACGTTGTTTGTCAGCATCGTTAAACATCAAGGTCTGGCAGCGGCGGGAAGGGAGTTAGGTTTGTCTCCGGCGACGGTAACGGCAAGGCTGCAAGCGATAGAAGAACGCTATGGTGTAAAGCTGCTCAACCGAAGCACACGCCACGTATCACTCACGGACGCAGGGGCAATGTACCATCAAGCTTGTCTGAACATCATTGATAGCGTGAAAGAGACGGAAAACTTACTTCAAACTGGTATTTCGGAAGTGCGCGGAACGTTGAAAATTTCAGCTCCACGAGATATTGGCAAACAAATTATTTCGCCGATGGTGTCGGCTTTTTCTGAGCAATATCCGGATGTGACGCCTTATCTTTATCTTAATGACAATTTATCGAACTTGGCTGAATCGGGGCTCGATTTAGTGATTCGTTACGGTGAGTTAGCGGACAGCAATCTCATTTCGCGCAAGCTGGCGTCGAGTCAACGTGTGCTGTGCGCGTCACCTGATTATTTGTCGAAGCAAGGTATCCCAAACTGTCCTCAAGATCTCGCGGATCATCGCTGCTTAGCCATGGTGCGCAGCAATGAAGAATTAAAAACGTGGCACTTTAAAGATGAAGAGTCTCACCAAACGATCACGGTCACGCCAAAGCGCTTTTCTGATGATGGTGAAGTGATTCGACAATGGGCGTTGGAGGGGGCGGGGATTGCGTTGAAATCGATTTTAGATATTCAGCAAGACCTCAAACAACAACGTTTAGTAACGGTTTTGGATGGGTATATGAAAAACTTCAGCGCCTTCTCGCAAGGCGCTGAAGCGGATCTGCATGTCATTTATCAGAGCCGCCAATATCAACCGAAAAGAGTTCGCCTGTTTTTGGACTTTCTAGTTGAGCAATTTAGCGCGCTGAGTGATACCAGCAATCAGATCTAGATGCGATTCCGAGGTTTCTCGGCGGTGGCGATAAATCCCGACGGTGCCAGGGTTTGGTTCGTTTTCCATGGTTAAGTATCGTAAGCCAAAGGATTCCAAATACGATTGCAGATGGCGGGTATAAGACATCACCGCGACGCTTTCTTTCAGTACATCAATACTGGCGAGCAGAGAATCCACTTCGTAAGTCGGTCTGTCATCCAGTTGCTGCCTTTCGCGTTCATTTTGTTTCGGGATTGGGTTATCGATGACGTGAGCGAATTTCTTAGCGTCATAAGTGACCGAAAGAGCGGGGTATTCGTGCAGCATTTCTTCGGTGACGGTTTTCCCTAGCAGTGGATGGTTTGAGGAAACAAAATAGGCATCAACCGTTTGAAATAGCGGAATAAACGTAACATCGCATTTAGACGACAAGCCGACAATCTCGTGGCCGATGAAGAATTCAATCTGTTCGTTGATTAATGAATCCATCAAGCCTAAGTGGTTGCCAAATTCGATGTGCGTAGATGCCGAAGGCTGCTTGGTCAGATGTTCATTGAGTGCTTGTTTGACGAATAGCGGCCACCACGCATCGCCAGTACCCATTTTAATTTTTCCGACTTGGTACTGTTTCCGTTCATCAATGCTTTGCATCATTTGGTTGTATTCATGCTGCATCGCGTTGCTATGGCGATAGAGGATGCGTCCGTATTCGGTCAACACCATGCCATTAGGATGGCGTTCAAACAGCGTTACGCCGAGATTCTCTTCCAGCTTCTTTAAATTGCTTGTTACCGTTGGTTGGCTTAACCCTGCCATTCTTGCCGCAGCGCTGATGCTTTGGCAGCGTGCAACCAGTAAAAATTGCTGCAGAGATTTGTCCATTTTCTTTCCCCTCTAAGAACGAGGGGTATTTTGCACAATTTCATTTATAAATCACAAATCTGTAATCTCATTTGATTGAAATTATGCGCATTTCATAGATCTACATCACTGTTGGGGTCTGACGTATAGATGTTATCTATAGCTCGCTCCTGACTTCCTATTTTCCCCTCAAAAAGGTGTTCTTTAGACTGTCGCCAAAACAACAATCTAAGGGATGAACATGAAACCGAGTTTTATTGCGCTTGCTGTCGCGTCTTGTATTGGTCTTGCTGGATGTGGGTCAGATTCCTCTGATGCGCCAGTGTCAGTCGACAAACCAATTATTTCAGCCGACTTATATTTACGTGGTTTAAATGGGGATTGGGGCACGGCAGAGCATGCCAAGCTAAACTATTTGGGTAATAACGAGTACGAAACCGTACTGCGCGTCGCTCGAGGTAGTAATCAGTTCAAGATTGCTGATCCGGGTTGGCAGATCCAATACACCTATTTTGAGGAGCCCGCGGCGTTCGATAAAGCTCAAGAGTACCTGCCAAAACCAGACACGAATGACGCGTGTATGAACGATGATTGCAACTCTGAGATCACGTTTGAAGACAAAGGGTATTACAAGTTTTCTGTGAGCTTTGCCGATGAAAGTTGCGCGACAATGACTGTGACGAAAGCAACGCAAGAAGAAGCGGAAAAATACTACTCTGATGCGATTCTCGACCCTGCAATGGTGCATGAAGGGCATCAGAATAAAGAAGTGAAACTGTTCGCCAATTACGATGACTCGAGTGATACCGTGATTTTCTCGGTGAAAGATCCTAAAGCTGAGCTGCGTGAATTTGGTATTTCAACGACGACAGAATTGCGTGATGCGCTCGACCAAGGCTTAGTGATTAATGAACAAACAGGGCCGCGAGTGGTGTCGGGCGATGTCGCGTTTGATGCGTTGTTTGCGTTGACGATGAAAGAGCTAGACCAGCTTGCCGTTTCTGAAATCAAAGACGGCAATTACAACTACAACAACCCAATCAAAGCGGAAGTTTTTGAGACGGGGGCGAAGTGGCATTACGTGTGGACGCGTGATTTGGCGTACGCAGCAGACCTTTCGCTTGCATTGATGAATCCAACTCGCGTGCAAAATGGTTTGAATTTCAAATTGTCCGCTTTCCGCGATACTACCGATCAGCAATACGATGGCGAGCAGATTGTGCAAGATACGGGCACGGGCGGTAGCTGGCCAATTAGTACCGACCGCACGACTTGGGCGCTTGGTGCAGAACGCTTACTTTCGGCATTGGATGGAGAAGAGTACAACCAGTTTGCCGAGCGCGCATATAACGCTATCAGTAATACACTTGAAGCCGATCGCCTGGCGGCTTTTGATGCGAAATCTGGTTTATACACTGGTGAGCAATCATTCCTTGATTGGCGTGAGCAAACGTATTCAACGTGGACGCCAAACGATGTCAATGCGATTGGTAGCAGCAAAGCGTTATCGACAAACGTGGTTCATTACCGTGCGATTCAGCTCGCGGCTAAGTTGGCAGAGAAGTACGATTCAACCAACGCGGTCAAATACACCGAGTGGGCTGCACAGCTAAAAACCGCTATCAACGAGCAGTTTTGGAATGCCGAACGCGGTATGTACGTAAGTTATTTGTTTGATAATGGCAAAGACATCGCGGTCGACAAATATGACATGTTGGGCGAAGCACTGGCGATCATCAGTGGTGTGGCAAGTGATGCGCAGGCGAAACAAATCATGGCCAATTACCCACACAGTGAGTTTGGCGTGCCGGTTTATTTCCCTCAACAACCAGACGTGCCTGTGTACCATAACCGCGCAATTTGGCCATTTGTTACCGCGTACAGCTTGCGCGCCGCGCATCAAACACAAAACGTGGCAGCAGCGAACAATGCCATTCAATCGTTGGTTCGTGGTACGGCAACCAACTTATCCAACATGGAGAACTTAGAGTGGCTTTCTGGTAAGTCATTCATCATCCATAGTGATCATGGTGAAGATCCAAGCTTGGATGGCCCAGTGATTAACTCTCAACGTCAGCTTTGGTCTGTGGGTGGCTACTTGAACATGGTGGTAGAGACCTTATTCGGCATCCATACCGAAACAGGTAAGTTGGAAGTGAAGCCATTTATCACAAGTTGGGTGCGCAATAACTTGTTGGCTCAGTCTGAACAAATTACGTTGGAAAACTTTGCCTTCAAAGGAAAGAACTACTCGGTAACGATTGACTTGCCTGAAGTAAGCAAAGATGAAACAGGCTACTACCCAGTTGAAAATGTCGCGATGGACGAAGAGGGGCATTTCCACGTGACACTGGGCGCGCTTGTGAATGTAGATAGCAGCATTACTTTAGTTTCTGGGGTGAAACCGTATGTGAGTGAAGATAGCCGCGTTTATTCTCCGCAAGAGCCAACATTGGTGGTAAAAAGCGTTGATAATTCGGTTTCGATTGACGTGACGAGCAAGTACAACGTGAACTTGTATCGCAATGGCGAGCTGATTCAAAAGAACGTGATTGCTCAATCTTATTCCGATACGCCAACTGGTTTTGCTTGTTATTTGGCTGAAAGCATTAACGATAAAGGCTTCCGTTCTAACCCAAGCCAACCGGTTTGTGTCGGTGAAGAGATCCGCATCAAACTTGATGGCGAATATCAGCCACTCAAAGACAATGTCTCAGTGGTTACGGTGAGCAAAGACAGTGGCCTCGTAAAAGGTGCAGAGTCGTTTACAGCTCCTGTAACGGGCACTTACCAGTTCGATGCTTGGTACAACAATAACCTAGGACAACTTAATACCGGCATCACGAACACAGTGAAATTGTTAGAGGTATTGGATGATGCAGGTAAAGTGGTTGGTCAAGGTTACTTGCAGATGGGCCATATTGGTGAAAACCAAGGTATGCGTTACTCAACGCCAATTGAAGTGGCGTTGGAGCAGGGGAAAACCTATCAGATCGCGCTGAAGGACCACTTCAATATGAGTTACCTCACATCGAATGAAACCTACATCTACGCTGGTGGTATTGAGGGTGAAAAGAACGAAGCGCAAATCGCAGATATTCGAATCACACCTTTAATGTAGGCTGTTTTAACAAAGCTGTGTTCTAAAAAACTGTGTTCTAAGAAAAACAAAGCCGCTGAGATTATCAGCGGCTTTGTTGTATTTGCTATCGGGGGCCGTTTACAGGTTAGTTTGCAGCTTGCGGACGAGGCTTACGACGCTGGCCTGATGGTTTGTTTCCTGCAGGCTTAGCATTGTTTGGCTTGCGGTTACCAGACGGTTTACCAGCGTTGCCACACTTATTACCGTTTGGTTTATTTCCATTCGGTTTATTGCCATTTGGCTTGTTGCCGTTAGGTTTGCGGTCATCTGGTTTGCTGTGTGCACGACCTTGGTCTTCACGATTACCTTTAGGCTTGCCCGCACCGCCTTGGTTTGTGCTGTTTTTGTTGCCGTTGTTACCACCGTTGAAGCGACGCTTAGGTTTGTTTGCACCATTGCCTGCTTTCTTTTCGGTTGCTGGAGCGTTTTCACCCGCAGCATTTGGCGCTTTTGGTTTTTTCGGCTTCTTAGGTTTTTTCGGTTTGATTGGGCGAGTATCCAGTTTAGATTCTGGCACTACATTGGTTGGCGCAAAACCTTCCAACTCTTTACGTGGTAGCACTTCTTGAATCAAACGTTCAATCGCAAACAGCTCAGATGCTTCCAGCGCACACACCAGTGAAATCGCTTTACCTACTTCGCCAGCACGGCCAGTACGACCAATACGGTGAACGTAGTCTTCTGCCACTTTAGGTAGTTCAAAGTTCACCACTTGCGGCAATTGAGGAATATCGATACCGCGTGCAGCAATGTCCGTCGCGACCAACACACGAATTTCACCCGATTTAAAATCCGCCAGTGCTTTGGTACGCGCGCCTTGGCTCTTGTTACCGTGGATGGCAGCAGCAGGTAGGTTTTGTTCGATCAGGAACTTCGCTAGACGGTTTGCTCCGTGTTTTGTTTTCGTAAACACCAGCACTTGCTTCCAATCGCCGTCTTTGATCAATTTAACCAACATCGGAGCTTTCTTCTTCACGTCTGCTGGGTAGATGCTTTGCTCAACCGTTCTCGCCGTCGAGTTTGCCGGGTTCACTGAAATCTCAACCGGGTTGTTCACCAAGCCTTTCGCAAGGTCGCGGATTTCATCCGAGAAAGTCGCCGAGAAAAGTAGGTTCTGACGTTGTTTGGGTAGCAGAGCTAGGATCTTACGAATGTCACGGATAAAGCCCATATCCAACATACGGTCTGCTTCATCCAGTACCAAAACTTCTAGTTGGTCGAACTTCACTGCATTTTGGTTGTACAAATCCATCAGGCGGCCTGGTGTTGCTACCAACACATCCGCACCTTTGCGAAGACGCAGCATTTGCGGGTTGATCTTCACACCACCAAAAACAACCGCACTGCTTAGTGGAAGATGACGGCCGTACATAAACACGTTTTCTTGCACCTGAGCCGCAAGTTCACGCGTTGGCGTCAGGATAAGTGCACGCACTTGGTTAGCACGAACGCGAGGGCCGTTCGATAAACGCTCAAGAATCGGTAGCGTAAAGCCTGCAGTTTTACCTGTACCAGTCTGCGCTGCTGCCATTACGTCTTTCCCTTCCAAAATAGCAGGAATTGCTTTTGCCTGAATTGGCGAAGGGGTGTCGTAGCCTTTCTCTTGAATAGCTTTAAGGATTGGAGCAGATAGACCTAACGAGGTAAAACCCATATGTATGATTCTCAATTGTAGAGTTAGATAACAACGCGCCGAAAACAAATCGGTGCGAAAAGTGCGACATTCTGAGGCTTTTACGCGCAGGCTTCAACTAATTCCGTCATGGATAAATATTTGAACTGGATCTCATTTATTTTTGGCAGGCAAAAATAGGTGCTTTACCTAAACTTAGCTTGAGGTTCTAGAGTTGCATTAAGAACAAAAAACAAGAACCCAAAGGAAAACATTCATGAACAGTTATGTAGAACACGCCAATATCTCAGTCGTTGACGCACAAAAGATGATCCAATTTTTGACCGCCGCTATCCCTGAATGGAAAGTACGCGGGGGCGGAAAAATAGATAATTGGTTTGGCCGACCGATTGAGTGGTTTCACGTAGGTGATGATCATTCTTATATTGCCATCTCGTCAGGAGGAAAAGGCGACGCTACTCATTGGACATCACACTTCACAGGTTTTAAACACATAGGGATTGTGGTGCCGGATGTAGAAGCCCTCATCGAAAGGCTAAGCAAAGCAGGTTATGAGCTCGACCACCGAGGCGACGAACACCCATTTAGAAAGAACGTCTACTATCTAGAAGACCACGGTATGCTGTTTGAGTTTATCGAGTACTTCTCGGAGAAAGGCAGCGAACGAAATGACTATATCCAATAGCTAGAAGCTGTTCGGAGCAAGCGTGAGGCTTGCTCCTTTCATTACTCAGCTTTTGCATGCGTTAAAAACGCACTCGTCAATTGCTGAAAGAGCGAATCTACCGATGGACGGTCGGATATATGATGGAAGAGCGGTGTGTGGACATCACCACGAATATCATCGTCATGACCACAAAGCTGATTACATAATCGTACTGGTTCGACAATCTTCTCGACGTCGGCATCAATCAGAATGCATGCTTGTGACAATACCACTTGTCCGCCGCCTTTTTTAAGTAAAGCACGCTGCGCGGTTCCCACGACTTTTTGTCCGACAATGTTGAGGTTGTACTCGCCATCGCAGTAGGAATAAGGCGTAGCATGAATATCCACTTTCACGCCGAGCTGTTTAAAGAAAACCGTTAATATTGCACATAAATCGAGATACGCTTTTTTGATGTTGTAAGGCTCACCTTCTGGCCAGTGATAGATATGGGATAGATTGATAATACCCGGTACCTGAGGGACTGGTGCACCACCGGTTTTACGAGAAAAGAGCTTCCAGCCAGACGTATTTAACGCATGTTCCAATTCATTAGACTCTGGCCATTTCTTGCCCGCGGGAAGCACTAGCGTCGGGCTTTTTACTTGCCAAAGTAATAGCACTTGTGAGAGTTGGTTGGATTGAACTTGTTTAATGAGCTCATCTTCTTTTTCAAATGCATCAGCGACTTCCGTAGCTGTGTAGCGAATTAGCTTATTCTTAGCAACCAAAACTCTATCCCTCGTATGTATTTAATCGTTACTGTTTTATCTCAGATACGGTTTTATTGCTAGGTCTGTGATTGCGAGGTTTTTGCTCGTTAGCTGCGTGGCCACTTTTTGGTTTTTCCGTTGTCTATTAGTTCTACTTGAACGCGCGATAGAAATATTTTGTTGGTCATCGCATAAGCAATTCATAAAATCCGCCATCTATAAAATTTTTTGGCGATATGAATATGAAAAAGCGAGTGATGTGTCTCGCGTTAGCGGCATCATTAACGGGGTGTGTGACGTTCCCAACTCAAGAATCTGAGCAAGTACAGGTGCTTTGGGATAATGTGAATGCGATTGAAAACTGTGAACTAATGGGGACCGTGATCGGCTCAGAAGGGCACTTTTACGACTACTGGCTTCACGCAGATAAAGACATGGTTTGGGGTACACTAAACCAAATGCGCATCAAGGCGGCAGATTTAGGCGCAGATACCTTGTATTTATACCAACCGTTAAGCTTTTCTACGTCAGTGACGATGTTTGCAAACGCTTACAAGTGCAAACAGTAGCGATTTGCTTGCTCATAACTGAAAGACAGGCGTCGCTCGCCTGTCTTTGATGTGCTCAACAAACATGGGTTTGTTCGTCATGTTCTCTCTCGCCGTTAATTCACATTGGCCGTTGCTACCGCGATAGAGTCGGAAAACGACAGCGTGAAATCTCGCTCTGTATTGAGCACTTTGGCCGGAAACTCTAAGCTTAATTGCGCGTGCGGCGCGACTTCCGAAGCAATACTGGTGACGAATTTTCGAGTTTCTCCTGGAGAGATCGACAAGCTGTTTCCACCTTTGGATGAAAGCTCGGCAATGCCCATCGTTTGCAGCGTGTTGCCTGCCGTATCAGCCAGATGCAGCAAAGATTCTGACTTATAGACCAACTCTCCACTTTCGGTGCGATAGGCGCTAAAAGTGTTGAAGTTTGGTTGTAATGAACCTTGAGAACCTACGTTTGTGACGGAAAACATCACGTTAGAACCATCAAAATTCTCGACTTTCACCAACACGTTACCGTCTTGGTAACGAGCGGCTGCCGCAGCACTTGCTTGCTGTTTCTGCCTCTGTTTTTCTTTTTCAATGTTGCTCAATTGGTTTTGCTCGTTTGCTAGGCGGTTTTCAGCCATCGCGTACGATTGATCCACCATTGCCAACAGCGCTGGGATTGAATACAGCGTTAGACCTTCCAAATGGTCAAAGTCGATTTTGGCATGCTGAGTAAGTTCGTGATTCGAGAACTGGCAGTAGCCATCAATCAAGCTAACGAACGCGACTTCAAAAGTGCTCTGTAATCGGCTTACTTCCTGTGCGGCTTTTTCTAAATCTGAGCGTACTTTTCGGATCTCTTCCAAAGTCTTTTGTGGCAGACGTCCATTGGGCGACACGTCATTGGAAACCGAGACCAGTTCTTCGGTCACAAATGGATTGTTTTGGGCGGGAATCACTGTGGTGATGCGGTTGGATTTGGTGATGTCTTCGCCCAATAAGACCATCATTTTTTGCGATACGGCGGTTGTGTTGCCCGCTAATACGTCACTACAGTTTGGAGACGTACTCGCATACGCGGCGAATGCGGTAAAAAGTGAAAAGATAACGGACCAGCCAGTGGTGACGAGTCCTGTCGTGGTTCGAGTGTTCATCCTGATAACCCCTCTGTCATTTGGTGCGATTCACTGACGTAATTGCCAATCAAGCGACTGGCTCGCGACATTCAGAATGGTTTTGGTCAATCCTTCGTAGTGAGTATGCCCGCAGATGCTTTTTAGTCGTTTTCTCAATCGCTAAGCCACGACTGAGTAAAGTGTCTGAAATTGAGAGCATTAATGCTGCGAAGTTGATGTCTTTTGTCTGAAAGATAGACGTAACTTTTCTAACCATCAAATACGTGATTAGGTTCTCATTTTTATATGAGTGATAGGATCAAGAGAAAACAGGCACTTACTGTAGAGAGTTGATTTGAAGGAAAAATATAAATTTTTTTGGGGAACTTTTTTGATGCTGCCTTTGAGACTTTTTTCGAATCTCAAAGGCAGGTTCTAACGCATGCGCTCAATTACAAAGCGTTAAGTACATCCGCAAGTCGAGTGACAGCAGTCGTCAGTTCTTCTGGTGTGGCATTGGTAAAGTTAAGACGCAGAGCGGCTTTTACCTTAGAACCTTCCGGATAAAATACCGGGCTTGGCACCACAGCAACCCAGTTTGCGAGAAGGGTCTTCGCAAGTTCGAACGTGTCGCATTCTGGAATTTCGACCCAGACAAACATGCCACCATCGACAGGTTTTAGTACGCAACTTTCTGGCAGCTGCTTTTGCAGCTCAGCAAACATGACATCGTAACGCGATTTGTAAAGCGCACAGATGGTTGAAATGTGTGTTTCGAAATTGTCATGTTGAAGTAGACCATGCAGCAATGCTTGCATAGGAATACTAGAGTGCAGATCTGCACCTTGTTTGATTTTGATGAGTGGCTCAAGGTAACTGCGTTTGCCGGTAACCACACCAATACGCAAGCCTGGTGAGGCGATTTTGGAGAATGAACGCAACACGATGGAGTGTTGTGGGCAGAAATCCGAGACCAGCGGTAGTGCTTCACCAGAAAAACGCAGCTCGCGGTATGGTGCGTCTTCAATGAATGCCACGTCGTATTGGATACAAAGCTCGGCAACTTTTTGGCGAGTCTCTAGCGCCCAGCATACGCCCGTTGGGTTGTGAAAATCGGGCACGGCGTAGAACATTTTTGGTTGCTGCGTGGCAAAGCATTGCTCGAGTTCTTCAAGGTTTGGGCCACACTCGGTTTGCGAAACGGTCACGATGTTGGCTTGCACTAAACCGAATACTTGCATAGCACCAAGGTAGCTTGGTGCTTCCATCACCACTTTATCGCCCGGATTCACGTACGCACGCGCAATCAAATCTAGCCCTTGCTGAGAACCCGTTGTGATCATCGCCAAATGAGATTCTGGCAGTTGGTAATAATCGGTCAAAAAGTTAAGTAGCGGTGCGTAGCCTGCTGTTGCGCCGTATTGAAACACCTCTGGCATGTTCGCGAGGTTTTCGAGCGTCGGTTTCATCAAGTCGATCGGGAAGGTTTTTTCGTCCGGTAAGCCACCCGCAAGAGAAATGACGTTCTTATCGCTCGCTGCTGCGAGGATCTCTCGAATGTAGGATGACTTAGTTTGTTGTAATGACTGTGCGATTTCCATGTGCTGTGCTTCTCGTAATTGTCTTTTTTTATGTCAGAAATAGTATAGGTAAATTGCCAAGCTTGGTGTGTCCATTTATGCTGTTAAACATGTCCATTTATGCTATTTGAGCGAAAGTTTACTCCGTGAGCCATCAACAAGTTTCCAGAATCAATGACGTGCTGTTTTACATTCACCAGGACATTAGCAGAGATTTATCAGCTAAAGAGCTAGCAGATGTAGCAGCCTATTCTGAACAACACTTCCATCGTATTTTTAAAGATGTCGTGGGGGAATCCATCCATCAATATATCCGCCGTACCAGAATGGAATACGCCGCCAATCAACTGATGTTTGATACCGGCTCATCGGTGCTAGACATTGCTAACAAGTGCGGCTTTAACTCGGTATCTTCTTTTAGCCGAGCGTTTAAAGCGACGTTCGCTATGTCACCTGGTGCGTGGCGAAAGCATGATTTACAAGTCGCAGAAAAACCGTATTTGAAGGATCCGGAAGTAGCAGCGGGTTATCATCGGGTTGCGAAACGCGAGTTGCCAGAACCAAAAATTATGGAAGTCCCACAACGCTTTGCGGCGTATGTTCGACATGAGGGTTATAACCGTTCCATTCGCAATGCGTGGCTGATTTTGAAAGCGTGGGCAAGTTCTGAGAATCGAGACTTTTCGGTTCAATATGGTTTGCATCACTCCAACCCTGCTTGGGTTGAGCTCGACAAGTGTCGTTATGTGGCTTGTATGGCGATTGATAGGCCGCTCAAAGTACGCGGTGTCGTGAATCAAATGACGATTCCGGGTGGTTTACATGCTGTTTTTCGCTTAACGGGAGTATATGGTGAGCTTCTTCCTCAACTGAGTATGGTATTAGAGAAGTGGTTGCCTAACTCAGGCTTTAAGCAACGTTCCACGCCCGCTTATGTTCATTATCTTAAAAACCATTTCCTCAGCCATGATGAGGCGTTTGAGCTGGATTTCTATCTACCCATCAGTTTTTTCTAAGCATCAGAAACACGCGGCTTGGCGAAAAGAGTGCAGTCGTATGGGACGAAAAGGCAGAGCCCAAAACAAGCTCTGCCTTATTTTTAGAATCTCTTGATAGGTGGTTAGAAATCGGCATCCGTATCAGCACCAGCCGATACCGTTAACCCACTTGTTGCTTGATAAATACTGAAGGTTTCTCCGGCGACAATACCTTCTTCCGAGTCATCATTTGCAGTGCAGGTATAGCCAACCGAGTAGGTGCCGGGTTCTACAAAACCAAACTCGTATTCGTAATTGACTTGCTCTATATCCGGAACCACGTTGGCTGCTGCAATTGGTGTGGCTTTCCCGTCTTCGCCAGCAAATGGCCCCATGTCCTCTTTGGCGACGCTGCCTTCATATAAGTAAACGGCGTGCGCATAGTCGTTTGCACTGGACGTATCAACTTCGCAATCTGCATAGGTTTGTGCGGCGACATCGCCCTGAATTTCACCTGTCGTAACGGTGTTGATCAAGGTCACCGAAGTGCGTTGAATACTGTACCCTTCGTTTTGACCCGTTCCGTCTTTTAAGCCTCGACGCAGATCAAACTCGACCACGAATTCATTGTTATCAGGATTAACCGCAAAGGTGTTATTAAAGAACAATACCCCAGAGTTAGGCTCTTTACCCACGCCTTGAGGACAAGCACCATCGCCTTTGACGGTCAGTGGGATTTGGTTTCCTGTTGCTTCATCAATCACATACGATGGGTAGTCGGGGTGATCGCCATCATTGGCAAACACACACAACTTGTAGTTGCCAGAAGGAATCACTTCATCTTCAACCAGCTCTTGGACATCACTGCCTTGATAGTTGAGCAAGTTAACACTCAACGGCAGAGGATCTTCACCATCAGGAATTGGATCGCCGTTTTCATCCACGTAATTGCCTTCTTCATCGGTTTTATACACCTCAAAAATTTGTGGTGATCCGCCATCAAGAGGAAGGAAAGCAACTTTGCTGTAAGTGATGACCACTTCGGAAACGTCGTCTATAGGCGCATCAGAGACGGATAGAGTCACAGGAGTTGTCGTGGTGATGGTATTACTGTCAGAGTTACAGCCAAAGAGCGCTACTACCACCGCTGCACCAACTAGGCTGAATTTTATGGTGTTCATTGGGGTTACCTTCTTAGTGGGAAGTCTATTAAATGTAGTAGAAAATGATGAGATTTTGACCAGGAGACGGGGGCTTTTGAATACCAAATAGTTAAGATATTGTAAATTAAATACGTTGCGTAAAAGTGTGGTCAACTCGACGATATCACCCCGAATGAAGTGCTATGGTTAATATTGGATTGCTTAAAAAACAAGCAAGACAAATGTCAATAACGCCACTCAAGAGGTCTCTATGTTAGGTGAAAATCACTCATTAACCCATGAATTCCCAGAACATTTGGATACCATCACTCAGCTTAGCCAAAACGATGCATCATTTGCTGAAAACGTTAAAAACTATAACGCACTAGATAAAGAGATTCGTGTATTAGAGCTGCAAGGCAGCCCGATAGACGACCACGCCATGAATGTGCTCAAGCATAATCGAGCGGAGCTAAAAGACTGGCTGCACTCCCGAATTATGGGTTCTTAACCAAGCAATGAGTATCGGCTCGTATTAACGAGCCGATTTTACTTGTTTGTTATGCCCTTAAAGTTTCGCATTTCCATTTAACTACCGAGCGGAAAATGTCCTGTTTTCACCCAAATTACCGTTTCTTCCTCTACAAAAGGGAAGTGCTCACTCATGTGAGGTGATCGCAACCAAGTATGTGTTGGGTATATACCTAGCTCATCCCTAAACTCGCCAGATAACACAAAAATTTCTTCTCCACCAAAGTGTCTGTGAGGTTGAAACTTTTCGCCTTTGGGCCACTTCACCAACGCAACATGCTCGTGCTTAACATCATGTAACGGCATCACTTGTAGTCCGCCAATACCAGGCAACCATTCTGTTTCTCGAGTATTGATTCGAACAGTTTTAAGATCGTTCGGATCAAATTGATTGAGCTTGACCAAAATGACACAACCTTTCTCGCTAAACGGCGCGTGCTGACTGCCGGGTGGGTTACGAAGATAAGAACCTGCGGGATAGTCGCCATTTTCGTCAGAGAAGACACCATCGAGCACTAAAATTTCTTCTCCGTAAGGGTGAAGGTGAGGAGAAAAGCGCGATCCTGCTTCGTACTTCACTACACTGGTTACGTGACCAGATTCTTTTGCCTCTCGCTCCAATGGCTTACGCCACACTCCTTGAGAGGGGCTAGCAACCCAATTTTGACAGCCTGTTTCGATGACGACCCTTTGAGAAAAATCCATATTCAACATACTGAAATACCGTTACTTATTTTATCGGTGCTTGATCCAATTATACGTTTAAAAACGTAATTTGATGCAATGGTTGGTTAAGTAATGTTCAACGGTTTTCTGAATACAAATGGGTTCTATTTTCAATTATTCCTTGTGTAATGATAATTGTTATATTATAACAGCTAAAATAATATGTTATAACATAACAAAAAGGAAAAGGTAGTGAATAAAAAATTGGTTTCTCTAGTCATCGGTAGCATTTTTGCATCCCCTGTTTTTGCCGATACGTTGTCGAATCCACAAATTGGTGTCGTTTTGGACGGATATTACCAAGATGGACAACGTCATAACTCAGAGCGAGAGGAAGGGTTTGGCTTGGGTCATACTGAGCTTAGTTTGTCTGCAAACATTGACGACAAATTCCATGGCGCTTTGACGACAGTGCTGGAAAGCCATGCTGACGACACCGAACTGATGTTGGAAGAAGCGTTTATCGAAACCTTGGCTTTGCCTTACGGCTTTAATGTCCGAGTGGGGCGTTTTCTTTCCGATTTTGGTTACTTGAACAACCAACACATGCATACCGATAGTTTTGTTGAGCGTCCATTAGCGTACCGAACGTTTCTTGGTTCGCATTACTATGATGATGGCGTGAGAGCGAGCCTTGTTCTTCCGACAGATCTGTTTGTGAAATTTGGTGTTGAGGCGCTAAGTGGCAGCAAGATGTCGGCAGTGGATGAGGGTTCTGACGTTGGTGTATTTACCTCAACATTAAAACTAGGTAGCGACATTTCAGATTCTTCTAGTTGGCAATTTGGCTTGAGTTACCTGCGAAACAAGAACGGCAAGGTGGAAGAATTTGCTGACCACGATCATCATGCTGATACCGGTCATGACCATGAACATAGCCACGCTGCTGCGATTACTGGTGCGAATCTTTATGGTGCTGATTTTGTTTGGAAATGGGCCCCGGATGGTAACTACAAGTACCGCAACTTTACGTTTTCTGCCGAGTACATGTTGTTGGATGGTGTGGTCGACAGCAAATTTAAAGATGAAGCTGAATCCCCTGATAACTTAACAGCATATTACGTTTCGGGTGTATACCGATTTAACCCTAGCTGGTCTGCTGGCGTTCGTTACGGCGAAGCGGAAAGCTACGATGGTCATGCTCATGGTGACCACATGCATTTCACTGCGCTAAATGATAAAGAAGTCGATGCGATGATTGCGTGGGATTCTTCGCACTTTGGTACTGTTCGTGCGCAGTACACGCGTGCAGAAAACCAAGACAAAGAAAAAGAGAACGTCTTTACATTGCAATACGTCATGACTTTTGGGGCGCACGGTGCTCATGCGTTCTAAGTCATTAACCTTTATCTCTAAAGGTTTAGGCACAATGGCAGCGATTGCTGCCATTGTTTCTTCTCCAACATGGGCTTTGGATATTTTTGTTTGTGAGCCGGAATGGAAAGCTTTATTGCAACGCCACGCTCCAGAAGCAAATATCTATTCTGCTACTACCGATAAACAAGATCCACATTACGTGCAAGCTCGCCCTTCGTTGATTGCGAAAATGCGTCAAGCCGATTTGGCTATGTGTTCTGGAGCAGAGCTGGAAGTAGGGTGGTTGCCTATGCTACAGGCACGAAGCTCAAATGCTGCGGTGCAAAATGGGGCAAAAAGCATGATTTACGCTGCCAGTTTTGTACGTATGCTGGATACACATCAACATGTGGATCGCAGTATGGGTGACATTCATGCGCATGGTAATCCGCACGTGCAGTTTGCTGCGAATGACATGATTACGCTTTCGCGCGTTGTGACGAAGCGTTTGCAAGCGGTTGATCCTGAAAATGCGCCAACCTACCAGCTCAATGGGATGAAGTTTCGTGCGCATTGGCGAAAAAAACTCAACGAATGGGAAGCAAAAGCTAAGCCGTTAAATGGTAAGCAAGTTGTGGGCTATCATTCCACTTACCGATACTTATTTGATTGGCTAGGTATGGTTCAAGTCGCGGATCTTGAACCGAAACCAGGGGTATCGCCGACGACCTCGCATCTGCAATCACTGACCAAGTTGGACGCAAGTTCGTTTGATGCGATTGTGTATTCGTCTCACCAAGATCAACGCCCCGCAATGTGGTTGCAACAACAAACAAACAAACCTGTCGTCCAATTGCCTTTGACGGTGTCAAAGGAGCAGAACTTAGATGATTTGTACGATGAAGTGATTGCCGAGTTACTCGATGTGTTTGTTTCTCCTAGTGCTGTGAAGTTTTGATCATGACTGAATACGCATGGTTAGCGCCGGCTATTTTGTGCGGCGTGATTGCGCTAATTGGTAACGTCGTACTGGGCCAGCAAGTATTAAAGCGGCAGATCATTTTCATCGACCTTGCGGTGGCTCAAGTCGCAGCATTGGGTGCGGCGCTTAGTCATTATTGGCTAAACTCATCTACTTTGTACGTGAGGATTCCTTGGTTATCGGAATCTTGGCTTGGTGCAATGCTTGGCCCTTGGATAATGTCGTTATTGTTATGCGGATTGATTGCTGCATTAGAAAAGCGAAATCATCCGCATCTTGAGCCGATGATTGGCAGCTTGTTTGTGGTATCTGCCTCTTTGGCGGTGTTACTTGTTAGCAAAGACCCACATGGTGCTGATTTCATTCAAGGGATTTTGAATGGTCAGCTACTGTGGTCGACATGGCAAGATGTTTGGCCGTTGACGGTAATCACTGGTGCGATGTTGTTGCTAGTACGTACAAAGCCCGAATTTATGCGTGGTAGCGGTTTTTATCTCATCTTCGCTATCTTGATGCCGATCACGGTCAAACTGACGGGTATTTACCTAGAGTTTGCTTTGTTGGTGATTCCCGCTTTATGCGCTGCGAGCCTTAAAGGTAGACGTTTTTTAACCGCCAGTTTAGGTATCGGAACAATTGGTATTTTGTTGGGGATAGCAGCTTCTGCAAAGTATGATTTGCCTAGTGGTGCAACGATTGTTATTACGCTGTTTATGATGGGTTTAGTTTTTAATATCTTCTCACCGCTGAGAAAAATCGTGTTGTTACAGATGAAGAGTTAATACAGAGCACCATTGGCGGTAATGGTGCTTTTTGCGTTTATTCAATGGGTTAGTGTCTTGCCCCATTTCTATGTTTCAGCATTCAACTTGAGAACCGCCAGAAACATCATCAAGTTGTCTTGATTCGTTCACATCAGACTTCCAGAATATTCCTATAGTTTCATTAACGAAATAAAATCCTTTGCGTATGAGAAGCACAAACCCACATAACGATAAGCGCCTAGGATCAAGCAAGTTTGTAATCTCAACATTTAAGGAAGACCAAGATGAAACACGACAAAGTCGCCGTAGTTACAGGGGCTGCTCGCGGTATAGGGCAGGCCATTTGCGAACAATTACTCGAAGATGGATTCCACGTCGTTGGGCTGGATATCTCGCCTGTGGAATGGAGCCAGTCAGCACAGCTAAGCAGTTATCAAGTTAACTTGTGCGATGCCGCTGCTGTTAGCGAAGTGGTAGACAGTATTGTAGAGCAGCATGGAAGAATCGATGCGCTGGTTAATAATGCGGGTATTACTCGCGATGCATTGCTGCCAGACATGCTAGAACAAGATTGGGACAGCGTAATCGATGTGAACTTAAAGGCTGTGTTCTTACTTACTCAACGCGTCGCGCCAGTAATGCTAGAGCAGGGCGCAGGTAGCATTGTCAGCATTTCTTCTATCGTGGGTACGGATGGCAATATTGGGCAAAGTAACTACGGCGCAAGTAAAGGCGGCGTCATCTCAATGAGCAAAGGCTGGGCGAAAGAACTTTCAAGAAAGGGTGCACAGATACGCGTCAACTGTGTCGCGCCAGGCTTTATCACCACCGACATGACGAAGAACCTGCCAGAAAAAGTCATTCAAATGATGGAAAGTAAAACGCCCCTAGGACGCATGGGCTCGGTGCAAGATATCGCCAATGGCGTTGCGTTTCTGGTCTCTGATAAAAGTGCGTTTATAACCGGACAAGTGCTCAAGATTGATGGCGGTTTGGTGCTTTAATGTTCGAACCATAACCTCAAGTAAAAAACGCTCTTTGCTCAGGTGAAGGGCGTTTTTATCTCAAGATAAATGCATACAAACATGGAGAGTTAAATTGCCAGTTATTTACTCGGTATAACAAAACGCAATTGGTCTATCCGCAAAGCGCACATGTAATATCCATAAAAAACATGGATTATTCATATGAAAAAACTATCGCTACTTGGCCTGCTTATTCTCTTTGGCTGTAACCAGCAAAACACTCCGACTCCAGACCCAAATCACAATCAACCACACCAAAGTTTTAAAAAAACGCCGGATATTGCTAAAGAGCTAAAGGCTCAACCTACAATTGATGACCAATTTGCTCTGCTATATCGAAAATTTGATTACACATTAGACAGAAGTGATTCCCTTACAGGTCGTGATGAAAATAAAGACGGAATACGCGACGATATCGAGGCATTCATCAATGCGTTAGAAGTGTCAGAGCCAGTGCGCAATGCATTGAAGCAAGATGCACGTCAAACTCAGAAAAACCTATATTACGATTGGAGTGAGAAGACTGAGGCTAATATTGACAAAGCTATGGCGATAGGCGACGAGTTCGATAAAGTTCTCGCTTGCAAAGATTTTGTCGGTATCCCAGTGGATGACTCAATCGATACGTCAAAAACAATCGCAGCACTAACATACAACACTAAAGCTAGAACGGTGGCTTATCTTACTTACAATCAGTTGCTAGATGGTTCAGTCAGTACATTGCTCCCTGCTGAGGAGCAATACTGTGAATAAGCTAACAGGTGCCCTTTTGATTTTCACGATATTCCCCGCGCATGTCAGTGCCAATTCCTGCGATATTGAAGGCTACACAATCGGCTTTTTTAATGGTGTAGCTACGACACTAAAAGGAGCTAAACAAGGGCAGAAGAAAATAGAATCAACCCTTGGTATCAAGCAATTCAACGGTGAGCCAGTTGAATATCAACTGTTCTACAATGACTCTTACATTGAAAGTAACGGGTTGAATGTCTTAGCTGATTTTGCTGAAACTTTTGATCAAAGAACACAAGAGTTGGGTCAAAAGCAATTTGACCGATGGGAAGCGTTTTGGGAAATCGTTAGCGGACGTCAGGACAGTTCCATCATCCAAAAAATTAGTGCGACTTTTTCATGGTTTAAAGGGTTTGTTTCCGACCTTGTCAGTCAAGGTATGAATACGATGATTCGTGAGTTTTTGCAGCTCTTGAGTACTTCGATTGATTCACCTGATACTGAAAAAACTCAGATGCAGCATAAACTCATCAATGATTCCAATACATGGAAAGGCAAAAAGCTAATTTATATTGCTCACTCGCAAGGAAACTTATGGGTGAACCAATCTTACAAGTATGTTGTTTCTCAATTAGGATACGACGCTGATAATATTCACGTGGTTCATATTGCGCCGGCCTCGCCAACATTAACCCCTGATAGTGACTATATTTTATCAACCTCTGACCTTGTTATTAATGGCCTGCAACTAACGGGAATTGGCTCTGTCCCTGTACCGAATACCGTTATAGCGCCAAGCACAGCAGACATTGCAGGGCATGGTTTAATTGAAATCTATTTAACTCATCCTGACTCGATTAACAAAATCAAGAAATCTGTGGGGCGAGCTTTTGATTCACTTACCAAGCCGGACATGGAAGAGCATCTCTTTGAAGTGACCTATCAATACACGCCTTCTTTTGTTGAAAGTCACGCTGAACCAGAGATTAAATTTGTCGATAACCCAAGCGGGGATTGGTTTGAAAAAGCCATGTATCCACATTACGATGACTCGTACTTTGAATATGATTCTGCCGCTTACAATTACAAACTCAAATCTGTTGCTGGCTTAAAATACTTATCTCACCAACGCGACAAAAAAGACAGAGAGAACCAAACGTTTACCGTTGTTCAATGCTCAAATATCCCAAACGATGATCCATTTATATTGGGTGAAAAATCCGAGGCATTAATATGGTACGGATATGATGAGCAACCGGACAATACCAAAGTTATTGTGACAGTCAGAGATAGGTATGGAAGAAAGCTACAAAGTGGAGAGCAATCGGTGAGTGAACTTCGCCGTAAGGGGTGGCGTTATCAAGGTATATTCCTTGATTTGAAAGCGAAAAATCCTTACTCACAGAAAGAAAAGAGTTTCATAGAAAAACAAAATCTAGAGACTAGGTATGAGCTTCACTCTAATTCTATTCTAGTACCAACGGCATCATGAATAGCCATTAGGCTCACTGCGCGACATAAATTTGTTGCGCTGACCTCGTCCAAAAATGAGCGATGCTGAACACAGGTACTTAACACAACAAACGCCCCTCCTATCTCTAGGAAGGGCGTTTTTCTTTTGTTTAAATTATCTAGGTAGATTACCTTTCACGCACGTAAGTCGTTTGAACTAAGGTGCCTAGCACCACTTCGCTCTTGGTCACTTTAAAATTGAGTGGTTGTTGCAAATCACCAAACAAAGGTGCGCCGCCGCCAAGTAGGATAGGGAAGCGAGTGATCACCATTTCATCGATAAGATCTTCTTTGAGGAAGTTTTGAATCGTCACGCCGCCGTCGATGTAAAGCTCGTTAAAGCCTTTTGTATTTAGGTCAGCAAGTACATCTTTTAGCTCGCCTTTTACTAAAAAAACTTTGTCTTCGTAGCCCTGTGGAACTTCTGTCATGGTATTGCTGAGTACGAACACGGGCTTGCTGTACGGCCAATCGCAACCAAAACTCAGTACGACATCTAATGTATTACGACCCATTACCAAGCCATCTATACGCTCCATTAGTGGGACGAAGCCAGTATCAATGTTGTCTGGATTTGGTACGGATTGTAGCCAGTCGAGTTTGCCTTGTTTATCTGCGATGTAACCGTCCAGACTGGTTGCAATAAATACGATGTTTGCCATGAGTACCTCATCAAAATGGTGATGCTTGAGCCAAGTTAAAGGTTGGTTTAAAATTAATTCTACAATGTAGAATAATTCTGAGTTTATCGAGAAGATCAAATGTCTGTCAACGAAAAGAAACGCGGAAGACCGACCGCAAAGCAGTCACAACTGAGTGCAGAAAGCATCCTGGAGTCGGCTAAATTATTGATGAAAAAAGACGGAAAGATACCAAGTGTTCGTCTGCTAGCGACACAATTGGATGTGGATCCTATGGCGATCTATTACTATTTCAAAAACAAAAATGCTTTGCTTGAAGCGTTAACGACATCATTGGTGGAAGACATTTATCAACCGCAAGCGAATGAAGATTGGCAAAACGAACTCAAACACCTGTGCGCTAGTTATATTGAGCTGCTACGTGAGTATAACGGGCTGTTGCAAACTATGTTGAGCATGACATCCCACGGACCTGCTCAAGTGTTTACTGAGCGCTATCAATTGATTGTTCAACCTTTGGGTTTATCCCAGCAAGTAGAGCAAGACAGTTTGGATCTATTGGCAGATTACCTACATGGTTTTGCGCTGTCGATTAGCTGTTGCTACGATGCAAGCTTGATTAAGAACGATATGTTGGATGGGCCTCTAAACCTTATCTGTTCCTCATTGTTGGCATCTCGAACCTAGTTCACATTACCGCGACGTTTTTGCTTATATCGTGAAAGAAATTCCCATAACCAAAGGTTCTAATTAATCGAGATGGAAGGGCTTTTATTTGAAGATTCCGACCTAATATCTTGATTATGCCCAGCCAATTTAAGGTGGGGATTTTTAAGCATTGCTGCTGGTAGCGATTTGAACCAGCCTACAGGTGCATTCAAACACGATAAGGAATAACAATGGCTAACGAATACACACCACCAAGAGTTTGGACTAACGACAGTGAAAATGGCGGCCAATGGGCGAGCATTAATCGTCCCGATTCTGGCGCACGTCACGAGCAAGAGTTGCCAGTTGGAGAGAACCCATTCCAGCTTTACTCAATGGGGACTCCTAATGGTCAGAAAGTGACGATCATGTTTGAGGAGCTTTTGGCGGCAGGCGTAAAGGAAGCCGAATACGACGCGTATTTGATCAAGATTGGCGATGGCGACCAATTTGGTTCTGGCTTTGTAGCTGTAAACCCAAACTCTAAAATTCCGGCGCTGGTTGATCGCTCAGGTGATGAACCTATCAACGTGTTTGAATCGGGTAACATTCTTTTCTACTTGGCAGAAAAGTTTGGTCACTTCTTACCAACAGAAGGCGCGAAGCGTGCCGAGGTAATGAACTGGCTATTTTGGCTGCAAGGTTCTGCACCATACCTAGGAGGCGGTTTTGGTCACTTCTACGCGTACGCGCCTGAGAAATTCGAGTACCCAATCAACCGCTTTACGATGGAAGTTAAGCGTCAACTGGATGTACTGGACAAACGTCTGGCAAACAACGCCTTTTTAGGTGGTGATGAGTACAGCATTGCCGATATCGCAACTTGGCCTTGGTACGGTAACTTGGTGTTGGGCCGCGCATACGATGCAGCAGAGTTTTTAGATGTGGAGAGCTACAAAAACGTTGTGCGTTGGGCGAAAGCGATTGATGAGCGTGAAGCGGTAAAACGTGGTCGTATTGTTAACCGCTCATGGGGTGAAGAGTGGGAGCAACTAGCTGAGCGCCACAGTGCTACAGACATTGATAATGTTTTGAAGCTGAAACCTTAAACGAAAAGATGTTAAGCGCACCATTAAAGGTGCGCTTTTTTGTTCCTCAATATTCTCTACTAAGACCTAAATAATCATTAATAGATAGCTCGTATGTTTATTGATTATGTATTTTTCAATAATAGTAAACTGCGTATGTTGATATAATCTAAATCTATAAATGGTAAAGTCGATATTATTTATTTTTGTCTTTATTGATAATAGCCAGTTATGAATTTTAGTTTTGAGTTTTATAACTGATTAATTGCTAATTAACCTTTGACATATCCTTTGTTTTTGTATGGAATATGCACAATTTCGTCTTACGCTTTTCTAATTAATAGTCATAAAGTGTTAACTATATGCATCTCTATACATTATGAGATGAAAGCGTATTTCTTAAATGAAAAAGAGCCAAACCATATCTAAGTAGGGGCTATTAATTCCTTCCATTAATTTTTATATGGAATAATGACCTGCTTCGTCGTGACGGAATAAAGCTCAAGTGTATGTTATTCATGTCATTAAAGAGGATATTTATGATGTCGTCGTTTAAGGCGTATTGGGTAGGAGTACGCGATCGAATTGCCACCCAAATTAAGGATAACCATTGTTTGGAATCCCTAGTGGTAAAGAAACAGCGTGTCAATCTAAACAACAGTGGTTTATCGTTTAGAGCGAAAAGTGGGTGTTTAGTCCCTCATTGCTATACTCAATTTATTGATCCAGAAAGTAAAAGTTCCAAAAAAACACGTAAGACATCATTGAGTTTTAAGAAAGGGAAGTTGTACTTTTCTTCGCTTTCTGACTGAATGAAAGAAAATGAAAATTAAAAATTTAACGATGTTTATTTAAGGTAAAAACATCCGAAATCATAAATTTGATTTAGGGTTATTATAAATGTAATTAACCAGTGCCGAGTTTTCTCTTCGATATTTTTTATTTTATTCGTCGTCAATAAAATCAATCCCAATTTTTGTGTATCACGTCTCTATTACTCTGGTATTGACGCGAAGCTAACAAGATAAAACGTAAGGTGAGTAATATAAGCGCAACTGAAGATCTTGGATTATCCGATTTTCATTACCCCTAGTTTTTCAGCTCTGTAATTATTGGGTTGAATTGTCCTTTTAAGCCCGCACAGGTACTCTCCCTGACATCACCGTTTGTGCGGGTGCTTTTTCATATTTTGAACGATTTGTTTTGAGTGATCTGCTTATCTGTATCTAGAAATGTGGATTCTAGCTGTCATTGACGTGGGGCCGTTCTTTCGTGATCTCGTTTGGGCATCACATGTGTGGACGGAAAATTTCTACTCATCTCTCATTCTTCTCGACAAACATTGAGTAAAGGTAACGAATCGTAACATAGCTGCTGTAACTGTATGGCGTTTCAATATACTCGACTTAGTTTGTAAGCCACAGATTGCTAATAAGATTAGATGTCACTATGAGAAAAATTACCTTATTCAACACGACTTTCCTTACCGGCCTTGTTACCTTCTCTCACTTTGCCTTTGCTGCACCAACAGTTGTCCCTAATGCACCTGAATTAAGCTCTCGCGGTTATGTACTGATGGACTATCACACAGGTAAAGTGTTGGTAGAGCGCGATGCAGACAAGCGATTAAACCCTGCGAGCTTAACTAAGCTGATGACTGCTTATGTTGCAGGACAAGAAGTAAACGCTGGCAATATCAGTCTCGATGATCAAGTTGTCATTAGTCGCAACGCTTGGGCGAAAAACTTCCCAGATTCTTCCAAAATGTTCATCGAAGTAAACACATCTGTGTCTCTGTCTGATTTATATCGAGGATTGGTGGTTCAGTCAGGAAACGATGCTAGTGTTGCCATTGCAGAGCACGTCGCTGGCAGCGAAGCAGGCTTTGTTAGCTTAATGAATAGTTGGGCGAGTCAACTTGGTTTGACGAATTCCTCATTTACTAACCCTCACGGTTTAGATAGCGATAGTTTGTATTCAACACCGCATGATATAGCTAAGTTGGGTCAAGCAATCATTCGTGATCTGCCAGATATCTATCCGATGTACAGCGAAACGTCTTTTACGTACAACGGCATTACTCAATACAACCGGAATGGTTTACTTCGTGATCGCAGCATGAACGTTGACGGGATGAAAACGGGCTATACCAGTGGTGCAGGTTACAGTTTGGCGACGTCAGCCACCAATGGCGACATGCGCCTTATCGCAGTTGTCATGGGGGCGAAGAGCCAAAGTGTGCGTGAATCAGAAAGTAAGCAACTTCTTAGTTACGGTTTTCGATTCTACGATACCTTGATGCCAACGGCCGCAGGAACTGATATCGCAAACGCTCGCGTTTGGATGGGGCAAAAGGATGAGTTAAAAGTTGGTGTGAACCGCGATGTTTATCTCACTCTGCCTAAAAGTGACGTAAACAAACTTAAAGCGGAAGTGGAATACAGCGGTGATTTACTTGCGCCAATTGCTCAAGATCAGGTAGTTGGCAAGGTGCTATACAAAGTGGATGGAAAAGTCGTGAAAGAGACCGAGCTAGTTGCACTCGAACCAGTGGAAGAAGGCGGGATTTTTAAACGTATTCTGGATTGGTTTAAGCGACTGGTAGCAAGCTGGTTTTAAAGGTTTTTTATAAAATCAATTTACTAAGGCGGCCTAAATGGTCGCCTTAGTTTTTTGAACAACTCGTAATGTCCAAAGAAGCTAAAACGTGTTGTTATTCTTGCTCTCCCATCGCTTTTTATTAAAAACGACGCCAAAGAATAACGATGCCGTAGCTTTCGATATTGGATGTGATCCCAATCCTCACAAATCGTTGTTAGTCCAAGCCTTCAGTGATGTTTTTGCACAACCATTTGTGCGTGATGGGTATGAGAGAAAACAAACCAGAACAAAAATGGAGTGACACGTGCACAAGATTTTATCTTTGACATTGATTTTTTCGCTCATGGGCTGCGCTATGCCTCATCAACCTATCGATAATGGGCAGTGTGTGGGTGTGATGTCGTCTCAAGATGCATACGGCTACCTGAATCCCAACCACTACACCATGCAGGTGCTAGCGCTGAAGAAAGAAAAAGATGTGAAAGAATACATTCGCTATATCGACCCTAAACACCCTGTATGGGTTAACTGGAAAAATAGCCGAGGTACACGTTGGTATACGGTGACAGCTGGTGATTTTAAATCGAAGCAAGAAGCCTACAATGCGCTTTCGTCGCTGCCAAGCCACGTGAAGCAGTCATCTCCGTTTGTACTGACTTTTGCAGAGATGCAACGTAAGCAACAAACTAGTGTCGTGAGAATGCGCTAATCGCCTGAAAAAAACGGAAGCTTGAGCTTCCGTTTTGTGTTTTCTTAAAGTGCTGCAAGAATAGTTTCTGCATTACTTACTTCAAATTCACTTGGCTTTTCAACGTTAAGTGTTGTTACTACGCCGTTTTCAATGATCATCGCGTAACGTTGTGAGCGAACGCCGCCAAAGCCGCCAGTATCCATTTCCAAGCCTAGCGCTTTAGTAAAGCTAGCATCACCGTCACCTAGCATCAAAATCTCAGAAGCGTTTTGAGCTTCACCCCATGCGTTCATTACGAATGCATCGTTCACCGCCACACAAGCAATTAAATCAACGCCTTTGGCTTTTAATTGATCTGCGAGTACTACGTAGCCTGGTAGGTGAGCTTCTGAGCAAGTTGGAGTGAATGCGCCAGGAACCGCGAATAACACCACTTTCTTGTTCGCGAACAGTTCGGTCACATCGTGGTTGACCATGCCATCGGCAGTCAGTTCACTTACGGTTGCAGAAGGTAGTGCTTGGCCTTGTTGAATCATGATTTTCTTCCTTTATTAAGTGCTTTGTTGAGCTTTTTCAGTCTAGCGCTTAAGTCCCGTTTTAACCACAGAGGGTTTGTAAGGGTATACCGCATTACATCGATGAATGTTGTGCAACATATTGTTCGACTTGATGACGATATTGAGCCTTCAACTCGTTGTCGATGAAGCTTGCATCGATAGCGTTGAGCGTGAATTTCGCCAGTTCTTCTTTGCTCATTGGATGTGCTTGATTCACTGCAAGGAAGTTATCGGTCATGTAGCCACCAAAGTAAACGGGGTCATCAGAGTTAATGGTTACCGCCACGCCTTTACGCAGAAGCTCTACGATGTTGTGTTGTCCCATTTCATCAAACACGCAAAGTTTGATGTTAGACAGCGGGCAAACGGTCAGTGGCATTTTGGTTTCAATTAGAGATCCCACTAGAGCTTCATCTTCTACGCAGCGAACGCCGTGATCAACGCGGCTCACTTCCAACATTTCAATCGCGTCGGTAATATTTTGCGCTGGTCCTTCTTCTCCGGCATGTGCCACGGTAAGCAAGCCTGCCTCTTTCGCTTTCTGGAAGACACGTAAAAACTTAGCTGGTGGATGGCCGTTTTCTGATGAATCTAGCCCCACTCCAATGATTTTATCGCGATGCTTTAAAACAGATTGCAGTGTTTCCATCGCGCTTTCTTCTGACAAATGACGAAGGAAACAAGCGATGATCTGCGATGTGATGCCTAATTTTTCGCGGCCATCTGTCAGCGCTCTAGAAATGCCGTTGAGTACGGTGTCGAAGTTAATGCCACGTTCAGTGTGAGTTTGCGGATCGAAGAATATCTCGGTATGAATCACATTGTCTGCTTTGCAATGCTCCAAGTATTCCCACGTTAGGTCATAAAAATCTTGCTCTGTGCGTAAAACATTTGCGCCTTGATAATAGAGGTCGAGAAAAGATTGCAGATCTTCAAATTGGTATGCCTCTCTCAATTCGCTTGGTGACGAATAAGGAATATCTATGCCATTGCGCTTGGCAAGTTTAAACATGAGTTCTGGTTCGAGTGAACCTTCGATATGTAAGTGCAGCTCTACTTTTGGAAGACCTTGAATAAATGCGTTCATATTCCACCTTATGTGTATTGTGGATGCAGTTACTCTAAGAATAGGTATAGATAGGAATAAATCGAACGCTATCACAAAGAGTAAGATCCACAGTGATCTCAACTCTTCGTAATCAGCACTTTGCGGGAACTGGTAGAGACCCCCAAACCATATCATTGGGGTTATACGAAGCAAACGCTTGCGATTATACGTAAATTTATCAATATATCTAGACCCGTCAGAAAATGAGAGTGCGGTACGTTTTTAGAGTTTGATAGATATCGAGTGGATGTTCGAACTTGGATTGTTTTTCAGCGCACACTAAAGTTGGCTTACAGTGATGAAGCAAAGCGTGAAGCTTAAGATGAAGAAAAATTTGGGTGTGGAGAAGGTTATTTTAAGAAGTGTATTTTTTGGCTAAGAGATAGCAAACTGATTGGAAAGCGGAGTGGAAAGGTAGGTGGCGGTTACCTTTGCACAACAAGCTTGAAGAGGTAGGAATCAGAGTTAAAGATCAAACATTTTATCAAACGCTCTTTGCTCCATAATATCTTCGATACGGCGGCGCGTTCGTTGTTTTACAGCGGCAGCATTTTCCTCAGATTCTTTCTTTTCCTTATCAATTTGCTTTTTACTTTTTCTAGCCATTGGATATCTTCCAAAATATTGATGAGAATTATTAATGCCTTAAAAAAGCATTATTTGATAATAAAACTTCCTAACTTTGAACCTGAGTCACACAGAATAGTGCCTGAGCAGGTTTTTTCACAATATTGGAAGTCAATCAGATGACTACGATATTGAAGTTTTGGCAATATATGTCGCTTCAGTATATCGCTATTCAATTGATATATTTTAGCTCTCCAAGTGGTTTTAGGTTGATGTAAATTAAATTCAATTTCTAACATTTATTCTCCTGTTTTTTGACGATTTTTTCTTTGTTAAGTAATTGATACCAATGCCTTTGACGGCCTGTTCTTCTTGAGGACATGATTTTTCCTTTAAATAATAAGTTAAGCGGTACTGACCCATTTATTTTGGGTAGCACTAAGCAATGCCTGAAATTAGGCTGAGTTTATGTTGAGAGGATATTTTTGAAGGAGAGAGATTTGGTGCAGCATGGACATGCTGCACCAAGAAAAGCAGTCTTATAGAGGAGTAACTTCAGTCGCTTGAGGACCTTTTTTACCTTGCTCTACGTTGAAGCTTACTTTCTGACCTTCAGTCAGTGTTTTGAAACCGTCAGCAACGATAGCGTTGAAGTGTACGAATACATCTTGGCCGCCGTTGTCTTGAGATAGGAAACCAAAACCTTTAGTTTCGTTGAACCATTTTACTGAACCAGTTACTTTAGCAGACATAAAAACCTCTGAATTAAAAACATTAATGATAAATTATTGGTGGATCTTTTTTTAAGCTATTGAATGTCAATCAAGAGGAAGTTGTACGCAGGTGTCTGAATGGGGATTCAAGATTTTACTGAGAAGGAACTTAAACTAAATGTAGCATTAACAGCTCTCTTCGAAGAGCCAAGCGCCACTATACACCTTGTTTAAGAAATAGCTACATTTATTTTCAAATAAATTCAAAAACGTTTATGTGATAAGAGAGAACTTATCATCAATCGCCGGGCACTTGGTCTGGATTAAAAATGACCAATGGTGTTTGTTACCGATTTCCTATTGTTCGAAAAACTTGAATAAGTAGCTCGAATCGCTCTGCTCATGATTATTTTTCTCCAAACTAAAATAAAACCATGTCGATAGCCTGAGCTGAAACGCGATTTGCAGACAGCTACCAAGGCGAACGAGGAGAAGAAGTATGAGCACATTCAGAGCAATTCGTCAGTTGATTCCATCGCAACCTACCGCTGACGGTGATGGTGTTAAAATTCGTCGAGTTGCAGGTTTTAACAACACGAGTTTTTCACCATTTTTAATGATGGATGAGCTGAAATCCGATCAACGTTCTGACTACATTGGTGGCTTTCCTCCTCATCCTCATCGTGGGATTGAAACGCTGACTTATATGCTGAAAGGTCATTTTCAACATCGTGATCACATGAACAATGTTGGCGAATTGCGCTCTGGTGGCGCACAATGGATGGCGGCAGGTCGCGGAGTAATACACAGTGAAATGCCAATTATGCAAGACGGTGAGCTGCATGGTTTTCAGATATGGATTAATCAACCAGCAAAAGACAAAATGAAACCCGCTCAATACCACGATTTTCAACCAGAGACGATCACGGAATTTGACACTGCAAAGACAGGGCTTGTTCGTGTCATTGCTGGTGAGTTGATGATTGCGGGAGAACGAATTGTTGGGCCGTTGACTCAAACTGGTGTTGTGGCAACTGTTGCTGATTGGCGGCCTCATAGAGGAGCCACGCTTGAGCTAGCTTTGGACGCTGACCATAACATGATGATTTATGCGTACCAAGGGAGTGTCGAGATAAATCAACGCACTGTAAAACAAGGTGAGATGGCGCTGTTATCAAAAGGAGAGGCGGCAAAGTTTACTGCGGCAGACAACAGTGGGGTCCTGCTCTTTATAGGTGAACCAATCAATGAGCCGGTGGTTCACTATGGCCCATTTGTCATGAACAGTATCGAAGAAATTGAACAAGCGATTCAGGACTACAACTCAGGGCTGTTCGAAACCTATTAAAGCGAACGACAGCGAACAGCCAATTTTGACCGATGTCTTAGTATTACGCTGAATGTATTTGAGCCTGCTTATTGGGCTCGTAGCGAAGCAAATCGATAATCCACTGCCATCGAGTTTGCGTTAGCCACCTAGATTAACTTGCGTTTAATCGAGGTGGCTTTTTTCTTTACACTGAATTCCAACGTTCTATGGCTTGTTTGCCAGCCTCAATTCCCAGTTCATATGCTTCTCGCAAAGGTTCTGGTGAGCGGCTTAAGCGTTTTAACTTAAACGTTTCTGGTGGACACACTTGGATTATCTCAACGCCTGGTGGCGGGTTGTTTATCAGTTCCAATGTTTGGTTGTAACGAACGTCACGTGTCAGCATAGGCTCAATCAGAGCTGGCGTTTCCTTCAGCATACGTTTTGTGATGGCACTGAACTTTGATCTTGGTTTCCGGTAACTGGCGATCTGGCTGCGCAGGACCATGATTTTCGTCGCTCCTCTCTTGATGGCTTCGGCAATTGGCAGGGCATCTGCAACGCCGCCATCCACATATCGAGTGCCATTAAGGAGCACGCCATTACGATAGAGTACGGGCAGGGCGCTGCTGGCCTTCATGGTCTCCGCTAACATATCGACGTCCGGAGTGAGGTATTCTGCTTGTCCAGTATCTTGACGAGTGACGACAAGGAAAAAAGGACGCGGATCAGCAGCGAGCACTTCTTTATCAATGCCTAACTCTTCAAGTGTCACTTGCCACATCCAATCTAAATCCATCACATCACCACCGCGTATGAGCTGGCTGGGGGTGATGAATTCATTTCTTAGGCTGTAATCGAGATAGATTTTTAGGTTTCTGCCCGGCATTTTTGCCAAATAGGCGGCAAGATTACTTGCGCCAGCCGATACGCCCCAAAAGCTGTCGAAGGGAGAAAAGTCCGCAGCTAAAAAATGGTCGAGTATTCCGCAAGAAAATACCCCTCGCATTGCGCCGCCTTCAACAATCAGTGCACGAGAACCTACATGTTCCATCTGCTTATCCGCTTTCTATCTTTTAGTTGAGTAACGGCAGCTTAACGTATAAGCGGCTGATTCCCAAACAAGGCCGCATATGTTCATGCGGGGAGGCATCAGATTGGCCAATCTTGAGTGCAGTGATGAACGCCTTTCTTAGTTTTCCATGTTGACTTTGTTTGATAGTCAAACTAAATTTAAATCAAATATTTTGATTATCAAACAAAATGAGCAATAGGGATATGATTTATCTATGGCAATAGCACAACACACGCACGATTTTGTTTCTCATAACCATAAAGGTGAAAAGCGAACTTTTTATGTTCTCATTCTGACGCTTGTCACTATGGTGGTTGAGATTGCTGCGGGCACGCTTTTTGGCTCTATGGCCTTACTCGCCGATGGATGGCACATGGGCACTCATGCAGCGGCATTTTGCATCACCTTGTTCGCTTATCGCTATGCTAAGCAAAATGCGAACAATGAGCGTTTTTCGTTTGGTACCGGGAAGGTCAGTGTTTTAGGTGGTTTTACGAGCGCGATTGCTTTGGGCATGGTGGCGCTAATGATGATGGTGGAATCCGTTCACCGTTTGTTTAACCCTGAGAGTATTCAATTCAACGAAGCGATTATGGTCGCAGTGATTGGTTTGGTGGTTAACTTAGCAAGTATGTTGCTGCTGCATGATCACCATCATCATGATCACGACCACCCACATGATCATAACCATTCGCATGGACACTCGCACGAGCACCATGACCACAATCTTGCCGCCGCGTATTTTCATGTCTTGGCAGATACCTTAACGTCACTGTTGGCGATCGTCGCACTTATTATTGGTAAGTTTTACGGATGGATTTGGTTAGATGCCATTATGGGGATCGTTGGTGCTTTGGTGATTGGTAAATGGACTCTCGGTTTGATGAAGCAAACCGCACCAGTCTTATTAGATGAGAATATTAATCACGAGTACCTACAGGCAATCAGAGAGACGATTGAGCCATACGCAGACGTGCTGGATCTGCATGTTTGGAAGGTGAGCGGACATCATTACTCGGCTGCGATTGTGTTACATAATCACAGTGATAAAACGTTGAGTGAATTTAAGCAATTACTGAGTAAGTTTGATAAGATTCATCACCTCACTCTAGAGTTACAAAATAGCTGACGATGAGCGAACTAGAAAAGTTGAATCAAATGCTGACCGAGTTCTATGACAAGATGTCTTCTTGGGAACAGTCAGTCGTAAAAGAAACCGGCTACTCTTTGGCCCAAGTCCATACCATTGAAGTGCTGGGCGGCCATGGTGCGCTGCGCATGAAAGAACTGGCGGAAAAGTTAGGCATCACGACCGGAACGTTAACGGTACAAATCGAAAAGTTAGTGAACGCGAATTTGATAGAACGTTGCCCTCATCCGGAAGATCGCCGTGCTATCGTTGTGAGGCTCACACCAGAAGGTGAGAAAATTCATCGCCATCATAACCAGTTGCACCTTGATCTTGTGCGTGATCTTACTCGTCATATTGAGCCAGAGCAGCAATCAACCTTTCTATCGTGTTTGGAAAAAATGAACCGGGAATTCTAGGTTTCATCCGAGTTACGGCCAAATAAACAATGAAAAGCAGAACTCGCATCGAGTTCTGCTTTTTTGTATTTATGGGTTTAGAAACCAGCTTTCTAACGGTAACTGAGTAAATGCGTAAGTCACACCAACACAAAATGCAGCGCCCGTAATGCCAATACCAATTGTAGTGGCCAGCAGAAGTAACGTTATCTTAGGCATGATGATTCTCATCCCTCTTGGAGTGTATTTGCGTGCTTAGTTCGATACAGAGCACACAAACACAATCCAAGCGGTGGCAAGCATAATTAATGGCGTAAAGACTTTTTGAATGGCTGCGCCATCGGTCAAGTTATAGATCTCGATGGATTCGTTGTAGAAGGCGTGTTTGAAGGCTTTAAACGAAATGTCGTTTTTTACATTGGATTGCTCGTAACGCTGACGCGCAGCATCGGCCATCTGATATTCAAGATCTTGAAGTTCAAACTCTTGGTTAAAAAACGAATCCCAAGCGCAAAGGCGAGCTATTGCCTTAGGTGAACTATTATCACTTTTTAGTTTTGAGAGACGCTTTGCGTAAGCCGCTTGATATTTATCCACGATATATTCCTGCATGAATAGATGCTGAGTCATTGAATGACTCAGAACGTTCTGGTCGGTTGTAAAAGCAAAATTGTGGGATGAAAAGGCGTACTTTTACGTCGGTGGCAGAACTACAAATAAAAATATCAAAGAGCGTTTGTGGTGGGGATGATATGGGGTGGTAGGGGAAGAGGACAAACAAAATAAATTAGTCTACGTCACAATCAATGTTTGTTGATTTATTCAATCCTTAGTGTTCTTTGCCTTTTGATGTGCTCATTTTGTGGTTAAAAAAAGATACGACCATAAGTTGTTCTTGGGCCTGAAAAAGTAAGATTCCTGACCAATATTCTTCCGTTTACCGCGTAGATCTCTCCTCAAAGTCGATTACTTTTGGCTATGCTTATAGTTCGGCTTTAAAAATTTGTAAGAGGGAAGTTGAGTTGAGATGTTTGTAGTTGAAGTGTTGAACAACTCAAGTGATGGGCTACAAATATAATTGATTATAAAGGATAAATTGGAAGCAGTGCAGAGCTAGGTAAGATATAAACCTAAAGGTGACGGTATGAGCATACAATCAACCATTATCGAATACGCTGTAGCAATAATAGGCTTACTTTTAACAGGCGTTGCCCTCTGAGCCCGAAAGCTCAGAGGATACATAACCTTAACGATTAATGTTGTAACGAGCGATTGCCGCTTCTTCTGACGTTACAACAGTTTTACCGATAGGCGCGAGGGAAATTACGGCCAGTTTCAGGTGCTGAAGTGCAAACGGAATACCAATGATGGTAACGAAACACGCTGCGGCGGATAGGATATGACCGATTGCCAGCCACAAACCTGCAAACACAAACCAAAGTACGTTGCCGATGACGCCTAGCGGACTCGTGCCAATATCCATTTCATTGGTTAGTTCATCACGCGAAATGGCTTCTTTGCCGAATGGGAAAAACGAAAAGTTACCCATGACGAAACAAGCTCGCCCCCACGGAATCCCGATGATGCTGATGAACGCAAGAATACCGAATAGCCACCACAGCAATCCCATGAATACGCCACCGAATAAAAACCAGATGATGTTGCCAAGTGTTCTCATCTAAAACCCTTTTTGATTTATAACTTTCTACAAAGTATGTCACACAAATCTTAACAGAGGATGAATGGGTGCGCTTTATCTTAAATAAGAAATCATTGATGAGAATACTCATTTGATAAAGGAAAGCGGAGATCATTGAGCTGTTGACAAAAAGGCTCTCAACGTTAGACGTTAAGAGCCTTTCTGGTTAGGCGGTTGCCAAATTCAAGCGCGATACTGGCTTGTCATTGATCGGTAAGTGAATCAAAGCGGCGAGGAGTGCCAGAACGACGGTTGACCACCAGATTGGATCGTATGAACCGTAGTAATCGTAGATGCGACCACCGACCCAAGCCCCCAAGAAGCTTCCTACTTGGTGAGTAAAAAATACCAAGCCATAAAGTGTTGATAGGTAACGAGCCCCAAAAATCTGGCGGACTAATCCAGATGTGAGAGGCACGGTGCCTAACCAACAGAAGCCGATTGCACCACCAAAGATGACTGCGGTGTGCTCGGTGACAGGTAGAGTCACAAAAGCACCAATCACTACCGTGCGGATTAAATACAGCGCAGACATAACATGGCGTTTATTGAAGCGGTCCGCCATAACACCCCAGAAGTACGAACCAAAAATGTTGAAGATGCCAACATACGCCAGTGCCATTGCGGCGGTTGAGGCTGGTAAATCTTTATCTGCCAGATAACTTGGTAAGTGAGTTGCAATGAACATCACGTGAAAGCCGCACACAAAGAAACCTGCATGAATCAGCCAATAACCTCTGTGAGAGAAAGCTTCTTTTAATGCTTCTTTTAGGGTTTGTGTGTCTTCCTGAACATTTGCATGGTTACTTGCTTGTGGCTTCGCAGTTCTCATGAACAATGCAAACATCACCATAAAGCTACACAGTACAGCGAATGCTTGAAGTGCGCCTTGCCAGCCAAAATCACTCAAAAGCACTTGTGCTCCAGGGATCATGGCGAACATACCGAACGATCCCGCAGCGGTAGTTAAACCAAATGCT
The DNA here is from genome assembly GCF_002002385.1 of Vibrio sp. SALL6. Taxonomy (NCBI): domain Bacteria; kingdom Pseudomonadati; phylum Pseudomonadota; class Gammaproteobacteria; order Vibrionales; family Vibrionaceae; genus Vibrio; species Vibrio sp. SALL6. Next base: position 42,586 of record NZ_MQVK01000021.1, read on the forward strand.
TTAGCTGCATGTTGTGCAGGGACAACCTTTGCGACCGCCCCTAACACAATGACGTAGCTGGTTGCGCTCAAACCAAAACCGACCAAAATGCCAAGTGATAGATACATCATGGTTGGCTCAATGGCGATAGAAGTAAGGTAAAGACCTAAAGCGTAAGAAAAGGCACCTAAAATGATAATACGCTTCGCGCCCCAACGGTCTGACGCCATGCCGACAAAAGGTTGGAATACGCCAAACAACAAGTTTTGCAAGGCAATAGCAAAGCTAAAGAACTCGCGCCCGGTCTGAAAGTAGTCTGAAATTGGCATCATAAAAATACCGAAAGATTGTCTGATCCCTAGACAAATAATCAAAATCCCTATTCCAAGCCAAACAAGAACTGGAAATCGGAAAATACTCATAGTTTGCTCATTATTAATGATGGTGGTGATGAGAATGATCATGGTGTTCGTTGTCTCCCGTTGTTTGGTGACAACCGCTGTTGATGGCTTGTTCTGCTAATATTTCCAGCAACTTCGGAGAGTTATGGACGATGATTAGAGATAGCCCCAACATGATAGACATTCTCAACACCTGAGCGAAAATGGATTGAGAAAAAAGCATGCATTGTGCGCTCATGTAGAAAAATGAGCGCGAAGTTTAGTGACGATTAGTCAATGAAACAAATGACAAAAAGTGAATTAATGTATGCGTTTCATGCATAGATTGGTTATAGGGATTAATTGCAATGCACGGCTTGTTCTAGGCGTTGATAGATCTGCTCTGCAAGCTGGTGGCTCGCTATGTTGCGTTGCACTGTGCTTGTATCCAGCTTGCCTGATTCAACAACCTTAAACCAATCGAATAGCATAGCGTGAAAACCTTTACTCGTGAGCATTGGTGTCCAATCTTTTAAGTTCAACTTACGTTCTTGATTGTCCTGCCACAATTTACCTTCCACAAACGAATCAAACTCAAATGCTTGGTTGGCATAACATGCCTGAACGCGTTCGTTTGTTATGCCAAAATGACGATTCATTGAAGCGTGTAGTAGGGTATCACCATGTTGCCATTGCACATCCAGACGTGCGAGTTGTTGGCCGTCAAATTGGTGAGTGATGTAGACGTCTTGCAAATCGGCTTTTGCTACAACATTTACGCTGTCTAGCGGGTGAATAAAATCGTCAAAGATGAACGTACGGAGTTCTCCCGGCAGATTGTGGCGATTTTTCTCCCAACGCAGTGACTTCAAATTAGCGACATCGCCTTTTTGTACGTTTGGCAAATAGTCGTTGTAGAGCGGAATGTGTCGGCGATTAAAGCCAACATAAAGTGGTTGATTGGCGATAGCTGCAATCTCATAGAGTTGCTCTACCTGTTGGGCACTGTCCGCCAGAGGTTTGTCGACAAAAGTAGGAATGCTTTGTTTTAGAAAATATTCAGCGATTTGAAAGTGAACATGAGTTGCGGCATGAATCATCACCGCATCTACACCAAACGCAGTAAGCTGTCGGTAGTCCTGACAGTTTTCCTTAATGCGATATTGCTGAGCTAGTGAAGAGAGGGTTTCGGCGTCTCGGGTACAAAAGACCAGCTCAACATTAGGAAGTTGAGTAATGACAGGAAGGTAAGCCTTTTGCGCAATATCGCCTAAGCCAATAATACCGATTTTCATGTTGTTCGCTCTGTTTCGATTTCATTAGGCGTTGATTATAACGAGCGAAAAAGAGGTTGGCAGAAACGGCTTGTCATAAAAAAGCCTGACTCACATTTTGAATCAGGCTTTTTCTAACTACTTAGGATACGGTTCGACAGGTTTTGAAGATATCTAACTGACCGTCGTAGGCTTGGGTTTTTACATCCATAATACCAAGCAAAGAGTGGAACACATTGTCATGCGAGTACTTACCTGCATTTTGTGCTTCTTTGGACAAGCAATCCGTGTTGATGTGTTTTGCTTGCTTAAAGCTTGGCGACATCCACATGATAAGCGGTACTCGTTTCTGGAAATCCGGAGCAAGTCCGTAAGGCATACCATGTAAGAACATGCCGCTTTCACCAAGCGATTCACCGTGGTCAGAAACATAAATCAACGCAGTGTTGTATTTGTCTTCTAACGCCTTAAGTTTGTTGATGGTTTGTTCCAAGACAAAGTCTGTGTAACGAATGGTATTGTCGTAGGTATTTACGATCTCTTCGACGCTACAGTTTTCAATGTCTGCACGTGGGCAATCTGGTTGGAAAAATGCTTTCTCTTTCGGGTAACGTTGGAAGTAAGTTGGGCCATGGCTGCCAATAAGGTGCATGGCTACAACTCGGTTACCGTTCATGTTCGACACTTCTTGGTCAAAGTCACTCAGTAGTGCCATGTCGTAACAAGTTTGACCGTTGCACAGTGCGTTTTGTTGCTTTCTGTCTACTTCGATTTTTTTGATCTTATGCGCGACTTCTTTATCGCCACCGTCGTTTTCTTTCCACAGTAGGTCGATACCTGCACGTTGCATGATATCTAACGCGTTGTCTTGGTTATCAGCTTGTTTACGGTCAAATTGATTGCGCGTTAACTGAGAAAACATGCATGGTACAGATACCGCTGTCGCAGTGCCGCATGACGCCACATCTTTAAAAGAAATAACATCTAATTGGCTGGTGTAGGGGTTAGTTTCACGCTCGTAACCGTTCAGTTGATAGTTTTGAGTACGTGCGGTTTCACCTACTACAAAAACGAGTAACGTCGGTTTGTCCTGCGCTTGCTGTAAAGCGGTCGAAGATTGCTGTGCATCAGTGCCGATTTCACGATATGGCTGTGGCGTAGTTAAGTAATTTTCTTTTACGTAACTTGTCGCGCTGTAGACATATTGCGTTGGGATGATCATTTTTTTCAGGTAGCTGTTGTTGCGACCCACAGATGCGTAATCTTGATAGTACAACCCCGCAATCACGGCAATAACTGCTAACGAAGCGAGCATCGCGACCAGTTTTGTAAGCACAAAGCGTAGCCATTGTCCGCGTTGTGGTTGCAGTTTTACTTTGAACACAATCAGGGCAGGAATCACACCCATTAACGTCGTCCAAACGACCGAATACGTGCTGAGATAAGAGCTTGCTTCACTCGAGTCGGTCTCGACGATGTTGGCGATCATCCCAGAGTCAAACAGCGTTCCGTAGTTATAGCCTGCGTAGCTTACTAAGCTAGAGACCACTAGCAGCAAGATAAAGAACGGCTTTCCAACCCATGGCCAGCTAAATAGGTTGAATAAGAAATTAAGCGCGGCAAAAAAGAAAATCGGAATAGTGATAATGAAACCGATTTTGACTTCGTCTAACTTAGAGAAAATCCCAATGAGTTCTTTATAGATTGGGATGTTCACCACGAGAGCGAAATACAGCGCGAGTAGAACAGTAAAGGCAACGTATGGGATACCTTTCTTTGGAGAATCAACAGTCTTCATAAGTTACTTTCTTGAATAAAACTAAAGCAAGAACGACGCCCAAACAAATAGGGCAAGAAATAGCGCAACAAATACTGCTGCAGAGCCAATGTCTTTGGCTCGACCACTGAGTTCATGCCAGTCATCGCTGACACGGTCGACAACCGCTTCTACGGCGGAATTAATAAGTTCGACGATTAAAATCAGCAATAGGCTGCTGATCATCAATACACGTTCAAGCGTGGTCACTGGCAGAAAAAATGCGCTGATAGAAAGAACCAAAGTCAGTACGAGTTCTTGCCTGAAAGCGGCTTCATGAGTCCACGCGGCTTTTAGTCCTTTAATTGAGTAACCGGTCGCATCCATGACTCGGCGAATTCCTGTTTTACCTGGCTTCAAAATTGGGCCTTAATTCTTATTATTGGTTGATTGATGTGTGTTAGTACCGAAATGCACCAAATTGCGATCTGAGACTAATCGGTTAGACGTGAAACATTTGTGAATATGGGTGCAAGCAAAAAACGTCACGTTTGATTTGATGAATAAGTACTTTGGTTGTGTGGTTTAGATTAATGCTTAATCAAGGTCGTAAACGGTGTAACCTTTATTTTGTAGGCATTTGCGTAGCACGAGAGCTTGTGTTTTGGTGGAATCATTCGCGCCACCTAAAGCGCCTGCACCAGCACCGACTGCACTGCCAGCTACTGCGCCAACTGCTGCACCGCCAATACCATCTTCAAGAGCACCTGCCGCGGCACCGATTAATGCGCCAGTCATTGCACCATTGGTTGCGTCAGATTTAGCGGCCTCTGTTTTGTCGACTTTTTCTGCGTAACCTTGGCAGTAGGCAAAATCTTGTTCGTATTGCGCTTGGTCAACATTCGTCATGTCTACAACAGGCTTTTGGTTGTATGCACATGCTGCAAGTGAGGAAGAAAGGACAACGAGTAAAAGTGGTTTATACATGGGGTGAATCCATTATCTCTGTGAATTGATGGATTAAATGTACACTGTTTTATTACTTGTCTCTGTCTATGGATTGTATCGAAATGTCGTCTTATGTAATAAGAGCGGATGAGGAAGAAGATAGCGCAGAAACTAAGCGAACTGCGCTTTAACTTTTATCGTTGTTCGCCCGTTATTTAGGCAGAGATACGGTGAAGCAGGCGCCACCAAGAGAGCTGTGTGAAATAGAAACATCACCGCGTTGCAATTCCATAATTTGTCTTACAATGGCAAGTCCTAAACCAAAGCCGCTGGTGCTTTTATTACGAGATTTGTCGGCGCTGTAAAATGCCTCAAACAGGTGAGGCCAGTCTTTTTCATCAATACCGTTTCCATCGTCATGAATGCTGATCATGCAGTGTTCTTCATCTTCGGTCACTTCTAACATGATTTGGCTATCGGCATAACGCATGGCATTGCGAAGTAGGTTGTCTAACGCGCGCTTGAGCAGTTTGGGGTCGGTCTTAATTTGGGCTTCTTTGCAATCCGTATCTTTAACGGTGATTGGCAATGGCGTCTCTTGCTGCCATTTGTCTTTTAGGTCAAAAAGCAGGGAGTTAAGCTCAAGACTTTCGGTCCGAAGCTCTGTTTCTGGGCGTTCCATTTTCGCGTAGTAAAGGAGTTCTTCGACCATTTCTTCCATCTCATCAATGTCTTCAACGATGCTATTGACGTACTTTGTCTGTTGGTCATTTAGAGAGGAGTCGGCGAGTAAATCAGCCTGCCATTGCAAGCGAAAAATTGGTGTGCGTAGCTCGTGAGCAACCGCATTGGTGAGCATTTTATTGCTGGTAATGAGTCGAGAGACTTTATCGGCCATGTTATTGAAGCTTTTGTTCAATGTGCCAACCGATTTGGCGCTGGCCGTGCTTGCGCGGGCTTTAAAATTACCAGACGCAAATTCGATGGTGACTCTTTCTAGTTCACGAATTCTGCGGCTTAAAAACCAGATCAGCAAAACACAGTAAAGCGCGAAACCAGCGATGAAGAATATCCACACCATGTTGTCGTCGAAATTGACGGCTTGAATGATAGGACTATTCGGGTTGTCGCTAATTTTGAAAAAGGGAGTGCTCTCGTCGAAGCGAAACCAAAAATCCCGTTCATCATCAAAGGCGATGTTGGCGGTAGGATCTTCATTGAACACTTCCTTCACCTCGGGTGGGAGCTCATCCATGGTGTGAGGTTGCAACAATCGATGGCTTGCCGTGGCAAACTTTTCTAGCTCGCTTTTGGTGTATTCAAGCCCTTTTTCTTCATAGATAGGAGAGAGTAAATCGTAGAAAGCTTGCGAACTGTGTTCTTGAAGTAGGTAGTCATAATCAGTATTGAGCTCATACACGATGAGCTCATAACCTTTCAGACTGGCGAGAAAAAGAATGATCAGACCTAAAAAGCTCTCTAGATATATCCTTCTCATTTATGCGTTCCATGCATCCGGCATTAGTAGGTAGCCTTTGCCGCGTACCGTAATGATTTTTTGAGGTGAGCAAGACGCGTCACCCAATTTCTTTCTAAGCGTTACGATGCGGTTGTCAATGGTTCTATCTGTACCGTCGTACTCAATCCCGCGTAACGTTTTGGTGAGCCATTCACGCGACAAGGTTTTCTCGGCATGAGTGGCGAGTACCCACAGCAAGTCAAACTCACCGTCGGTTAATGCGACAGGCTGTTGGTTCATAGTACAAGATTTACGTAGTCGGTTTAAACACAACACGCCAATTTGTAAGCCGTTTTCTGGCGCTGGAGCAGCGCTTTCTTTCCTGCGCAATAACATACGGATACGAGCAAGTAACACGCGCGGTTTGATAGGTTTCGTGACAAAGTCATCGGCGCCAATTTCAAGCGCAGCGACGTGATCAAAATCGTCATCGCTTGCGGTAAGCATCAGAACTTTGCCTTTGTAACATTCGCGGATTTGACGACAAACGCTCAAACCGTCTTGGCCCGGCAGCATCAAATCTAACAAAACTAAATCGGGTTGAGTGTCTAAAATGGCGTTCGGCGCGTCGGTGCCGTTATCAATACAGCGGACGTCGAAGCCTTGTTCTACAAAGTACTCACCGAGCATATCTTGTAGTTTTGGATCGTCTTCGACAATGATAAGGGATGGCTTGATTTCTTGTTCGTTCATGTAAGTGATGTGTGCTGTATTTGATATCACTGAAAGTTAAACAAATTTGCGAGTTATTTCAAATAAAGCTTGTAAAGAATAAGGTTATCCGATGAGTTAATAATATAAAAAAAGCAAACGTTTTGATATAGAACAAATCGTTTGCTTAGTATATGGGAAATTAAGTTGTCACCAGATTATGGTTGCTGCTTGGTCGGCGCGAGCGCAATTTCTCGGATACAGACATTTTGTGGTTGTTGGTAAGCGAACATTACTGCACGCGCGACATCGTCTGCGGCGAGTACACCACCCATATCCACTTTCCAAGCATCGTATCCATCTTTAATGTCTTGTGAAGTGGTGTGAGAAAGCAGTTCCGTCTCTACTGCGCCCGGTGCAATAGTCGTAACACGCACATTTGATGCGGCTACTTCTTCGCGCACATTTTCTGAAATTGCATGAACTGCGAACTTAGTCCCACAATATGCAGCGTGGTCAGGGAACGTCTTTTTACCTGCAATAGAGCTGATGTTGATTATTGTGCCACTATTGCGCGCTTTCATTGATGCAAGTACGGAGTGCATACCATTAAGCAAACCAAGCACGTTAACGTCGAACATACGCTTCCATTCAGCGGCGTCCTGCGTGTCGATCTGACCAAGCAACATTACACCCGCATTGTTGACTAGCACGTCAGCTGGACCAAATTGAGCTTCTGCTTTTTCAATCGCTGTTATCAAACTCGCTTGGTCAGTGACATCGACTTTTTCACATAAGGTGTTTGGTAAATTTAGTGCTTCTAAACGTTCTACGCGACGAGCCACAAGAAGGAGAGGGTGGCCTTCTTCACTAAAACGACGTGCGATAGCTTCACCAATACCTGAACTTGCACCAGTAATAACAACCAGTTTTTTCATTTGTTACTTCCTCAGTTTTCGTTGAAAGCAGCGGTCTGCTGCGATGAACTCATACTAAGGAAATAACTTTTGTTGATATATATCACTTTAGGTAAAACACTGTTGTTCATTAGCAACAATAATTGCTGCTTGAGTTTGTCTTATTGGTGGGAAAAAGGCGCAACTCGTGCGCCTTAAGTGAGAAGAATGCGCTGTTAATACGGTGAAATCCGCACTAATCAACCCATCAAAGTTACAACTTATTCAACGGTGCAAACAACGCTGTTGTCGCTACCAAAGCCATTTGGAACGTAAGCATCTGCTTGAGGATCGTTCTCCCATTCAACTTCATCGAGGAGATAACGAAATTGGATGTGTTGCTCTTTGGGTAGACGTGTTTTGAACTTAAATTGGCCGCTTTTTTTCACCAGTTTCATTGGCTCTGGTTGCCAGTCATTAAAATCTCCAGCGATTTTAATGGATTCCCACTGGTTTTTATCGAGTTCAAAAGTGACTTCAACTTCATCTTTAGTTTTGAAAAATCTCTTTTTAAGCATGAATCTTTCCTTGTTAGTACAAAAACTGCTCTAACTATTACTCGTGTTTCATAAGTATTTCAAGCGTTATCGGATTCATGCTGGTATAGCTAGTGAAATAACCGTGTACTCTTCGTGCTTCAAACTTGTATGAATATGATCTTTCTGTATGATGAAAATCAGTGTGTTGTGAAGAAATTGATATGTTGAAGTTGAATCGTACATTGATGACTACTCTGGTTTGTTTGGTGGCTATGCTGCTAACCAGTGTTTCATCGAGCGTTCAAGCATCGACAGCATCAATAGAAGCACAAAGCTTTCCCATGCAGCAAACTGCACTTCAAGAAAAACTCGGCGTAAATACAGATTGTGTTGAGCCGCACCACAAAGAACACATGATGGAAAAAGGGCAAAAGTCGCACACCAGTTGCAGTTCTTCTTGCATTGTGAAAATTCCCACGACTTTGTCGCAAAATGGATTGATGCTACTGCCTTACAGCTTGGCGCTCATTGATAAGCTTCCTACTGAAAAAGCCGTGGTTGTGGTTTATAAGCCTTACCGACCTCCGATTGTTTGATTTCTTCTTTATTTATCTCCAGCACTAGCTGGCTCTTAGCTATATTTAAAACGGCACCGTTGTGCCCGAAGGAAAACAAACAATGAAGAAATTACTTGCACTATGCAGCACACTTTTACTGGCTTTCAGCGCTCACGCTGCTCAATTTGAAGAAGGTAAACACTACAAAGTGTTGGACGTTGAGAAAGCGACTAAACCAACCGTTACAGAGTTTTTTTCGTTTTACTGCCCACACTGTTATAAGTTTGAATCTGTGATTGAAAACTTAAAACCGGCTTTGCCAAAAGAAGCACGCTTTGAAAAAGTGCACGTGGCGTTTATGGGCGCAGACATGGCAGTGCCAATGGCAAAATCTTACGCAGCCATGGTATCGCTAGGTGTTGAAGACAAAATGGTGCCTGCGATGTTCGCGCAAATTCATCAAAAGCGCCAAGCACCGAAAAACGAAGATGAGTTAAAGAAAGTCTTCACGGACAACGGTGTCGATGGCAACAAATTTGACGCGGCGTACAACAGCTTTGCGGTTAGTTCGATGCAAAAGCGTTTCGATAAGCAGTTCAAAGAGAGCACTCTGACCGGCGTTCCTGGCGTCGTTGTGAATAACAAGTACATCGTTATTCCTAATGAAGTCCGTAGCTATGCCGAGTACAGCGAATTGGTGAACTATCTGCTAACGCTATAAATTAAAAGAAATGAAAAATGGCGGCCAAGTGGTCGCCATTTTTTTGAATTCGTTATCTCAGTACGGTTGTACAAGCTTGAGTTGGTACGCTAGTCATGAATATCGCGTGCGGATAAAACAAGCTAGCAACGGTGATAGCGACATTGCACGGTTGTGCGATGGTGTTTTTCACCACATTGGTGAGAACAATGCCCGTGTTGTTTACTGTTTGAGTGGCAGCTTGTTGCGCTTGGTAAGAAACGCAGCCAGAAGTCGCATTGATAATTGCAGTACTAAACAGTAGTTTGCGGAAAAACATATTCATATCCTTTGTGAATGTTTACGGACATATATATGTAGGTTTGCGCTACTTTAAAACAAAACGGTGTTCAAAATGTATGTGTATTCACGAAATGAACAATGTTTTATATGGGTTGATTGGTTTTGTGATCTGAGTACTGGACAGACCAGATTATGCAATCAAAATCAATCCATGCATCAAAATGACGCCGCAGGTGAGCTTATTCCTCATGCCTTGATAGCCTTTGGGATCAACTTCCAGTTCGACATTCCGTATAAGCTTTTCTGCATACCAAACGGCCGCGTATCCGGTTGCGAGCAACAATATTGCCGCGATGTAATGTGTATTCCCTTGTAAGAAGGCACCCCACGCAAGCAAAACAAACAAATTACTGAGAACTAGGATATTACGGCTCAAGCGGTGGTAGTAATGGTCGATACCATTTCCCCAGAGCACTCCCGATAGAAAACTCAATATAACGGCGCTGTAGGCAATAAAAAATTGTTGTCCGCTTAGGTTAAATAAGGTGGTGTCAGACACGATAAGCAGCAAGCTGAACAGAAAAGGCACTAAGCCCAAGTACCCAAGGCGTAACATGGTTAAACGTGTCGTGACCATAACTGCACTCCTACAGTTGTTGCTCAATCATATTAGTAAGCGTAGTACTCGTCGGAGAGGTTGAGCTTGGAAATGTGGCGATGACTTTGCCTTCTTTACTGATGAGAAACTTGTAAAAGTTCCACTTCGGAGTCACACCGGCTTGAGTGCTGATTTCAGAAAAGACAGGGTTGGCATCGTTGCCCAATACAGAGCTTCGAGCCATCATAGGGAACGTCACGCCGTAGTCGAGATAGCAGATCTTTGCGGTATTTTCTTCGCTTCCTTTGTCTTGTCGAAAATCGTTACTGGGAAAACCGATGACTGCGAAGTTTTTATCTTTGTAAGTTTGGTATAGCGTTTCTAGTTGCTCATATTGAGGAGTAAAACCGCATTGGCTGGCAGTGTTTACGACGAGCAATGTTTTCCCTTTGAATACTTCACAAAGCTCAATTTCTTCTGTTGAATTTAACATGCGCTGTTTGCCTTGCAGAATGTCGGGGCACTCAGACGCAAGAGCAAACGAACTCATGGAGATAATGCCAAGGTACGCGGCGAGTTTCAGTAATCCTTTCATGATGTCGTTCCTTTTGTTTTGAAGTAAGTATAACTACTCAAACGTAAAGGGAATCGATCAAAAAAAAGCCGCTCAAATGCGCGGCTTTTTAATGTGCTTTGAATTTTTATGCCAGCTTCAAATCGAACTGATTACGGTACGCGACCATGTCTTCGATAGTCAGTACAGGCATGTTGTGCAGGCGACCAAAGGCAACGATATCCGGTGCTTTTGCCATCGTACCATCTGGATTGGTCACTTCACACAGTACGCCAGCAGGTTGAAGCCCTGCCATTTGCATCAGATCAATCGTACCTTCCGTATGACCACGGCGAGTCATTACACCACCTGGACGTGCACGAAGAGGGAATACGTGACCCGGGCGAGCAAGATCTTCAGGTTTCGCATGCGGGTTTGCCGCCGTTTTAATGGTCGTCACGCGATCTGCTGCTGAAACCCCCGTTGTTACGCCAACTTTCGCTTCAATAGAAACCGTAAATGCAGTTTGGTTCGCGCTGTTGTTGTTTACCACCATTGGAGGCAGTTCCAGTTTGTCTGCTTGAGCGTCTGTTAAACATAAACAAACGATGCCGCTACATTCGCGGATCATCAACGCCATTTGCTCGTTGGTGAGGTGCTCGACTGAATAAATGATATCGCCTTCGTTTTCGCGATCTTCATCATCAAGAAGAAGTACGCCACGACCTTCTTTTAGAGCGATAAGTGCGTTTTCAACGCGAGTAATTGGGTCGCCAAATTCGGCAAGTAGTGATGACTGATTCATGGTTAACTCCTAAATATCACCAGAATCAGGGCGGTATGAGAGATCGTCGTAAAATACGATCAAAAAGAAGCGCACCAGCATTCAACGCGATCTTACTCGCGATACTGGTGTATTCTTATTCTCTTTCATCCGGACTATAACCGTCGGCTCTGGCATCTCACCAGATCTGCTGACCTCGACGAATCGAGCGCTCGCGGGCTCACTTGAAAAAGTATACCGCCGGTGGGGAATTTCGCCCCGCCCTGAGAACAATTAAAAATGTGCCACTTCATTCAAGTTGTGAAGAAGTGGAGCTAGGATAGTACTGCGAACTGAATAGCTTGGAAAGTCGATTCCATCTGTATGATGGAAAAGTGTGCTATCGACGGAAATAATCTGTGCGAATAAAGTGATCAATCTGCTGCGGCACGAAGGTGTTGTAAATCAGACTCGTATGCGTTTGCTTCACTTCGATATGATCTTGCATACCGTCCAGTCTTGTCTCTTCTACGGTAACCGTACCGTCCGACATGGTGTTGTCATTACGGATCAACAATGGGCGGGCACCAATCGGCACTGTTCCTGCGATACTGCCGAGTTTTTGCGGAAAAGCCCACGCATCATCATGTTTGTTTAATCCGTGATGTGGTGAGTTTCCTAAAATTGCACCCAATCCGAGATCTTGAATCCGACCTACTATGGACGCGCCTTTAAGAGGTGAACCGATAGCGACAACATGAGAGATTAAGCTAGTGGTTGGTTTTCTGTTGGCGAGATAGCGCTTAATCATTAAACCTCCCAAGCTGTGCCCCACGAGCACGTTTGCGGTCAGTGGATTAAGCGAATGGTCAATAGAATCAAACAGTGAAGACTCATCGATAGCAACAGTGTTATAGCTGAGCACTTGCGTTTCGTATCCGAGCTTTCGCAGCTTTTGGCTAAGAGGCTGCATGACCAGCCCATGCATATAAAGACCATGTAAGATGATGATTTTCATAATACCTCCTAGATTTATGACGTCGTAGATATCCTACTCTAATTAACAAAGAACTACTTGTGCTTTGTGGTGCATATTTACGTTTTGCTGCAAAGTTTGATCGGTATAGCAAGCGTATCAGCCTAGTAAATCCTGTACTTGTTGTTGCAATTGATGACGATTTAAAGGAGCTGGGCTTAACACTTCACCGATTACAACATCCACTTTTGACCAAAAACGAGTCGGTCGTTTTGTGAGAGCATGTCCGTCTTTGTGGCTGAAAAAAGAACCCCAAAGCCCTTTTAACGCCATAGGGATGACAGGAACAGGATTACGTTCAAGGATTTTTTCCACTCCAGGGCGAAACTCACCCAATTCACCGTTAGACGTTAAACGACCCTCAGGGAAGATACAGACAACCTCACCGTCGTTAAGCGCTTGTTCAATCTGTTCAAATGCTCGACGGTAAGTGTCGGCACACTTACGTGGAGAACAGATCGGGATAACACCGGCATGACGGAAAACATATTTAAGAACAGGCAGCTCGCTGATGGATTTGTCCATCACAAAACGAACCGGGCGAGTAGAGGTTCCCATCAAAATCAACGCATCGACATAGCTAACATGGTTAGCCACAATTAACGCAGCACCTTGTTCAGGAATATGTTGGCGCCCCTTTACAGACACACGATACATACAATGGCTGAGTAAATAACTGATAAAGCGTTGTGTAAATTCTGGAACTTGACGATAGACATAGATTGCCACGAAGAAGTTACCTATTGCCATCATGGCAAACAGTTCCACAATAGAAAGCTCTAGTACGCTGAGTACAACGATCGAAACCAAAGCAGACACCACCATAAACAACGCATTCATGATGTTGTTAGCAGCAATGGCACGTGCACATTCCCATTTGTTTGAACGCGATTGGATGAACGCATAAAGAGGAACAATAAAGACACCGCCGCTTACACCAACAAGGAACAGGTCAATCATGACGCGCAGATGTTTGGATTCAGCAACGAAGCTTTGCACATCATAAAAGTGCACCGGAAGTGATGGATAACTTGGGACTGCCCATAGCAAGTCGACGCCAAAGACTGTCAGACCAAGGATACCGAATGGCAAAATACCAAGCTCAACGTGGTTGAAAGAAAGTTTTTCACACAACCAAGAGCCTGTCGCGATACCAATGGAAAATAATGCCAACAGTAAAGAAACGACAGTACTGTCTGCAAACAAATGTTCACGCGCAAAGTTAGGGAATTGAGTCAGGTAAGTCGCACCCATGAACCAAAACCAACTGATGGCTAGAATAGACATCCAAATGCCTCTCTGTTTTTTTGCCACTTTTAACGTGTTCTTTAAACCAGAAATCGGTTCAAATTTCGCTTTGTCATTCGATTGGCTAGGCATCGCTGGAATGTTCACACTGCTCATAAACCCAAGCAAAGACAAGGCAATCACGATACAAGAAGCAATCAAGGTACCATTAGGAATGGCTAGCAGGAGGCCTGCGCTAAGCGTACCTATAAGAATCGAAAGGAACGTGCCCATTTCAACCCAAGCATTTCCTTTAACAAGCTCATTTGGTTTGAGCGCTTGTGGTAGTAAGGCGTATTTTACGGGACCAAAATAGGCCGATTGAGTGCCTGTCATAAACAGCAGAACCAGCATCAGCATAGCACTTTGGGTAGCAATAGCGGTTGCTGCGCAAGACATGATAGCCAGCTCGATGAGCTTTAGACGTCGGATTAATTTGGCTTTGTCCATGCTGTCAGCGACGGCGCCAGCATGCGCAGAGAATAGAAAGAAAGGTAGGATGAATAAGCCTGCCGCCAAATTAACAAATAGATTAACGGATATTGGTAAGTTATCAATTTGGCTGTATGTCACCATCAATAACAGAACGTTTTTGTAGATGTTATCATTGAGTGCGCCAAGACACTGCGTCACAAAGTAAGGAAAAAAGCGTTTTGAGAAAAACATGCTGGCTCCGATTAAACAAAGTCGAATGAGATGGGAGCACTTTATGCTCAATGAACGATTAAACCAGCTTTCTCTTTCAAGTGACGTTGTATGCCACCAAAAGTAACCAAATGCGTTACTTTCATCTCCATTTATTTATTGAGTTACTAATTTCGAGACTTCTGTGTAGGTTTTCTTTCCCATGGTTCAAACAGAGGGAACGTCCAACGACGCATCGCAATAATCAGAGAGGTGCCGTGCTTTTCGTCCATATCGAGAGAGCTATCACTTTGGCAAGCCTGATAAAACTCATCGATGACCTTTTGCAGTTTCTGTTGCAGCTTCTTGTTGGTTGGTACGCTCATCAATCCTGTTGCCATGGACAACTGTTCATCTTCACCCGAAAAGTAGCTTTGGAAAAAGGCGTCTTGAACTTGCTGTTGGAAGAACCGTTGAATAGGGCCGCCCATCTGCCACTTAAATGTCGGAGATATACGCAAACGAATTTTGTTATTTGGCTGTAAGTCGATGATGTTCAGACGATCCAAATGAGCAAGCTTTTGCACCAGTTCCAACTCATTGAAGGTGTATTGCTGAACGATTTGTTCAAACTGATAGCCATTTACAACACAGATCGCCACGAGTAGCAGGGCTTTATCGTCAACCAACTGCTTTTCTTGCTCTAACGTTAGCGACTCTAGACCTTTATTGTGCGCAGCCGCGAGCTTAAACAGTTCCGCCATTTCTAAACCAATCAGTTGGCAAATTCGTTCTAAGCGCTCAAGGCTAATGTGTTGACCTTCCGCAAGTAAACGTTTGACGCTTCCTTCACTTAAATCAAGGTGTTGTGCAACATCGACATAATGCAGCCCGGCTAACTTTAGCTGGCGCTTAAGCTCTTTAATTAGCGTATAGCTTTCAGACATTTACGCGGTTACCTCATCGTATAACTGTTTTAGGTACGTTTGCATAAAGGCTTTCCGTTTATTGGCTTCAAGTTTTGCAGACTCCGTGTTCATGGTGTCGACAATTTTAAACAACTTGGTTTGGAAATGATCTACGGTGAATTGCTTGTCGTTGAGTTCGCGCTCTTTAGCAAATATGTCGTTATCGTTGTAAAGCTGAGCGTTGAAATGAGTACTGACTTGAATGCATCGCGTAACACCAATGGCGCCTAAAGCGTCCAGACGATCAGCATCTTGGACGATTTGTGCTTCCAACGTGTTTGGCCTGATGTTGGCGCTAAAGCTGTGCGCCTCTATCGCATGAGCGATGGCATCATGGTAGTGCTGAGGGTATTGAATACTCTCTAAATACGCGATGGCTTTTTTGGCTGCAATTGCAGAGCTTTGCTTGCGATTTGGATGATCTTTCGGGTAGGTGAAACAATCATGCAAATAGGCCGCTGGTAACACAATGGCTATGTCTGCATTTTCTTCGTCGCAGAGCTGTTTCGCTGTTTTGACCACGCGTTTTACGTGTTCAATATCATGGGCCGCATCAACTTGCATCTCTTGCTGCATAAATTCCAAAAACAGCGGCTCTAACTGGCTTAATGACGTCATGGTTAATATCTACAACTAAAATGAAGCCAGAAGTATGCCCAACGCTAAGAAGAATTTCCAAGTGCGATGGTGTAATTGAGAATTAGCCACCAGATTGTTGAATACCTGAGTGATGTCAAGAAGTGGGATTAAGAGCGCTGTCACTGATTCCATTTGAAAGGTTAATACGCAGTGAAATGACTGAACTTTTCGAAGGTTTCTCTCCAGACAAGACTATTTCAAACAGACATTTTTATCAGTGTTTCTATGAGTCATTAATTTTATAAATGTGACTCAGTAGCACAGAAAACTTGGGTCTATACATTGCATTTTTGGGTGATCTCAATTCCATTTTTATAGTTGTTTAGTGTGATTTTTGTGATCTTGATCATGATATTTTTGCTTTCAGAGCGATAGGATTCCGCGCAAATGGTGAGTTAACTGAGTCGATGATATGCAGGATTTATATGAGCTAGAGCGTAAACTGGTCGAAAATGGCGCAGATATGAAAGGCTTAAAAGTGGTACCCGCGGTCGTTGATGAAGAAGGGCATGTTGTTTATCTGGGTAATAGTCCATCCATGATCAGAAACATCATTAGTTGTCGAAGACAATTAACGCAACGTACTAAAAAATAGTAAAAGGGTCTGACTAAATAGTCAGGCCCTTTTCGTTTCGGTCGGTCTTTTTAAGAACTTTAGCGCTTGAACGTCACTTGTTCTGATTGTTCAAGATGAATACGAGTTGTCGCAGGTTGTGTTTCTGCAATGACTTTTCCGTGACGAACCGAGTAACGAACAGGTACTTGGCGACGTACTGCATCAAAGCCATTTTCAGCAGGAAGAATCAGTAGGCTACCTGGTTTGCCTTCTTCAATTCCGTACTTGTCTTGAATGTTCAATGTACGCGCTGAGTTGGTGCTGATGAGATCGAGTGAGTGATTAATTTGTTCGTAACCCATGACCTGACATACATGCAGGCCCATGTGCAGCACTTGCAGCATGTTTGCTGTACCAAGTGGATACCATGGGTCGAATACGTCATCGTGTCCAAAGCAAACGTTGATGTTTGCATTTAGCATCTCTTTCACTCGTGTTACGCCGCGACGTTTTGGGTAATCATCAAAGCGGCCTTGTAAGTGAATGTTCACCAATGGATTTGCCACGAAGTTGATACCGGACATGCGTAATAAACGGAACAGGCGAGATGCATACGCACCGTTGTAGGAACCCATTGCCGTTGTGTGGCTTGCCGTGACTTTATTCCCTATATCAAACTTGTGCGCTAATGCTGCCAGTGTTTCAACGAAGCGAGATTGCTCGTCATCGATTTCATCACAATGTACGTCGATCAGACGGTCGTATTTTTGCGCCAATTCGAACACGTAGTGCAGCGATTCAATGCCATATTCGCGTGTGAATTCAAAGTGGGGAATCGCGCCAATCACGTCCGCCCCCAATTTGACGGCTTCTTCTAGCAGCTCTTTGCCATTTGGGTAAGAGAGAATACCTTCCTGCGGGAAGGCGACGATTTGGATGTCTACCCATTCTTTCATCTCTTCACGTACTTCTAGCATCGCTTTGAGAGCAATAAGTGTTGGATCAGAAACATCGACGTGAGTACGAACGTGTTGTACGCCGTTTGCGATCTGCCATTTTAAGGTTTGTTTTGCGCGCGCTTTCACGTCTTCAATCGACAGCATTTCTTTGCGCTCAGCCCAACGTTCAATACCCTCAAACAATGTGCCAGAGATGTTCCAGCTTGGCTCGCCAGCGGTTTGCGTTGTATCTAGGTGAATGTGTGGCTCGCAGAAAGGTGCAACCGCCATGCCGCCTTCAGCATCGATGGTGTCACCGTTGTGATTAAGCTCCACATCGTTGCTTTCAATGCGCTTGAATTGACCATCTTCAATCAAAATTTGCTGCAGACCTTCTTGTCCTTTTAGCGTTACGTTTTTGATCAGTAGTGTTGTCATGATGGTTCCTTACGCTGGCTGTGTAGCCAGTGCTTTTTTGTTGAGAATAGGATTAAGAATTAGGAAGCTAATTGCGCCGCCAAGTACAGCGTTAATCGGTACTACGCCAGGAAGGAAGTGTCCCGCACCAACGCCAATCGCTACAGCGATAATGCCAGCCCAGTTTACGCTTTGGAACTGGGCGGCTTCAAAGTTTGCGTAGCGTTTACGGTTTGTGAAGAAGTCAGCGATGATCACGCCGCCAATCGGTGGAATTGCCAACGATAAGAAGGTCAGCCAGCCAACAAAGTTATTGTAGAGCCAGAGAGCGCAAAGTGTGCCAACAAGACCGTTCGCCATCGAGATGTATTTACTTGGTAAGCCTGTGATGTTGGAAAATCCAAGACCTGATGCGTAGAGCGCGTTGTCGTTGGTCGTCCAAATGTTTAACCCAAGTACGATGATGGCAGGAATCAATAAACCTTGCGCAATCATCACTTCAGAGATGTCTGATTGACCAGTCACTGACGCACCTGCCGCGCCAAAGATAAACATTAACGAGTTACCGATGAAAAATGCCACCATGGTGATCATCACGGCGCTGCGCGGCTTTTTGCCAAAGCGTACGAAATCTGCCGTTAATGTGCCTGCACTAACAAAAGAGCCTACAACCATCGCGAGAGCCATTGAAAAGTCGAGTGGTTCGGTTGGTTGCACTTGTTGTAGTTCGCTAATACCGCCAACGCTATTTACTGCTTCTACGACAGAGTAACCGCCAAGTAGCGCAATAGCAGGAACGGCGATTGCTGACAGCACCATCAGTGCTGAGATTCCAAAGTAAACGGTCGCGGTCATGAGCAAACCGGAGACAAGGATCAAAGTATTGGTATCGATGCCCGTTGCTTTATGCACCGGAATCGCAAACATCGCGACACCAACTCCAAACCACCCAACTTGAGTACCGCCAAGAAGAGCAGAAGGAAGCCAAGAGCCTTTAGAACCAAAAGAGAAACGAGCAAGAAGGTGAGTAGAGAGACCAGTAGAAGCGCCGATGTAACCGAGGAAAGAAGTGTAAATACCGAGGATTAGGTTACCGATGAGAACAGCGAGGAAAAAATCATTAAAGGAGAGCCCAGTACCGAGAGAACCACCTGTCCACATACTTGCGGAGAAAAAAGTGAGTCCTAACATCACCATGGTTAGTGACGCCACGCCTTTTCTGGCCGTGTTGGGAACTGGTCCAAGACTGTAGTTATTGTCTCCAGCCATTATTACCTCCGCAAAGTAAAAGATTAAATTATAGCACCTGATTTTCAGGTAAACGGCGCGTATTATCGTGATGTAAATTCGATAGTCAATGATAAAATTGAAATTTAAACGTTTACTTGGTTTTGTTTTTATTTTTTATTGTTAAATAACAATAAGTTGAATGGCTTTTTCTAAAAATGAAAAATGTATTTTTACGTGTGTTTTTATGATTTCTTGACGAGTTTTCTGTGTGAAATGAATGTTTTTTACTACTATTTGTGCTTATGGATGAAATTTATCTATAACTCTAGATTTTTCAGTCGATTTCTATGAAAAGAAAACGATTTCATGATGAGTGTTTTGGTTTGGGCGTTATTTGTTCTTTTTTTGGTGTGTTTTCTTGGTTTTATTTGGGTTGGGTAGTTTGTTTTTGTTGAAGTCGGTATTTATGATGGTTTATTGAAGGAATTTTTGAATTTTATAAACAGTAAACAGTCGGTTGAGGGCAAGAAAAGTACAATAGAGCTCTGTCAGAGGATAAAGGAGAGCAGTAGCCGCATAAAAAAATAGCCAACCGCAAAGAGTGCGATTGGCTTATATACATGTAAACAAAATCAAGTTCACTAACAACGTCAGTTGGCTAGGTGACCCTCGGCTTAAGAAGGGTCAATTTATATAATGCAGTTACTGTGCCAACTTTTATATGCCCGAAAATCGTGGTTTCTGTGACATACGTTGCTTAAACTTTGAATGTTTTTGCAATTTGCAAGTGCGTTATGCAATTTGTCTCTATTATGCTAATGATTGATTAATAAACAGTGGGCTTTTTAGAGCATGACTAAACTCGCCGTTCCCAAAAAGGCGAAAAAACCAACCACATCTGTCACTGTCGTTAGAATAACCGAGCCTGCTAAGGCTGGATCCAATTTGAACTTATCCAGAATAATGGGTATCAACACGCCAAACAAAGCTGCGGTAATAATGTTGACGATAATGGCCAGTGCGATGGTTCCGCCTAAAACTGGCGATTGGAACCACAATCCGGCTAACCCGCCGATAATCAGTGCCCAAGCAATGCCGTTCAGAGAGCCAATACCCAGTTCATTTTTCAATAGCTTGAAACGGTTACCTGGAGTGATCTGATTAAGCGCCATCGCACGAACCATCAGAGTGAGCGTTTGGCTGCCCGCGATGCCACCCATCGAGGCAACGATTGGCATGAGCACGGCCAAAGCCACCACTTGAGCAATCACATCTTCAAACAGTCCGATAGTGACAGAGGCTAAAATTGCAGTCAGCAAATTGATGCCCAACCACACGCCACGTTTTTGTGAGCTTTTTAGTACTGGCGCAAATAAGTCATCGCCTTCATCCATACCAGTACCGGCCATTAAGCGCGCTTCGTAGATTTCTCGTTGCGTACTTAATGCAAATTGCCAATCGACCTCACCAATGAGAGTTTGGTCAGCATCTGTTACGGGGAGCGCGGGTAGGGCGCTATGCTCTAACGCCTCTACCGCCTCTGGCAGTGTCATTTTGCTGTCCAACACGGTAACGGTTTCAATCTCAAGTGTTTTCAAACGCACGCCTGAATCACTTCTTAAGATCTCGTAATAGTTTACTGCGCCACGGAACTGTTTGTTTCGGTTAATCAGGTACACTTGCTGCGGCGTATCGTAGCTGTAGCGTTCCATCAACTGCTTTGCGGTTCCGACCGTAATATTGAACGGCAGCGTAATGATTTTACGCTCCGCCCAGCGACCTAGCTCATCGTCTTCATATTCATTCGCTTGGTCGTACAGTTCAAGCTCGTCTTTTTCAATTAAAACGAGTGCTTCATTGATGATGGATTCTGGTAACGAGTCTGCCCATTCGATCAACGATAAGTTGTCGAGTTTAGCGAGGGTGAGTTTCAGTTCGACTTCAGATAACGCATTGATGATAGAGAAACGTACATCGGCACGCATCTCTGTCAAAACGTCGATATGAAGTTCTAACGGCAATGCTCTCCATAACCGAACACGGTCTTCGATAGGGAAAGCTTCGAGGATAAGCGCAACCGCGCCGGGTTCGAGACCCGCTTCGATAGATTCATTGAGCGTTGCGACTTGATCCGATTCTTCGGCTTGGCCAATTTGTTGGATTAGAGTGGAGAGATCTTGAAACTTGCTCACCGAGCCCCCGATAGTTAATTCGTTTTCATGGATAAAGTTGTGGCGTCATACGTGACAAATCAGCCAGCTAACTTTGCTTATTGACCTTATGTTCATTAACCATAGTCAATAAATCTCAATAAAGTGGGCTGTTGATGACGCAGAATAACTGCTCAAGGTACTTGAAAGTGACAGAAAAACAATAGGCTATCCACTATTGATCTTGAGATATGGTTGCACTAATCGACGAATGTTTACTTTTGCACCGATTCGAGCGGCGAGCAAATACATGCCACCAATTTTTCGGTGCAAGAATATGGCATCGGCTGGTGGGGTATGCCAATAATCTTGCTCCATACTCAGAATTGTTCCAGCTTCTCGCAGTTTTTGCACCAGTCCGCTGGCTTTAAAGTTATAAGCTTCATCAATTAGCATGGGTTCGCATGCCATTTTGACCAAATCTAAAATCGCCATTCTCTGTTCTGGTTTGATGCTTTGGGCGAAAAAGCCTATTTGCTCTAAAGCATCGTTGAGCCCTTGTTCGTCATCGTTCACGACAGATGAAAAGGCTTGGCGATAACCGGAACTAAAACGTTCACTGTATTCGCGAGTTGCGCCAAAATCTAACAGCCCGATTTGTTTACTTTGTTCAAGATAGAGATAGTTTGCGAAGTTTGGATCGGTTTGCACCATTTTGAATTCGAACAGTTCTTTAAACAGCAGTTCCAACAAATTGTGCATTACAAAGTCGCGAGTTTCTTGATCGTAGTTTGCGATTTTCTCTATGGGCGTCCCTTGAATGAACGACATAGCCAGAACGGATTGGGATGAAATTTCCGGGTAGATTTTTGGTACCACAAAATGCGGATGGCCTTGTAGAGCCTCGTGATATCTACAGGCAAACTGAGCTTCTCGCTCATAATTGGCTTCGTCGTGCAGCTGTTTTTTCGCCTCTTCCAACAGTCCTTTATAGTCAACAGACTCAGGGATAAGGCCAACAATTTTCAAAAGCGTACCGACATTATCGACGTCGCTTTCGATGCTCTTTCTGATACCGGGATATTGCACTTTTACTGCCAAATTATCGCCAGCATCGCTGTAGGCTTGGTGAACTTGCCCTATGGATGCACTCGCAATAGGTTTGAAGTTGAAAGCAAGAAACGCGGATTTCCACTGTTCACCAAGTGCATTTACCATCACGCTGTTGAGCTGCTTTGATGGCATTGGATCGGCATTTGAACGTAATCTGGCCAAAATCTCGGCCAACTCCGGTTCTAGAATGTCTCCCGCATCCATCGACAGCATTTGACCAAGTTTCATCGCTGCGCCGCGTAAGTGCGCCAGTTGATCGGTCAGCCGTGCAATATTTTGAGGGGTGAGCAAAAGGTCTTTCGCTTTCGGTCGGTTGCCTTTGGCGATTTGCTTGGTGCCTTCAGCAATAACATTGCCCGCAACTCTTGTTGCAAGCGAGGCAAATTTGCTGAATCTAGAAATACGGTGTGTTGGTAGGTTTCTTTCCTTTCCCGACATAACTCTCTCCTATTGCTCATGGTTTGTTATACGGGAAATTGAAGCCTTTGGATACAAAGTTACGAGCACCGCTGGCAGGACCAGCGGTGATTTAGGAGATTGGATGAAAGTTGCTATTGAGAGCGTTAGCAACAGGAGCTCTTAGCTGAGTTTCTCCGAAGCGTACCAGCGGTTAGGATAGGCGCTGCTGTAATCGGGTTCTTCGATGCCTTCATACAAATCCGAACATGGTTCAAGAGGCCCCACGACGGTTCGATATGGCAGTACCCCCGCCCAAACCGGAATATCCATATCTTGAGCGTCGTCGTTGACACCAAAACGACTGATTTTTACCGATGCTTCCTCTAAAGAAATACGCAGAAGCATGGTGGCGCTGAGCTCTTTCTCGTTACTCAAACGGACATGCTCTGTTCTTCCCGGCGCGATTTGTTCGAGAAAGTGATTCAGTAAACGATCTTTTTCCTGATTGTCTTCAACAGTTTCAAACTGACCAAACACAACCGCACTGCGATAATGCGCGCTGTGGTGAAATGCGGAACGCGCCAATACCCAACCATCAAACAAGGTGAAGGTGAGACATGTCGGTTGGCCTTGTTTGAGGGAGCGTAACAGTCGGCTGTTATTTGCGCCGTGGATGTATATAAAATCATCGACGCGCCAAGCTAACATAGGGATAACCACTGGCCCTGACTCGTTGGTGATTGCAATATGGGCAATTAGGCTTTCATCAATAATCGTGTGCAGCTTTTCAACTTCAGTCACCGCTTTATGAGCGCCTTTTTTGATTTCTGTTCTTTTTGTATTCGATAGCATGGTGGTCTCCCTAACCAACTCACAGTAATGAGAAATAGTCATTTTCTTCCTAAGCGTGTCGTTGCAATGTAGCGTTTAACTGGTAGCTTAGAGAGAGCCACTTTTAAACTATGGATGGATCCAATTTGTCGTTAATCGATGTGGGTGATTTGTGCGTAAAAACAGGCAGCGGTACGCGCCAGCAGTCTGTATTTTTTGCAATAAGGGATAAGATTGTTCGAGGGCTTTGGCCCAAGAACGGCAAGCTACCGTCGACTCGTAAACTGGCGCAAGAGTTGAACCTTAGCCGCAACACGGTTATTTCTGCCTACGAACAGTTAGTTGCTGAAGGGTACTTGGTCAGCCAGCGCGGTTCAGGCTTTTTTGTTGCTGTTGAGTTGCCAGAACAATACTTGCCTGAAAAGTTGCCAACTCAAGCTGCCAACCTTCCGCCAGCGGCGTTGGATGTGAATGCCAGTTTCGCTCCCGGTGTACCCGATTTATCGCTTTTTCCAACCGCTTTGTGGCAAAAATATCTCAATCGTCACTTATCCCGTACGTGTCTGCTAGGCAATCAAGACATTCAAGGTAGCTGGGAGCTTCGATGCGCTTTATCGGATTACTTAGCGTCGAGCCGTTCAGTGAACTGCACGCCTAGTCGAATCATCATCACGTCAGGCGCGCAGCAAGCGTTGTGTATCGCCACCATGGCAACATTAACGGCAGGAAGTAGAGTGCTCATGGAACAACCGGGTTATGCGCAGATGCGCAAGTTGATCCTGTTTCAGCAATATCAATTTGAACCGTTATTCGTAAGACAAAAAGTGGGTTTTGATATTGATTCCGTCACGCAAAGTACTGCAGATGCACTCTATATCACGCCAAGTAACCAATATCCGATGGGGACGACTTTAAACACTGAGCAGCGAGCACAAATCATTGAGTGGGCATCGAACCAAGAGGCTTGGATTCTTGAAGATGACTACGACAGTGAATTCCAATTTGCACATCGTCCATACACCAGTTTGCAAGGGTTAGCCGCACAAATGGGCCGAGACGAGCGAGTGTTATACATCGGCTCTTTTAGTAAAGTCATGTTTAATGGTTTGAGGCTTGGCTATCTCGTTGTGCCTGAATCGCTGGTAGATAAATGTTTGATGGTGAAAGACGCACTTAGTGGTGACACACCAAGTCATATTCAAGCCGCGATGGCGGACTTTATCTCAGAAGGAAGCTTGCTGCGACATATTCGTAAAATGAGGCGAGTGTACAAGTCGAAGCACGAACAAGTCTGTTTCTCTATTCAGCATTATTTTGGTGACAAAGTTCGAGTTATCAGCCAAGCGGCGGGGTTGCACGTTACGTTGAGCTGGCAACAAGGGATTGATGAAAACACGTGGACGCAACGAGCCAAAAAGGCGGGCATCGTGATGCGCCCAGTCAGTTTTTATGAGCATCCCGATTTTAAAGCACGAGATTGGCAGGGCGTCGTGATCGGATATGGAAATGTTCGTCTTGATAACATTGACCCGCTGATTAAACGCCTCTTTGAGCTATTTGACGTCTGAAGTTATTCGACAATGCTCGAGTGTCGTTTTTGTCGCCATTGTTTCCACGGCAGAGAGAGCAGCGCAAAAATGCCAAGAGCGTAAAGCATAGACCAACCTAAACAGATGAACACGCCTGTACATAACACTAAAGAAATCGCCGCGAGGGCTTTTCCTAGTCCGTGCAGCAATTTGTATGCAGCTAGCATTGCCAATAGATAAACCAAAACAAAAATACTGTTGGCCAGCTTAAGGAAAAACTCTAAATCGAGTTTGGATAACGACCCAATCACACAAGACGCAAGTAGCACCGCACCGACTAAAACCGTTGCTGATGAAGGTACGCCTCTACGCGAAATTTTAGCCAGTGGACTGTTTGGACGATGTTCGCGCGCTTGAGCCCAAACCATTCTTGATAGGCTTTGGGTATATAAGTTAACGCTGGCAAAGCAAGCAGAAAATCCAATGATACTGATGAGCCACTTTGCGCTATCTCCCAATAAATGGGCGCTTAACCAAGGGATGGAAGCATTATCGAATTGTGCGCTGCCATAAGCACCAAACTTTAAGATGACAACAGAACAAGCCCAGTAAGTTGCACCAGCAACAAAACAGCCGACGATAATCGCGATCGGGAAGTCCCGTTGCGGATTCTTAAACTCTTCCCCCATGTGAGCAAAGGCTTCGATGCCAACAAAGCACCAGAACATCACACCAAGTGCCGCGGTGATAGGCCAAATGGACTCTGTTGTGAGAGTCGGCATTGAAAGATCTGCGCTATTGATTTCGCCTTTAAACAAAAATGCACCAACCAAAGCAAAAACACTCAATGCGATGACGGTTTGCAAGCGCCCTGATGATTTGGTGCCCAATAGGTTGACCAAGATGAGCAGAAAAACCGTCAATACTTGCGCAAATAAGTGGTTGTTGATTGGAGTAGGAAGCAGTTGTTGAAGAAAACCTGCTGCAAGAGCAATCGCGGCAGGTACGCCAACGGGAATTACACTGACAAATAGCCAAGCGACGCTGCTTTCCAATCTCGAGTTAAAAGCTTGACGCACAAAGAATGCCGTGCCGCCAGCATTCGGGTAGCGCTTACCTAGTTGGGCAAAAGTCAGTGCAATTGGACAAATCGCGATGAATAAAAGGACCCAAGCCCACAAAGAAAAATGGCCAGCGATTCCTGCCGCGATAGCGGGAATCATAAACAAGCCTGTTCCCATCAAGGTTGTGGACAACTGGGCGATACCGGAGATAAGAGAGATGTCTTTTTTTAGCTGTTCCATGCGTTTCTCGGAGGTTTTATTTTAGTGCGCGTTCCATGCTGCGCCTTAATTGGACTTTGGGTTGAAGATAGAATATCTGAACTCCAAAAAACAAAATGCGCTTGTTCACCGTCAATATGACGGTTGTTTTAAATAAATCCAACAAAATGTTGGTTTCTTATGCATTTAGAATCGGTATAGAATAAGAAAATTAAGGGACGCTTGGTATATTTATGGACAAATTTGATCACAAGATCATTGATATCCTCCGGCATAACGCGCGGTTGTCGGTCACCGAGATTGCGGAGAAGGTCAATTTATCTCGCTCAGCCGTCACGGCTCGTATTCGCAAGTTAGAAAATGACAAAGTCATCTTAGGTTATCACGCTGAAATTGCGCCTCCAGAGGGGGATTCGATCTGTGCCTACTTCGCATTGAAATTCGACACATCCATATCATCTTACTACTGTGAATCCTATGCTGATGAGTTGTATAAAATTGATGGTGTGAAATGGTGCCATGCAATCAGCGGCGAAACTGACATGATGGTATTTGTGGAAGTCCCTAACATGAACCGGCTCAATGAAATTCGAGACCAAATTCAACGCTTTCCAGAACTGCGTCATTTGATGACGCATACGGTTCTGACCGAGTTTTTTAATACGACCGGAAACAAGTTCGTAAAGTGAAGCATCAAGTGGGTCGAGTATGTTAAACAACATCAATTTAAATCTGCTGAGGTCGTTGCATGTGCTGCTTGAGGAATGTCATGTAAGCCGCACTGCCGAGCGCTTGCACGTGACTCAATCTGCGGTCAGCCGCCAATTAGCCCAGCTTAGAGAGCTTTGTGGCGATCCATTACTTGTCCGTCAGGGGAACTTGCTCATACCCACACCTCGAGCGTTAGCGTTAAAAGCTAAACTTGATGATTTGCTGTCTGAGTTTGATCATCTGCTTGATGATAAACCGTTCGAACCGGCAGATTGGCAAGGTGAGTTAGTTGTCGCGTCTAGTGACTATGTTGCTCAGTACGTCCTTCCAGATATCGCTTCTCATTTCAGTCAACTCGCGCCGCAACTGGATATGGCTTATCGCTTATGGCAACCAGATTTTCTCGATAAGTTGCATGAACTGGGTATCCACATCGCATCGTCCATGTACCCTTCAAAACCAGAAGGCGTTTCAAGCGTGAACATTGGTTCTGATACCTCGGTGTGTTTGATGAAAGCGTCACACCCGCTAGCGAGTTGTAAAGAGCTGACGGTGGATGCGTTACTCAGCTATTCGCACATAAAAGTCACGGGTGGTGGCGATAAAGATTCAAGCACCGACACGGTTTTAAAAGAGATGGGGTTGGCGCGACATATCACATTTAAAGTCCCATTTTTCTCGGCGGCGGTTAATCGCCTAGTCTCAAGTGAACATTTGATGGTCGTCCCTGAGCATATCGCGGTGAACCTCGCTAAGCATTGGAGTTTGGCACATAAACCTCTGCCATTTGATACTCAAATCCATCAATACTGGCTGATGTGGCATCCAAAGTACGATAACGATCCTGCGCATCGTTGGATACGGGAAACGATGCAAAGCGTTATGCAGCAATCAGAATACTCTATTCACTAGACTATGAGTTTCAATCATGACTTTCATGATTAACTTTGATTTCAGTTTATATCACCTCTATTGATAAATTAACGTCAAAGAGGGGAGATTTTTATGACACTAACAGTTTGGTTATCACTTTTTACAGTCTGTTTATTAGGGGCTATGTCGCCAGGGCCTAGCTTAGCGATCGTTGCTAAACATGCTTTGGCTGGTGGACGAATGAATGGTTTGGCAACGGCATGGGCGCATGCTTTTGGGATCGGGATTTATGCGTTTATCACGTTGATCGGTCTTGCGGTTGTGCTGCAGCAGAGCTCAATGCTGTTCAAAACCATCAGTTTAGCGGGCGCAGCTTATTTGGCTTACTTAGGTTTTAACGCGCTGCGATCCAAAGGTGGAGTGGCCGCCAAGTTGGAATCTGGTGAGGAAACGACCGTACTTCAATCTGCTAGAGAAGGTTTCCTTATCTCTATTCTAAGTCCTAAAATCGCACTGTTCTTTATTGCTTTGTTTAGCCAGTTTGTCGCGCTTGGAAATGATCTGAGTAACCAAATGATCATTGTTGCGACCCCTTTTGTTGTCGATGGCTTGTGGTACACCTTTATTACGTTGGTGTTATCAAGCTCCAGAGTGGTCGATAAAATTCGCTCCAAAGCGGTTCTCATTGACCGATTATCTGGCGTTGTGCTTATGCTCTTAGCACTAAGAGTGGTGGTTACGGTTTAGGACTTTCAAGACGCTCGATATAACAAACCCAAAGGCAGCCAATGAGCTGCCTTTTTGTTATCTCAAGTGTTGTTTATGAGACATTTACTTATAGTAAATGTGGCTTATAATTAAAAATTATTTTTATCAATAAATGTTACTTTGGTTCATTTTAAAGTAAACAAAACGTCAATTGCAGCTATGACTTGGAAGTCATAAGTTATAATCAAAGCAAGAGCTCACTTAACACTTATTGCGAATCAGTCGCTTATTAAGGTGAGAAAACTTGTTTAAGTAAACGGATTTTCCTCTTACTTATCCCTACTTGGGATAGAGATTTTACAATTGTTGAAGAAAGTGAGAGAAAAGTGCAAAAAGTAACTAGCTTGATTCCGATCGTTGTTTTACTTGGCCTATTTAGTGCTGGGTGGATATTTTTAACTGGAAAGAGTGCATTTGAGTTCTTCACTCTTCTTGCATTTATATTAGCTGGTATAGGGCTTCTAGCTATGGTTTTGCTTAGAGTGGATCCTAAGCACTTCAATTTCGTTCTAGATAAAGTGAGCGAGATTAAAAATGAAGGTAGAGACGCTTTTTTAGAAGGACGCTCTAAAGAGTCCAACCCGTACGCTGGAGTCGATGGAGAGCTTTGGGATACTGGCTATGATGAGATGAGTAGACGTGCCTCTGGCGAGAAAAAATCTATTTAACTGTGTACTGGGAAAATACGCCTACAAAATAAAAAAACACCCAGCTTGTGGGGCAAGTCTGGGTGTAAGCAAGAAGTTTCTCAGGAACATTAGGGGGAAGAGAAACACAGTAATTTCGTTATCGGCGAACCTCTTCAAATTCACCTTCGATGGCATCGGCTTTGCCAGTATTAAACTCATACTCTTCATGCATTTCTTTTTGCATTTTCCGTACGCGTTTTTCAATTCGTTTGCCTGTGATCAGGGCTGCGATGGTCAATGGAATCGCCATGATTAGGCTAAATACTAATGCGAAAAAGCCAGTAATCAGTGCCAGTGCAGTAACAATAATTCGATTCATAATCATGACCTCTTTTCAATCTATGTGTTCAGATTAACGCTGCGAACATGAACAAAACATGAATGGTTCTGTTTGCTTTGTCCGGAGATTGTCAAATGATACGAACGAAAAAGCGCCTGAGGGTCATCAGGCGCATAAACGGGGAATCAATATTAGTACTGCGCAAAGCGCTTATTATCAGAACAAATGTTGGGTTATTGCTCGTTACCCATTGTGGTTAACGTTGTGGAGCAAAGTTCACCTATCGAGGGAATGTTTGATAACGAACGCCCATCATTTGTTCCATACAGTGCACAACTTGGCAGCTGTATCCGAATTCGTTGTCGTACCAAATGTACAGTACGCAACGCTTGTCTTGTGCGATAGTCGCTTGACCATCTACAACGCCAGCATGGCGAGAGCCCACTAAGTCTGTAGAAACGATTTCAGTTGAATCTGTGTAATCAATCTGCGCTGAAAGCTCAGAGTTGAGAGCCATTTCGCGTAGGTAATCGTTCAGAGAGTCGCGATCAACATCTGTTCCTAGGTTAAGGTTTGCAACCGCCATTGATACGTTTGGCGTAGGTACACGAATTGCGTTACCTGTTAGCTTACCAGCTAGCTCTGGCAGTGCTTTTGCTACTGCTTTAGCTGCGCCAGTTGAAGTTAGAACCATATTCAAAGATGCACTGCGACCGCGACGGTCACCTGAGTGGAAGTTATCGATCAGGTTTTGGTCATTCGTGTAAGAGTGAACGGTTTCAATATGGCCCGAAAGTACGCCGTATTTGTCGTTCAATGCTTTTAGAACTGGTGTGATTGCGTTGGTGGTACAGCTCGCTGCAGAGATGATGGTGTCATCTTCTTGAATCACAGATTCGTTAACGCCGAATACAACGTTCTTGATGTCGCCTTTACCCGGAGCCGTTAGTAGTACTTTCTCTGCGCCTTTACATGCTAAGTGTTGGCTCAGACCTTCAGAATCACGCCACACACCTGTGTTATCAACAACAAGTGCATTGTTGATGCCGTACACAGAGTAATCTACATCACTAGGATTGTTTGCGTAGATGATTTGAATGTAGTTTCCGTTAACGATAAGCGCTTTGCGCTCTTCATCAATCACGATGCTGCCGTTAAATTGACCGTGTACAGAATCACGACGAAGTAGGCTAGCTCGTTTTTCTAAATCACCTTTCTTACCGCCACGAACAACAATTGCGCGCAGTCGAAGAGGGTAACCTGGGCCACTCTTTTCAATAAGAAGACGAGTCAGTAGGCGACCAATACGACCGAAACCGTAAAGTACAACATCGCGAGCGGCTAGAGAAGAGTCGGCATCACGCGCGCCTTGAAGTGCAGTTTGTAGGAAATCGTTTAGTGCTGCTGTATCTTCGTGCTCATTCCAATACTTAGTTGCCAGTTGACCAACATCAACGCGACATGAAGAAATGCTCATTTCGCACAATGCTTGGATGATCGGCATTGTGTGCTCTAGAGAAAGAGGGTTTCCAGTGTATCGTCTTGCTACGCGGTGAGTTTTGAGAATGTCGATAGTAGTGGCGTTGATAAGCGTCTTACCAAACAGAACCACTTCGATTCCTTTTTGACGATATAGCTTACCAATAAGAGGGGAGATAGATTCAGCAATCGTTTGGCTCGTTTGCCAGTCTTGGAGATATTTCTCTGGACTCATTGTTGTATTGGACCTTTCACGTTTTGAGGGCTAACCATACTCACTACTGTTACCTCAACGGTAGAGTGTGGAGTTTGGTGGGTTATGTAATCGGGTTGTAATAATTATGTGTGCGGATTCTAAGGTGAGAGTTCTTATTCTGCTAGGAAAATTAATACCAGTTAAAACTGCTAAGTAGGGCATTATTTCTGGTTGATTAATGTGACTAAAGCGGGGTGTTTGTACTATTGACTTTTAATAACTTGCTGACTTTTTTTGTAACGATAACGAATAGCTTCAAAATCTAAATGTAAATAGCCTCGATTCTTTTCTAGATTAATGTGATCTAACTCGATAAGACAACGGGAGTGGTAAACATTCAAATGATAAATGTCTGTTTTACATTTTGCTGCTTAGGTATGACTTGGATTTGAGCGTTTAGGTCATTTTTTGATGATCAAAAAACTTGCTTTGAATCACAGTTTAAAACAGGCACCTAAACCCGCCGTAACCCTATATCCCTAGTGTTACTAGGTGAAATGAGGGTGTTTTTTAACTCATCAATATCCATTATTAATGTGTGAAACTAGTCTAGTATTAAATCAGTAGGCGTTCGTAACACATGGAAAGATGGATGCTGAGATTATCAATCAAAACACGTTTAGCGTTGTTAGCGTTATTACCCGCAGTGGTGATCGTTGCTTTTGCGATCCACCAGTTTTATGCCAATTCGGTGCGAGTCGATCACCTCAATCAAACCGTAAGCAACATACAGGGATTCCAGCTGATATCTCAGGCTTCGCACTTTATCTACAGCATGGAAAAAGACAGACGCCAATACGGTCAGGAAACGCCTTTAAGCATCGAAGTGGATGTCCAAAATAATGTGGTGCTCTCCATGCATCATAAATTTTCCACTAATCCACACACTTCCGAGTACGCCGATGATTTAAAAGAGGCGATGCTTGGTATGGTGTCTGGGGATCTTACCAACACAGATGAAGTGGGTGATTGGGCGTTTCAGTTGTTGCAAGAAATGTCGCTTTCCTTGCTACAAAACTATCAGCTGTATGGAAATAGCGATGGGCACGCCATGCAGAACTTTATTGCTTACCTTGCTCAATTATCTTATTGGACGCAAAAAGAGGCTTGGCTGACCTACCGTTTAGTGATGGATCCAGATGCGAAGCTGAACCAAAGCGTTTTTTTTCAAACCATTGATCGTCAGCAGCAAAATCTAGATGCATTTTTGCATTTGGGGGCATCTTATGCGCATGTCGATAAACTGCTTGGCCTTTTCAGCTCCCCCCGCTATCAACGTAATTTGGAATCAAGAGCGAGGCTGATGAATGGCGACATGCCACGCAGCGATTATGCGGCTTACCTTGACGAACTCGATTTTCGGGTTCAGCGATTGCAAATGATGATTGAAGGATTTACTCGTCAAGCTGAGCAATCCCTACTTACTCAAGTCAATGAGCAAAAACGAAATGTATTGCTCATTACCTGTGGTGTTGCGGTAGTTCTTCTCTTGCTTGGCTGGCTGGGGGTTGCCACTTGGTATCGTGTTAACAGCAAGATTGGCGCGATCATTCATGCTCTTAATGCCCTTGTTAATGAGGAAGAAAAAGAGAAAAAAGTCGCAGTCGATGGTAGTGACGAGTTCACTCTCTTTGCGCAGCAAGTCAATCGTGTGGTGGAAGAAAAGCAGAGACAAACTCACGAAATACTGCACGCCAAAGAGTCGGCAGTGGCAGCCAATAGAGCAAAATCTGTATTTCTGGCCAATATGTCCCATGAGATTCGAACGCCGCTGAATGGCATCATGGGGATGACTGAAATTTTGTCGCAAAGTGAGCTATCGCCTCATCAGCAAGAAGTCGTGGATGACATCGATACCTCTTCCCACACGTTGCTTGCATTGCTAAACGATATTCTAGATTTGT
Source organism: Vibrio sp. SALL6 (assembly GCF_002002385.1). Classification (NCBI taxonomy): domain Bacteria; kingdom Pseudomonadati; phylum Pseudomonadota; class Gammaproteobacteria; order Vibrionales; family Vibrionaceae; genus Vibrio; species Vibrio sp. SALL6. The sequence goes on from NZ_MQVK01000021.1 coordinate 75,941, forward strand.
CTAAGATCGAGTCGGGGCGCCTCGAATTGTCGTTGGTTGAAGCTGACATTCGCGAAGTCGTTTATCAATCGGTGATTTTGTTTCAATCTAAAGCCACGTCTAAACAGCTTGAACTCGATATTTCATTGGATGAAAACATTCCGGCTCGCGTGATGGTCGATGATCATCGCATCAAACAGATCATTACTAATCTGGTTTCCAATGCCGTTAAGTTTACTGAACAAGGCTATATCTCAGTCGACGTGAGCTACGAAGAAGCGTTAGAGCAAGGGCGAGGTTCGCTCACATTCCTTATCAAGGATTCGGGCATCGGCATTGAAAGGAACAAACTGGCGACCATTTTTGAGCCGTTTACTCAGGAAGACGAAGGCGTTTCAAGACAGTTTGGCGGGACAGGGCTAGGGCTTGCTATTTGTCGCCAATTAGTGTCAATGATGGGAGGCAAGCTAGTGGCAACCTCGACCAAGGGGGTGGGCACATGCTTTGGTTTTTCAATAGAAGTAGAGGCGTTACCTCTCTTTGGTTGGCATTCCGATGTGGTCAAAAGAGGGCTCTTTATATGTGATAACTATGCTTATACAGAGCAAATTGTCCAAGAGTGTCGTTTAGCTCAAATTAAGCTGGTAGGCGTTAACTCACTTTCGGAAGCAAAAGCGCTAGATGAAGATTTCGATGTCATTTTCTTATGTAATGACGGTCAGATGGATATCGATAGCTGTTTGAGTGAACTGGCTGAAGTTTATGATGTTCGTCGAGTAGTAGTGTGCCAGCACCATTTGACGAGTTCTTACACAAACGCGGAAAACGTGCATGCCGTGTTGACTCAACCATTCTTGGGTAATCGATTCAAACATGCCATCGAAGAGCTAGCTAAGCTCGAAAAGAATACATTGCGTGACAATGTCACAAATATTGCATCTCGCGCTGAATCTAAAATATCTCGAACTCATCGAAGAATATTGATTGCTGAAGACAATCTAATGAACCAAAAAATCGCGAGCTTTTTCTTAGATAAAGCAGGGTACGACTACTTAATTACGAGTAACGGGCAAGAAGCGCTGGATGCCATCACCAAAGGTGAGCAGTTTGACGCCATTTTGATGGATTGTATGATGCCAGTGATGGATGGCCTAACCGCGACAAAAGAGATTCGCCGTTGGGAAAAGAAAGTGGGCTGCAAGAAAACAACCATCATTGCTTTGACCGCGAGTGTGTTGGAAGAGGACATTCACAATTGTTTTGCTGCGGGTATGGATGCGTATTTGCCAAAGCCGTATAAATCTAACCAGTTATTTGAGTTGTTTAATGAACTAAAGCTTGCTTAAATCGCACTGATAAGCCGAATTCATTACGGCTTTTTAGAACGAATATAAAGGAAGTGACATGTTTAAACTCGCTGTTATCGGGACTAACTGGATTTCGCAACAATTTGTTGAAGCGGCAATCCAAACCAAGCAGTTTTGCCTTAAAGCTGTGTATTCGAGAGATATAGAAAAAGCGCGTTTGTTTGGCACGCCTTATGATGCAGATACTTATTACGACAGCCTAGAAGCATTAGGTCAGGATGCAGACATTGATGCGGTGTACATCGCCAGTCCGAATTCGCTTCATGCTCCTCAAGCTATTCAAATGTTAAAAGCGGGCAAACACGTCATTTGTGAAAAGCCAATGGCTTCGAACTACGCATTGGCACAACAGATGTTTGCCTGTGCTGAGGAAAACAACGTTGTGTTGTTTGAAGCGTTTATGTCGCCTTACACACCAAACTTCCAAGTATTGAAAGAGAGCTTACCGTCTATCGCTCCGTTACGACATGCGACGATTAGCTATTGCCAGTATTCATCGAGATACCAAAAATATCTAAATGGAGAAAATCCAAACACATTCAATCCTGCGTTTTCCAATGGCTCCATCATGGACATCGGTTATTACTGCGTGGGTTCTGCGATAGAGTTGTTTGGTGAGCCGAACTCTGTTCAAGCCAGTGCACATGTGCTTCCATCAGGCGTTGACGGATGCGGCAGCGTAACGCTGGCGTATGATGGCTTTAACGTAAATCTTCTGCACTCGAAAGTCAGTGATTCTCTTATCCCAAGCGAGTTTCAAGGTGAGCAAGGCAGTGTGTTGGTCGATATGATCGCCACAGGCCGTGGTGTAGAGCGTATTCTTCGTGGTGAAGAAAAAGAGACCCTAACTTTGCCTCAAACCGAGAATCATATGTTCTACGAAGCAGAAGCATTTGCGAAGCAGTTAAAGCTTGGTGTGATTGATGAACAAATGAAACAACGTTCGTTGACCGTTGCAAAAGTATTGACTGAAGTACGCAAACAAACTGGCGTAGTATTCCCTGCTGACCAGTAAACTTGTGCATGGTATAGCCAAAAGCTGATAGTAAGAAGCCCTCAGTTGAGGGCTTCTTTGTTAATACTAAAACTTAGGCTGTAGCTTGCTTTATCGCAAGTTTGTGTATGGTTTTACGGTAAGTAAGGTAAGCAGAAATACCCGCCATAATATTACCCACACACGCACCAAACAGCAGACCTCTGATACCGCCCAGTTGTGCACCCAGCCATAGGCAAGGTAGGAAGAAAACAAACAAGCGTAATGCCGAAATGGTTAATGCTGTGTACGATTTCCCTAGCGCATTGCAAATCGACACCATCAGCATACAAACGCCAAGAGAGCCCAAACTTATCGGCACAATCATTAGATGCATGTGGAGCACTTGTTCTACTTGGGTATCACTTGTCATTAACAATGCGAGCGGGTTTGCAAGCAAGAAGGTAATCGCTGCAATCAAAAGCTGGAAGCCAAGAATGAACTTAACCGCTATTCCAACCAGAGATTGAATGTCTCGATAGTTCTTTGCACCTAACAAGCGCCCCACCATTGGAGGCATCGACATGGTCAGTGCCAATACAGACACAATGGCAAAAAACTCGTAACGTGAGCCTAGCGCCCAAGCAGCGACTGCGGCAGTTCCAAAGCTGGCAAGCAACTTGGTCGCTAACATTGAAGAGAGCGGCGGCAGCAATTGACTGACCATGGCTGGCCCCATGATGTTACCTATCGAAGAGACGCTTTTCATCACATTCAGATCTTGCCATTGCGTTGTAGCCCAGTGGTTGCGCTTCACTCTTGGCGCAACGACAAGGATACCAAACCCAAATGCAACTAAGGTTGCCAACGCTGCACCATTAATGCCGAGATCGAGCGTGAAAATGAACAGCGGGTCTAATACCAAGTTCACACCACTTGTCACCATCATCATCGTGCCCGGAAGCATAGTGTTGCCATTGGCACGACAAATACTGTAGTAAAAATAAAGGACTGCACCAGCCCATGAACTCAGCAGCCACCAAGGCCAGTAACTATCTATGATAGGCATAACAGTTTCTGGCGCGCTGAGCAGAGATAAAATCGGGTAACGCAGCAGCCAAATTAAGAGGCCGAATACCGCAACACCGATTGAACCAATCATTAAGACCAATCCGCCAAGTTGTTTGGCATAGCGAGCATCATTCGCGCCCAAGGCTTTAGAGATCACTGCGGTAGTCGCGATGCCTAAGCCTACTTGAATGCCGATAATGACCATTTGAAGCGGTAGGGTGAAACCTTGAGCGGCAAGCGGTAAAACGCCAAGCTGACCGATAAATGCACTGTCGACAAGCTGAAAACTCATTAAGGACAACACACCAAACAGCATTGGCCATGTCATCGTAAACAGTTGTTTTGCTAACGTAGGTTGTGCGTTAGTAGAAGTTGAAGGCATTGGAATTAGAGTGTGTTGGGATTCGAGAATGGTTTTATTGTACACACTGGACTACAAAGTGACAAAAAGAAACCCCGAGTAAGGAATGCTCACTCGGGGTTTGAAACTTGAACTAATCGGACTTATTTTTTGCCGCTAGTTTGCTTGTCTTCTTCAGTCAGTTCGCGAATGCGACGGCTGATGTCACGACGTGCTTTAGAAATCTCTGCACTTTTGATGATGTGATCATCAACGCGGTCTTCGTAGTCAGCTTTCATGTTTTTGATGATAGCGACGATTTCATCGTGAGACATTTCTGGTTTGATGTAGTCTAGTAGGTTTTCTAGAAGGTCTACACGTTTACGGTTATCACGAACTTTCTTTTCGTTATCAAGTAGCTCACGTTTTAGTTTGTTTTTACGACGAGCTTGGTTAACGATTTCAAATACGCTACTCATGGTTCCCTTTCCTAATTTGTGAATATCTGCCTCGATTAAAGCACAACATCCCGTGGCATAACAGTCTTTAGATCAATCACAATGCAGAGTTGACCAAATCTCAACCAATTCTCATATCTCGCTGACAAACTGCCCTTTGGTCGGGTCACTAGAGGGAGCGAAGATGAAAAAATTTGCACCATGAACGGGTTATTGAGGGGGTACGAATGCGTCTTTCTGCGACGGTTATTGTCGATAAGTGGATAGCATTTTGCATTTATGAACAAATCGATACGTTGTCATGGCGAGACCTTCGCTATATCATCAGCGTCATTAAATGAAAAATGATGAAACTTGATATGGACTCTGGTAACACTGCGGAGCAAGCCGACAGTCAAGAGAATGAGAAAGTCACCAGCTCTTTGGCTGAAAAGTTAAAAGCGGCGTACATTGAAGAGAGAAGCCAACTTGAAATCACGGAAGTCGAACTGAATCGTTCGAAAATCATGATGATTGATGAAGACGGCAATATGAGAAAAGTGCCGATTCTCTCGGAGCATTGAGACCGACCCCGATTCGCGATGGGTGCCAGGTCTTTGCGCTATGCTTTAGCCTGACACCTATACCTAAACAGCGTCAAGTCGTGCAGCGTTTTGAATCGACGGTGCAAAGTAGACATAAAAGACTTAGATGCGGTTTAGGTATAAATTCAAATGCAAAAATAATAAGGAAATGCATTATGAAAGTTGAGCTAACGGCAATTGAAGCACGAGTAATTGGTTGCTTGATTGAAAAAGAAGTGACCACCCCCGACCAATATCCCCTCAGTTTGAACGCGTTGACCAACGCATGTAACCAAAAAAGCAACCGTGAGCCAGTGATGGCACTGTCAGAATCTGACGTCCTTGATGCTGTTGATGCGTTGATTGAGCGTCGACTTGTCAGCGATGAGAGCGCTTTCAATAGCCGTGTTAGCAAGTACCAACATCGTTTTTGCAACACCGAGTTTGGCGATCTTAAATTGTCGGAGCAAGAGAAGGGCATCATCTGTTGCATGTTGCTGCGTGGAGCGCAAACGCCAGGCGAGATCCGCACTCGAACCAACCGCCTTGCCACTTTCCACGATGTAAAAGAAGTAGAAGCTGTACTTGAGCATCTTGCTAGCGAAGAGAAAGGCCCGCTTGTGGTGAAGTTACCTCGTGAAGCTGGTAAACGTGAATCTCGTTACATGCACTTGTTCTGTGGTGAAGTCGATGTGTCAGCAATGGCTGCGGCAGTTCCAGCTACTTCATCAAGCTCAGAACGTGTCGCTCAGTTAGAGCAAGAAGTTGCCGAGTTAAGAGAAGAACTCGATGCATTGAAAGCGCAGGTAGAATCTCTACTTTCATGAGTGAAAGCGTTGAGCAGCACTGGAGCGTTTATCTGATCCGCAATAACCGTAATGCACTGTATTGCGGTGTTACCAATGACATCGAAAGGCGATTTAAACAGCACCAACTTGGCAAAGGCGCAAAAGCGCTCAAGGGTAAAGGGCCTCTTGTTTTAGAGTGGTCGACTAGCTTCGACTCAAAAGTAACAGCAATGCGTGCTGAGTATTTCATCAAACAACTAACCAAGAGCAAGAAAGAGCAGTTGGTTGAACTCAAAGCTTTGATTGCCGTGGATGACAATCAGCAAGTGATGTTTGAGTCTTGCTCTCAAAGTTAACGGTTCATCGTGACCGTTTGAGTGCCTGTTTTTCGGATTCTTAAATTTCAATTGTCTTTTATAAGCCGCCAACATTGGCGGCTTATTTATATTTATTGATACAGCTGACTAATACGGCCGAGCCTGATACATCCAAGCTTCTTGAGATAAAAGCAGAATACCATATGGACTTTGGGTATATCATGTATGGCTATTCTGACGCATAATGGCCCGATGTTCTGTTCCAAGTAGACAAATTTACTATTGAAACAAACACTCAGTGGAAGGTAGATTACAAGAGTAAAGGATGACTCGGCTAGGTCACAAACAGAGCTGAAGTAGGCTCAATAAAAAAGCTAAAAGAGCAATAAATGAATAAAGCGTTAGTATTGTCCCTGATTTCAATTGCCGGCATGTCTCCGGCTTCACAAGCCTCTCAGGTTCTTAACGGCTACTGGGCGTATCAAGAATTCTTAAATGAATTCCCAGAACAGAAACACTTAACGGATGCTCTGGCTGCGGCTGTGAGAGACGATCCTGTACCTATTACCCCTGAAAAAAGACACCCATTAAAAATCTCCGTTGTTTATCCAGGGCAGCAGATTTCCGATTACTGGATAAGAAACATCGACGCGTTTGAGAAGCGCTTAGATAAACTCAATATTGATTACCAAATCAATCAAGTGTTTACGCGACCAAACGCCGATATCAAACAACAAAGCCTTTCTTTGATGGAAGCACTGAAAAGCAATTCCGACTACTTAATTTTTACACTCGATACGACCCGACATCGTAAGTTTGTCGAACACGTTTTAGATTCCACCAAAACCAAACTTATCCTGCAAAATATCACGACGCCAGTCCGTGAATGGGAAACTCGACAGCCTTTTATGTACGTCGGTTTCGATCACGCTGAAGGCAGTCGCGAACTCGCTGTGGAGTTTGGCAAGCAGTTCCCGAAAAATACCCATTACAGCGTTTTGTACTTCTCTGAAGGCTACATTAGCGATATCCGTGGTAACACATTCATTCACCAAGTGAACCAAGACAGTCAGTTTGAACTACAATCTGCTTACTATACAAAAGCGACAAAACAGTCCGGGTATGAAGCTGCAAAAGCGAGCTTGAAAAAGTACCCAGATGTCGAGTTCATTTATGCTTGTTCTACCGACGTTGCGTTAGGTGCCGTCGAAGCACTGTCTGAACTTGGCCGTGAAGACGTTATGATTAATGGCTGGGGCGGTGGTTCTGCTGAGCTAGACGCTATCTTAAAAGGGGAGTTAGATATCACCGTCATGCGTATGAATGATGATACTGGCATTGCTATGGCAGAGGCGATTAAATGGGATTTGGAAGGTAAACCTGTACCAACGGTGTACTCTGGGGACTTCGAAGTTGTGACCAAATCAGATTCCCCTGAGCGAATTGAAGCTCTCAGAAAACGTGCATTTAGATACTCAGACAATTGATGACAATTACATCAAAGCTAAAAAAGCGTCGCTCGCTGTCGACGCTTATAACTAAAATTATTATTCTCGTTCTTGCTCCGATCATTTTAGGCATTTTCGTTCAGAGTTATTACTTCTCCAAACAGATCATTTGGCAGGAGGTCGACCGAACCAAGCAGCAAACGTCTGCGTTGATTCTGAATATTTTTGAAAGTCATTTTGCAGCGATTCAGATCCATCACGACAGCAATTCGAAAAGTGATGTGATTTTGGATTTTTACTCGGAGCGAAATGAAGAAGCCTTAAATTACTTCTTTCTCAGCATTGATCAGAGTGATCCTTCGCACACACCTGAATTTCGTTTTCTCACCGACCATCAAGGTATTATTTGGGACGATGGGAACGCGCATTTTTATGGTATCAACGATTCAATGCTGGACGGCCTGACTAGCAAAGTTACGTTCAGTAATAATTGGTATTACGTCACATCAATCACGTCAATGGGTGCTCGTCACTTGTTGCTACGCCGTGTTCCTGTGTTAGAGCCGAAAACGGGCGAAGTGATGGGGTATTCGTACAACGCGGTCGTCTTGGATAATAACTTCGCCTTGATGGAAAAGTTAAAAAACGAAGGCAACGTCGACAATGTTGTGCTGGTGGCGAACGACATTCCTGTAGCAAGTTCACTGGCGGGGGATGAGTCATACAAAATCTTCGATGTGTTGAAACGCAAAGAGACCCAGAAGAAGTTAGATCAGTTGTTGATCATCCAAACACCGATTGAAGTGAACGCGGCCATCACCAACTTGAAGTTACTTACCGTGCAAGACAACCAGAGTGTTGTTACGCTGCAAATTCAACACTTTTTGGCGATGTTAGCATCTGTTATTGGCATGATTATGATTGCGCTGATGACCAAAGAGTGGATTGAAAACCGAGTTGTGGAAGAGCTGGGTTCGCTCATGTCTTACACGCGTTCTGCTCGGGAAGAAAAAGGCTTTGAGCGTTTTGGTGGGTCGGATATTGAAGAGTTTGACCACATTGGTTCGACGCTGGAAAGCACGTTTGAAGAATTAGAAGCTCAAAAGCGATCGTTTCGAGACCTGTTTAACTTCGCGTTATCGCCAATCATGGTGTGGTCAGAAGCGGGCGTGCTGATCCAAATCAACCCCGCAGCTCGCAAAGAACTGGTTATCGAAAATGACATCGAAACCATGCATCCTGTATTTAAAGGATTCAAAGACAAACTGGTACCACATTTAAGAATGGCAGCGCAGGGCGCGACACTGACGGGAGTGAACGTGCCTATTGGTGATAAAGTCTTTCGTTGGAACTTATCGCCAATTCGCGTCGATGGTGATATCAGCGGCATCATTGTTCAAGGGCAAGATATTACAACGCTGATCGAAGCAGAAAAGCAAAGTAACTTAGCACGCAGAGAAGCCGAAAAATCCGCGCAAGCGCGAGCTGACTTCTTGGCTAAAATGAGCCATGAAATTCGCACACCAATTAATGGTATTTTGGGTGTTGCGCAGCTACTCAAAGATTCCGTGGAAGCGGAAGAGCAGAAGAATCAAATCGATGTTCTTCGCCACAGTGGTGAGCACTTACTTGCTGTATTGAATGATATTTTGGATTTCTCAAAGATTGAACAAGGCAAGTTCAATATCCAAAAACATCCTTTCTCCTTCGCTGATACCATGCGAACGCTAGAAAACATCTATCGCCCTATTTGTGAAAACAAAGGGGTTGAACTTGTCATTGAAAACCGGCTTGATGGCAATGTAGAGATTTTCACCGACCAAGTTCGTCTGAATCAAATTCTGTTTAATTTAGTCAGTAACGCGGTGAAGTTCACGCCATCGGGCTGCGTGCGTTTACATGCCGAGTTAGAGCAGTTTTATGGCGCAGACAATAGTGTGCTAGTGGTTGAAATCAGCGATACGGGTATCGGTATTGAGTCCGACAAGTTGGATGAAATGTTCGAACCTTTTGTTCAAGAAGAAGCGACCACAACTCGCGAATACGGTGGCAGTGGCCTTGGTTTGACCATCGTGAAAAACTTGGTCGATATGCTCGACGGGGATGTACAAGTTCGCAGTCAAAAAGGGCAAGGAACCACATTTGTTGTTACGCTGCCAGTAAAAGATCGTGAGCGAGTTCTGGCTCCGTTGGATTCGAGCCAACGCGTAAAACCTGCAGAGTTGTTTGATGAAAGTCTGAAAGTGTTGCTGGTGGAAGATAACCATACTAACGCCTTTATTCTTAAAGCGTTTTGTACCAAATACAAGATGCAGGTTGATTGGGCGAAGGATGGGCTAGAAGCCATGGAGTTCTTAAAAGATCACTCTTATGATTTGATTTTGATGGATAACCAACTTCCGCATCTTGGTGGCATCGAAACCACGAAAGAGATTCGTCAAAACTTGAAATTGGGGACGCCAATTTACGCCTGCACCGCCGACACTGCGCAAGAAACCAGTGATGCATTTATGGAAGCAGGCGCGAACTATGTTTTGCTGAAACCCATTAAAGAAAATGTACTCCACGAGGCTTTTGTTGACTTCAAGCAGCGCTTCTTGATTGAACGGACATAGTCTGCTGCCACATTTACGGTAGTTTCTTTGTTTACCTAGCCCAACTTAGCTTTTCTGAGTTGGGCTTTTTCTTTCCTGCAATCTGAAGATCTTAATTCTTCGCAACCTTTTAAATGCGCAAAAATTCATTGTGATTTAAATCACAAAAATATTTACTTAGCGTGCTAACTAAATTATATTACTTAGCACGCTAAGTAATAGAGTGCATCTTATGATTCAAGACATCAACATTTTGAGAGATCTGTCCCTTGCCGAAAAACTGTCTCGTGTCGCTCGTTTATGGAAGATGGTTGCCGACCGTGAGCTCGAACCGCTAAACCTAACTTACCCGCGCTGGACGGCGCTTTGGAAGCTGTATCGAATGGGCGACAACATCAGTCAAAAGCAACTTGCTGAAGCGCTTGAGATTGAGCTTGCCTCGTTGATGCGCACGCTAAAACTACTCGAAGAGCAATCGCTCGTTACGCGACGTTGTTGTGAGCATGACAAGCGAGCACGAATTGTCAGCTTAACGGACGAAGGCAAAGAGCTGTTGATACAAATGGAAGAACGCATCTTGCAGGTTCGTCGAAAACTGCTCTCAGAAATCAATGACCAAGAGCTAAAGAAATTGGGCTTGATCCTAGAGCAAATTGCTCACAATGCGCTCGATTCACTTGGCGAATAAAGTCAGAAATCCTAATAAAAAAGAGAAGTAAACGCCTATGACTCCAGACCAAAAGTTCGCGCGTTGGATCAAATATTCTTGCGTCGCGTTTGTCCTTGTCTTTGCCTATTTTCTTGTTGCTGATTTAGCAATGCCGTTAACTCCTCAGGCGATGGCTACCCGAGTGGTAACTAAGGTCGCCCCCCGTGTTAATGGACAAATCACCCATCTTTATGTGGCAAATAACCAAGACATTCAAAAAGGCGACTTGTTGTTCCAAATCGATCCGCAGCCATACAAGTTAGCGGTAGAAAAAGCGCAATTAAACTTACAACAAGTGATCCAAAACAATGAGCAGTTGGATGCCTCTATCACGGCAGCCAAAGCGGATGTGGAAGCGAGTAAAATCGTCGCTGAGCAAAAAATCCGTGAAGCCAATCGACTGAATACATTGTTCAGCCGAAACGGTACGTCTCAACAACAACGTGATGATGCGCAGAGTAGTGCAACAGCGGCAAAAGCGAATTTGCTAGCAGCAAAAGCCCGCCTGAAAGAGCTAGAAGTAAGCCGCGGCGAGCTCGGCGAAGCTAACGTCAACGTGCGTGTTGCTCAGAACCAGCTAAAACAAGCTGAGCTTAACCTTTCTTACACTCAAGTGAGTGCCGAGCACGATGGTGTTATCACGAACTTGCAGTTAGAGACAGGTGCTTACGCCGCTGCGGGGACGCCACTTATCGCACTGGTTTCGGATCAAGTTGATATTATTGCGGACTTTCGCGAGAAAAGTTTGCGTCATTTTAACCGTGATAGTCGAGCACTGGTGGCCTTTGATAGTTTGCCAGGAGAGGTTTTTGAAGCCCGCATTACCAGCTTGGATGCCGGGGTAAGCTCGGGTCAATTTGATGCAGACGGCCGCCTCGCGACACCAACAGATTCCAACCGCTGGGTGAGGGATGCTCAGCGTTTGAGATTGCATTTGTCTATCAACGAACAGCCACAAGCTTTCCCGGCGGGTGCTCGTGCGACGGTACAACTATTGCCTGATAGCACGATTTCAGGTTGGCTGGCTCGTCTGCAAATTCGTTTTTTGAGCACTTTGCATTACATCTATTAATTGGGAGGTGGTATGAAATTATGGGACCACCCCATGTCTGAGAACGATTTCAGACAATGCCTACGCATAGCAACTGGCGCAACCACCGGCTTTACACTGTGTAAGCTGTTTGGCTGGAACTACGGTGTGTTTTTCACCGTAACACCCATGCTTTTGCTCGGTATGGTACCAGTAGTGAACTTGCATGCATCAAGACAGTTAATCTTCTCCGCTGTTGTTTGTGGGCTAGAGGTTGGCATTTTGGGGGGCTTGTTTGGTAGCCATCCGGTGTTGATGACCTTGATTGCGTTCGGCTTGTTTCTTTACAAGTTTGCTTGTATGTCAAAAGGGAGTTTGTTTCTATTTGGCGCGAACAGTGTGCTTAGCTTGAGTATCATGCTGCACTTTGCTAGTTACCCGACAACGGATCTGAATGATCTTATTTTTAGTAACTTACAGGCGAACGTTTTGTCCATCATTGTGGCGTATTTGGTGACGTTTTTGATTCCAGATTCGGAACCTCGTCAACCGCTGCCAAAGCCTTCACAAGCCAAACAAAGCCATCGGATGCGACATGAGGCTCTTATGGGGGCGAGTATTGCAACCATGTCCTTTTTGGTGTTTCAGATCTTTGATTTGAACGATTCCATGTCAGCGCAGGCGACAACCTTGTTGCTCCTGTTTCCAATGCACTGGAATGGCGCCTTAGGTTACGCTCGTAAACGGGCGATGGGCACATTGCTAGGCGTGACCTTTGGTATCGTCGGGCAGCTCATTTTGTATGATTGGTCAGATACTTTGCTGTTTATTGTGCCGTTACTTTGGATTGGCGCGATGATCTTCAGTTACATGCATGTGAAAGAATCCAGTGGTTCAGGTGCAGGCTTTGGCGGCCTCACTACTTTAGGGATCTTATTTGGACAGTATCTCACCCCCGATGGTGATCTGATCTTTAGTGCTTTGTATCGAGTCAGCAGCATACTGTTTGCCATCGTGGTCACTTTGCTTGTTACTTATGCCGTACATCGGTTACTCAACAGTTTTGCCGCGACGCGCTTTAGCCAATCATAGCCTTGATGCGTCTCAGTTCACTAAATCATACGTTGCTGGTCAGAAAGGACTGTTCCAGCAACTTGGTTTTCAAATCTTCAGTCATAGTAATGGGTTGCTCGAATCGAATGCCTATCACCCAGCCTTTGGGTTGCTTCTTTATATTGGCGATCAAGCAAGGATTTTCCTCTCCTATATGAATGCTAAGAGGTGATACCACCGAAACTCGGTCTCCAACCTTAAACTCAGGTTCAATAAAGGTCTGAACACCGACGCCTGCCAGTGAAAAATCAACCAAACTGCCGTCATAAATATTGCCGCTGTGATCGATGGTACAGTCCATTTGTAGCTTGTAACGCTCGTGCTCTCTAACAGGCTTAGTTGCGAACGTACCGGGTATGCGAATAAAGAGCAGAGGGGAAGGACGAACGGCTGTCATTAGTACACTGGATTTAAAAGCCAACACGTGACCAAGCTCAGTGTCGGAAACGCCGCGCACAATCACATCGGCGTTATGCAGTTTTCTCATCACTTGATCTTCGAGCAATCGCATCGGAATATCGAGGATCAAATAAGAATTTTCTTTTATTCCTAAATAAACGGTTGAGTAGCTGAATTTATCTTTTGGTCCAAATTCGAAGTTAATCGAGAGTTTCATCCCTGGTTTGAGGAATTTATGCAGTACATCTTTCGTATGAGTTGCTGGCATAAGATCTGAGGTTCCAATTTCTGATTGAAAAGAGGCTACCAAAACGCCGTTTTACTCATCAAGTGTGGTTTATAAAAGTTTTTGTCAATTAATCGCTATCTGTGAAGTGGTGGGCGATAAGTTTGAGTAAGTTCATGCTTCATAAAGATTTGGCTGGCGACCACGCTACCGCAAGTCACCAGAATTAACGCGATCCAAGTTAGCGAATCCGGTTGTTCGCCAAAGATTGGAACGGCAAGCAACGTTGCGACAACGGGAGTGAGAGACCCAAATGCGGCGCTGGCTTCGGCGCCAATGATTTTTATGGCATAGATAAACGTAAACGATGCGATAAGCCCTGCGCCGACACCTTGTAACATTGCATGGCTAAACAGCTCCTTCCAAGGCCAATTGGAGATAGGCGTTACCGCTAAATAACTGTCTATCCAACCGAACCCGACTGCGATGATAAGCATAAGTAACGAGACGATGGCGACAAAACCCGCGCATACATAAGCGTTGAGGTTAGCTACGCGTGCACTGATAGTAAAAACCGCCCACATCAAGCTGCCAACTAAAAACATCGCGTGCCCTTGAAGTTGAGACCAGTTGTATTCCTCCCCGATATTAGATAGCAGAAACACAAAAATACCCAGCAGTACGGTGGAAAGACCAATAATGCGGTGATGACTCAGCGATTGTTGATAGAACAAGACTGCAATGGCAGAAACAAACAATGGTAACGTGCCAGGTATTAAGGCGCTACCATGCGCGACGGGAGCGAAATGCATGGCAGTGCCCGCTACAAGTAAATAAGGTAAACCGCTACCCAAGACAATACCAGTAAGGTATTTGTTGGGAACGGCTTTTAGGGCGGCTTTATGTTTCATTACAAAAGGCAACAAGATTAGGCTAGGAACGAGAAAGCGCACCAAAGCAATATCAGCAGGTTGTAGTGCCGAAATTGCCCCACCTTTGAGCGAAATGAAAAAACCAGACCAAAGCAGTACGGTCACTAAAATTGCAGCGTATCCCAAAATCATCGTTGTCGCGTCCATGTGTAAAGTTCGCTGTAATTATTGAACGAAACTGACGCATCATGTTGGCAAGATGTGACGTACTTTGTTTCAGTATTGGTGTTAAACTGCGTTTAATTAATTAAATTTAGTGATTTTTGGCAAAGGGAGTTGGCATGGACAAAATTGATAGGCAGTTACTTCATCTCATACAGAAAGACGCCACATTAACGACAGCGGAGCTTGCTGACCAAGTAGGGCTATCTGCTTCACCATGTGCGAGGCGCTTAAAACGTCTTGAACAAGAGGGGGTTATCAGCGGATATCGAGCAATGATCTCACGTGGCGCAGTAGGTATTGCGATGACGGTGTTCGTTGAAGTGAGTTTGAATAACCACCAAGCGTCGTCAATCGATGAGTTTGAAACCGCAATCGTCGATATGGATGAGGTGATTTCTTGTCACGTCGTATCTGGCGCTTACGATTATTTATTGGAAGTGGTCAGTAAAGATCTTCCCGGATACGAAAGCTTCACGAGAAAGTTGCAAAGGTTAGAAAACGTCAAAGACATCCACACACACCTTGCTATTCGGCAGGTAAAAGGAAATGGCTGTTTACCCATTTAATTTGATCATTGTGCCTGTAGTGAGCAAGAGGGGAGATGAATGAAGTGGCTCGATAGATTGAAGATTGCCAACTACCACCGCAAGCGTTGTAAACAATTCGGTAATGATAAAGCGCGTACGCTGGGTTGGCAGGACGAATATAGCCAAATCAGCCGATTTGAAGCGCTGACTCGTAGCCTTTGTTTAGAGGCAGTTAGTATTCTCGATATTGGCTGTGGCTTTGGTGATCTGCTTGAATATATTGAGAGCCAGAATCAATATCCAGCGCGCTATGTCGGCATTGATCTGCAGAAGCAGTTCATCACAAAGGCCAGAAAGAAAGCCTTTAAAACGCCTGTTAATTTCATTTGTGGCGACTTTTCTAAGCTTGTTCTTCCTCAAAGTGATTATGTGTTCGCGTCAGGTTCATTAAACTACAAATCGAGCAATGCCAATCATACGATTGAAATGATTGAGAAGATGTATCGAGCGGCTCGAATAGGCTGTGTGTTTAACTTACTCGATGAAGAAAAGCTGCCGAGCATGAGAATTCTAGAATCGCATAACAAAGTGGGGGTGTTGCGCTATTGCCGATGGCTATGCCCAGATGCACAATTAATCGAGGGGTACTCCGACCACGACTTCACGATTATCATGATCAAAAAAGCGGAGCCAGTTTCCTAACTCCGCTTCATAAACTTTTAAGCCTTATTGGTGTTTGTACTGTGAGATCTTACAGTCACCAGTTTGTCTATCAACCTTAAATGAGAACGCGGCTGAATGGTATTCCCTTCCATCACTCCAAATTGTTTCTCCGAAGATTTTACATAGGTCCAAATCGCTAATTGAACCGAACTCTTTTACGTGCCTAACTACTGACAAAAACTTGGCTTTGGTAGCATTAGGACAATCCCTGTTACTTAATCGATTGATAACCATTTTTGTAGCATCATCTCCAGCCAAATGTGACTTTTTATTAAATTTTGTTAATGGGTAAATTAACCAAAAAATGCGCGTAAGTAAAGCATTATTGTGACGTATGTCTCTATAAAATAGCTGGTTTGGTTATTGGTTAATCAATTTTATTAAGGGGAACAGTCCCATTTTGTAACAGTTTAATGGCGAGAGCCTTGGGCGTATTTTAATGCACTCGCTTCTTTGTCATAAAGATGGGCTAATCCCAGAAATTGCGAGGAGAGGGTCGTATAGTCTTTAGCCAGTTGTTGAGCGTTTTCTCGATACCATTCTGCACTGATTTGGTTCGCTGTTTCATTATTATGTCTGCAACTTTGAGCGAGCTTTTCCCAGCCATTCGCTGCCCACTGCGACTCGGTACTAAGCTTGATAAGCTCATTTGCTTTTTGCGTTAACTCTTCTTTGTACTGAACCGAGGCTTTTAGCTGATTTTGGAACAGGTTTTGATTGTACTTAGCGCGCCATAACAAACTGAGTTCATCTGTGGAAAAAGTTTGCGAAAGCAGTTGGCGCTGCTTGTGTTCACTTAACAAGGTATTGAACACCTTAACATGCTGATTGTAGTTGGACTCTAAACGGTTGAATTGGGTAAGATTGTCATCCCAAGAAGATGGATTACATTGAACATTGGCGAACCCTAGCAAAGGGAACAAGATAAGTATCAGCATCCAGTAGTGTTTGTTGATCATGATTGCTCACGTAAGTTAACCGTCTCTAAACAGTATAGATGGCGAGATAAGCACAAAGAATAAAAAGGAAAAGAACATGAAAAAAGTTCTCATCGCAGTGTTGATTCTTCTGCTGCTGGGTGGCGCGGGTGCTGGTTACTATTTCTTTTTTATGCAAAAAGACGAACCTGAAAAGCCTGTTGCGGCTAAAACGGAAAAGGCGCCTGTAGATAAAGGGGATGCCTCCAAACCCATCATGGATTTAGAAGCGCCAGCTCCTGAAATCACGGAATATTACGTTATCGAGCGTCGCGTTAACGTTTACAACAAGCCTGATGATAAGTCTTTGATAGTTGATGCACTTTACAAAGGCGAAAAAGTGTCTGTGCTGGAAAAGGTCGAGGGTTGGTTTCGTCTATCTGACTACATCGTTTACGAAGATGGTGGAGAAGAGACTGCGGAATGGGTCAACTCGAAAGGTCTCTCTGACGCTGAGCCAGTCATCAAAGAGCAAGAGCGATTAGAGATCTTGGATGGTTATCTGCAAAAGTCAGACGACTTGAAGGAGCATTTAGATATGTTCCGAAACAAAACCCAGCAATTGCTGAAAGATGAAACGTGTGATCCTAGTGATTTTGAAGAGCTCGGTGGTTGGGTTCGTTCTGTGACGTTCAAAAAGCGCAATGTTTACTTCATCTATTGCGGCGGTTTGGAGCAAGAGAACAAGATCTACTTAGATGTTGATAAGGGTGAGCTCTTTTATCGGTAACTTACAACCGATTACATTGGTTCTCTAAAGACGTTTTGATAAAAGCAATGACGATACAAACCTGAAATCAGAGATTTATAACTTTTTAGTTGTGAACCATAATCAATAGGAATACTATCATTGAGCCAAGTGACCTAACTTGGCTCTTTGTGTTTTTAGTGAGTTCCTATGCCTTGGATTTACCTTAGAAAATTGATTTTGCTGCTATTTGCAATGGTATTGCTACCAGTGCATGTATCTGCTGCGCAAATCGATCACAAGGCTCACGTACCGCACTTTTCTAAGCTACAACCTTTTGTAGCTGCAAGTGTATCGCCAAACTCTTCCGTCGATTTCTCTGAAGTTTCAGAAGAAAGTTCTCAATCTCCAGTATCTGAAGGCCATGCAAGTCTTGATTCCGTTGCTTTGTTTAACTCTCAACGCTGGACGTCTTACTTACGAGAAGGGCTTGATGACGAGCACGTAGATTTTGTCGGCGATCTCACGACTCCGTTTTACGCTGATGCGGGTTACGCATACAGCTTGATGGACATTAACTGGCGTCACAACCAGTCCACATTTTATCATTTCACAAGCGATCATCGCATTTCTGGTTGGAAAGAGACCAATGCCATGTACGTCGCACTCAATAGTCAGTTCTCTGCCTAAACACCATCTATTTGCACCATTGTGCACTCTTAACACGACGATTGTATTCGACAGGGCGCGAGCGTTCTGAGCATTTCATACCCTGAATTTATTCTGGGAGCATCTGTCGTGTGTTAAGCCTTGTTATTAAAAGCTTCACCTCATCGTGAAGGGATGATGTTTACATGAAAAAAACACCAAAGCAGCAAAAGAACAGAAAGCTGATGAATCACTACTCAGCTTGGAAATATGTCGTATTAATCACGACGGTCATTATCTTAACCTTAAGTGCGATCCCAACTTGGTTTGGCGAACAGCCTTCTATCCAGTTGACGTTTGCGGATCAAAACAACAGTGAAATGTCGGTTGTTCATCTGAATCAACTGCTAAAAACCAACCATATTTCAGCCGACAAAATCATCGAAAAAGACGGCAAAACAACCATTGTATTCGATGGTGAAGATGCGCAAAGTAAAGCTCGTGCGTTGTTAAACAAAGAGCTAAATAAAGACGACAGCATCACTTTCTCATACGTATCGGTTGCGCCAGAATGGTTGAATGAGATGGGCTTTAGCCCAATTAAACTCGGTCTTGACCTTCGTGGTGGCGTTCAGTTCTTGTTGAATGTTGATGTGAATAAAGCGTTTGAAGAGCAACGTGATGCGTTGATTGATGAAATCAAAGCGAATCTACGTGATCAGCGTGTTCGTGGTGTGCAAGTTCGAGCAGAAAGCGGCAACCGAATTACGGTAAACAGTGACAGCGAGCAAGCATTGTCGGAAGTGAACAAGTTCTTGCGTCAAAACTACCCTGGCTGGATTTCAAAAAGTTCATCTCGTGGCTTTGTGCTTGAACCGAGTGAACAAAATATCCAAGAATTTCAATCGTCGACTCTTCAACAAAACCTGAAGATCATGCGTGGTCGTATTGAAGAACTTGGTATCACAGAAGCACTAGTGCAACGCCAAGGTAAAGAGAGCATTCGAATTGAACTCCCTGGTGTACAAGATCCTGCTCAAGCGAAAAACGTTATTGGTGCAACAGCAAGCTTGGCGTTTTATGAAGTGAAAGATGCGAGCCAAGCACACAGCAGCCAAGATCTTGTTCTTCAAGACAATGACGGTCGTACGGTGATTTTGGCAAAACGACCAGTCCTAACGGGTGAGCATATCGTAAACGCTCGTGCTGGTGTCGACAAAATGGGTATGTCAGAAGTAAATATTTCTCTTGACCACGCTGGTGGTAAGAAAATGAGCGACTTCTCAGCAACTCACATCGGCAAGCCAATGGCGACCGTTTACCGAGAGTACAAGACAAACGATCGCGGTGTAACCGAGCGTAGTGAGCGCGTTATCAGCGTCGCGACTATTCAATCTCAACTTGGTAGCCAGTTCCGTATTACCGGAGCAGGTAGCATGGACGATGCGCAGCAGTTAGCGCTATTGCTTCGTGCGGGTTCACTAACCGCGCCGGTTACTATTGTGGAAGAGCGTACTATCGGTGCTTCTCTGGGTGCGGAAAACATTGAAAACGGTTTTGCAGCACTGGCTTTGGGTATGGGTTTAACACTGACCTTTATGGCACTTTGGTACCGCCGATTAGGTTGGGTAGCAAACGTGGCGCTTTGTGCCAACATGCTTTGTTTGCTTGGCCTAATTGCTTTGTTACCAGGCGCTGTGTTAACACTTCCTGGCATTGCAGGTTTAGTGTTAACCGTCGGTATGGCAGTGGACACCAACGTTATTATTTTCGAACGTATTAAGGACAAAATGCGTGAAGGCCGCAGCTTCGCTCAAGCGATTGATCTGGGCTTTGACAGCGCGTTCTCGACCATCCTTGATGCCAACATTACTACTATGATCACCGCCGTGATTTTGTACGCCATCGGTAATGGCCCAATCCAAGGCTTTGCCTTAACACTCGGATTAGGTTTGTTAACCAGTATGTTTACAGGCGTATTTGCCTCTCGAGCAATGATCAATTTAATTTGGGGCCGCGATGCCCGTCGTGATGTGAGGGTTTAATCATGGTCGAAATGCTAAAACAAAATATTCGTAAAATTCGCTACTTTACTACGCTAGTTTCCATCATTTTGACGGTGATCGCGTTAGTCGCTCTAGGCTTTAAAGGGTTGAACCTCGGCTTGGATTTCACTGGTGGTATGGTGACAGAAGTAAAGGTAGATAAGCAGCTAACTAACCATGATCTGCTTGACGTACTGCAACCAAAACTTGGTGAGTCAACGTCAGTAACACGTTCTGGTGAAGATGGCCGTTGGGTGATCCGTTACTCTGCGCCGGAAGAAGGGCAGACATTACCAAGCGTGGCAGATGTACTTAAGCCAATCTCTCACCAAGTTGATGTTGTCAGCAACAGTATTGTTGGCGCTCAAGTTGGCCAAGACTTGTTTGAACAAGGTGGCTTAGCACTGTTGATTTGTGTGTTGAGTATTCTTGGTTACTTGTGTTTCCGTTTTGAGTGGCGTTTAGCAAGCGGTTCACTGTTTGCTTTGGCCCATGATGTGATCTTAGTGCTTGGCTTCTTTGCAATTACTCAAATGGAGTTCAACTTAACCGTTTTTGCTGCTGTGCTGGCGATTTTAGGTTACTCATTGAATGACTCGATCATCATTGCAGACCGAATCCGTGAGCTGTTGATTGCGAAGCAGAGTTGGAAAACAGAAGACATCAATGACCAAGCTGTTATCGCGACGTTTTCACGCACCATGGTGACATCTGGTACAACACTGATCACCGTTGGAGCATTGTGGATTATGGGAGGAGCGCCTTTGGCTGGTTTCTCAACCGCGATGTTTATTGGCGTTCTGTCTGGTACATGGTCATCGATTTCGATTGGTACCGTGCTGCCAGAGTGGTTGAAACTGGAGCCGAAACATTATCTGCCTGTTGAGATCGACGCTGCGCCATAGCATCGTTCTTTTAAGGTAAAAGTGCTTGCGCCACTCATTTTGAGTGGCGCTTTTTTTGTGCTTATTTCACGCGCATCAGGCGATGTTTTACCCGTCCCAAATCGAACTCTAAGATCTGTGAGCGCTTCATTGCTTCGACTTTATTCAACATCGACTCTTGGTAGCCTTTTTTCTTCATCCACTGAAGAGGTTCAGAGAAAGCATCTTCATTAACGACATAAGACTCGCCTTTATGCTCTCCTGCATAGACGTTCACAACCCAAATTCGGGCCTGAAAATCTAGTACTTCACTCATCACTTGCGTGAACTTTTGAAAGAGGTTTTTCATTGCTTTTAGTTCCGCTCTAACTCACAAACAGCCAAATACCAACGCCCATCATCAACGTGCCTGCGAAACGGTTCATCAAACGTACATTTTTTGATTGGCCTAAAACACGTTTAAGCCCTTTACCGCCTGTCGCGTAAAGTGACATACAGATGAACTCGAACAGCAGAATGATCGAGACTAAAACCATGAGCTGTGGCGCCAAGGCTTTGCTTTGGTCGATGAATGGAGGCAAAAGCGAGATCATAAACGCCCAACCTTTAGGGTTCGCGATGGCGGTAACGAAGCCCTGCAGAACCAAATTCCAGTTACCTTTAGGTGGTGAAGTTGAGTTCTCCAAATTGATCGCGAGTTTGCCTCGAGATCGCCACATTTCGATACCTAAATAGAGCAAATACGCACCGCCGGCAAATTTGAGGACGGTAAATAGCCACGGATAATTGAGCATAACTGCGGCGATGCCGAGTACCGCAGAGACGGAAACCAGAGCTACCCCGGCTAACTCTCCAATCATCATCCACAGTGTCCGGCGATAGCCGACACTCATTCCCAATGTGAGTGCCAACGTCATGCACATTCCTGGAGTAATCGAGACGAAAAAGAAAGTGGGGATGAACATACTGAGCAATGCAAGATTCATATCTGTTGATGACTTAGTGATTAAAGAGAAGCCACAAAGATAGTGCAAAGCGGGAGAGGATGCTACTACAAAGCGAACGGTTGCTTTTTGTGTTAGTTAGCTGATGTTATTCGGATATTTAAAATTAAAATGAAATTATATTTTAATCTCTGCGTCATAATAGTGCGTATTGCACCAGTATGAGACAAACTCTTATAT